>JADJCK010000005.1:0-300000 GCA_016703265.1 bacterium
TTCCTCGGCCTGCGTCGGCTCGGGGTGCGACTGGCGGACGTTGCCGGCTCACTGCCCGCCACCGGACCCTTCAATTGCGGCCGGTAGGCGTTGTAGGTGCCGCGGGAAAGCTGGCCCTTAGGGTCGGTCGGGGTGTCGCAAGGTCCGCGATGCGGCGCGTCTCGATCTTCTTGCCGGAAGCCCGGCGAATGGCCGCGACATCAAGGCTGCGATTGCCGAAGCGCGAGTTGACACATGGTGTAGTCGGTGACGTTGCGCGTCTCGCCGATCAGGACCACCGCCCGGTGACGCGGCGCCAACCGCCTGATGATCCCGGGCCCGGGCAGGTCGCGGTCCCGGCAGAAGCTCCACCAGTAGTGTTCCACGCCGGGCAGGCGATCCCAGTCGTTGTTGCCCTGCCAGCCCCCGTTGCCCCAGGCGAGTTCCGGAGGCAGCGGCGCCCAACCGACCCAGCCGCCGCCTTCGCGCCAGGCGACCCAGGCGGGAGCCCACTCCCGGCCGGCACCCAGCACCATCCGTCGTACGGATCGTCGTACCAGCGGCCGTATTGATAGGTGGCCCAGCCCCAGTCCTCGTTCGCAGCCCAGGCCCAGCCGTAGTCGGTCCAGACCCATTCGCCGTCGGTGTAGGGGCGCCAGTCGACCAGCTTGTCGTACGGGCTCCACCAGGCCGTAGCGATTCGAACGGATCCAGTCCCCGTAGGGCGCAAGGGCACTGTAGAAGTCGCTCTCGTCGGTTCCGTAGGCAGCCGGGGCGTAGCCGGCGGGTTGCCCCGGATCGTAGGTGCCTGCGCACCCGCCGACGGCGAGTATCGCGAGCAGCGTCGCGAATGCGATCAGCAGGTTCGGCTTCTTCATGGTTGTCTCCTGTCCCGTGTCACGGTGTCATCGCGATGGTCTGCGCCAGCCATTGGTCGCCGACGCCGAGCACGACGTAATAGGTGCCCGCCTTCAGTCTTGCACCGCCCTGGTCACGCCCGTCCCAAACCAGTGTCAACGGCAGCGTGCCGCCGTCTCCGTCGCGAGCCGGCGCACGAAGCTGGCCCGCCTGTCGTAGATGCGAAGTGATGCGCTGCCGCCGAGCGACCCCTTCGATCGTGAGGCGGACGCCTGTTGAAGGGGTTGCGGAGCATCGTCAGGGTCATCGGAACCGCAGCGGGCCCGATGAAGTGACGGACCCGGAGCCGGTCGGTGCCCGCGCTTGCCCACCACCACAGGCGCCCGGCGTGCCGTTGGGAAACATCGGCTCCGCGTAGCCGTCCAGGTCCAGTTGATGATGGCGATGTAGGGCCCGGCGTTCGCACCGGCGACAGTCAGGGCCGCGAAGCCGGGCGGCGCGACGGTGCCGGCGCGCCTGCCGCGAAATGCGCACAGGCAAAGGGAATACCGGAATGCAGATGCCGGCAGTGCTGTCCGCACGCTTTCCCCGAGCCCGGCGCATGGCGGAACCCCAGTCCTGGACGCAGCGCCAACGACAACCGCCCGCGGCTGGGCCTGGTGCGGTCGGCGAGCGTCTGCTTCCTGTCAGGGAAGAGCGCAAGCACCGGGCCGGAAGCCGCGTCAGGGACCTGGAAGAGTGGACCGGTGGCCAAAGGCGGTTGCGGGGGCGACTTTCGGTGGAGAATCACGGCCTGGTCGGGGGTGAAAGCCGCCGGTGCCACAGCGGGGAGCGTTCGCGAGGTGTGTTCGGGGCATCACAATGATCGGCCGCCCCATCAATCCGGGAGATCTTTCAGCCGTCGGTGCCGCGGTCCTCGTGCACGTACCCGTCATCCGAGTCGTCGCGCTTGCGGTCGCGCAGGTCACGCAGCATGCGGCGAACGTCGCGCACGCCGCCGATGGTGAACCAGATCATCACCAGCGACGAGACGACGATCTCGATCCAGAAGCGCGTGTGCCAGAAGCGGAGCCATTGTGTGTCGTAGCCGGACCAGCCGCCGTCCGTCAGGCGGCGGGAAAGGAAGAAGATGGTGCCGATGGCGAAGACCGCCATCCAGGCCAGGTTCCAGCTCCAGGTCATGACGTAGAGGAACTTGTCGCGCCGGCCGAACTCGTCGGTGATGCCGATGGCGCGCCAGCCCCGCGAAACCGCCTGCCCCGTGCCCTCGAACTCGCCCGCCACCGCCCACTTGCCGCGGTGCAGCAGCCGGTCGAGGTCGAACACGCGGCGCTTCACCAGCTGCTGGCCCAGCGAAACCGCCACATAGACCACGGCGCAGACCCACATCGACCAGCCCCAGACCTGCTGGCCGTTGGGCAGGTTCGCGTCGATCCAGGCGGCCCAGGACTCGGCCTGCGCACGGCCCGTGAAATCCAACAGGCCCCAGAACGGCGTGCCGGTCTCGTGCCAGGCGCGCTTGGCCTGCTCCAGCACGAAGCCGGTCATGGTCAGTGTCACGCCGGCGATGCCGGCCGCCCAGGCGCCCGCCGTGGTGCCCCAGCGCGTGTAGAGCCCGCCGATGATGACCGCGCCCGACCAGCCGGCGAAGATCGCCCCGGTCAGCGCGAAGAACAGGAGGATAGCCTGGCTCTGCTTGTAGAACAGGCTGAAGACGAAGGCGAACAGTCCCACGCCGACCACGGCCAGGCGCAGCGTGCGCATGTGGACGGTCGGCGCCAGCGGCGCCCGGCGCAGCGGAATCAGCACGTCCTGCACGAAGATGCTGCTCCACGAGTGCATGTAGGTGGCCAGCGTGCTGATCGAGGCACAGAGCATCAGCGCCGCGAAGGCGCCCAGCAGGCCGGTGGGCAGCAGGGCCGACAGCGTCAGGGGGCCGCGCATCTGCGAACGCAGCGCGTCATTGGGGATGCCGTCGAGCTTCGCCTGCACGCCCCCGGCCAGGCCGCTCCAGTCGGGGTGATGCAGCACCGTATAGATCAGGATCGGCACGAAGGTCATGAACATGCCCTGCCCGATGCCGCGCCACAGTCCCAGCACGTTGCCCATCTTGCCCTCGTGGGCGGAACGGGCCGAGGTGTTGTAGGCCTGCGTGCCCTGCCACGACATGGCCCCGTAGAACAGGCCGATGACGCCGATCAGGAAGTAGGTGACGTTGAAGTCGGCCACGTAGCCCGTATCGAACGGGTTGACCTTCGACAGCCCCGGCGGCGCCTGCCTCATCACCGTCGAGACATCGTCCCAGCCCACCTTCTGCAGCAGCCATGCCGCCAGCACCAGGAACACGACGTACGCGAACACGCCCTGGATGAAGTCGGTGACCAGCACCGAGACGTGCCCGCCCGAGAGCACGAACCACACGGCCGAACCCAGCGTGATGAACATGATCGTGGGGTACAGCGGCAGTGCCAGCGGGCCCAGGTGCCACACCTCGGGCAGGCCCAGGTAGTGGATGAAGAACCGCGCCTCGACGGCCGGGAAGATGCCGAAGTTGATGAGGCCGGCGCCGAAGGCCACGCTGCCGGCGAAGATGCGGAAGCGGCGGCTGTAGCGGCGCTCGAAGAACTCCGAAAGTGTCAGCGCGCGCGTGCGCCGGAAGCGGTAGTTGACCCAGCCCGTCACCGTCACCACGGTCATGAACAGCGACATGCTCAGGCCCCACCAGCCCATGGCGAAGCCCGCCTCGTAGCCCATCTCGAGGTTGGCGACGATGGTGATGCCGCCCACGGCGGCAATGCCGGCCGAGACCGTCAGCAGGTAGCGACCGGCGCTGCGCCCGGCGGCCAGGTAGTCGGCAACACCGCGCATGTGCCGACGCGTGAGCAGCATCGAGCCCATAATGACCGCGTACATGCCGACGATGATGAGCCAGTCGAAGGGTGTCAAAACAGCCGGGGCTCCTCGATGCGGGTTGTGTCACCCCGGGTTGAGTCGCCCAGTGTGTGGCCTTCAAGCCGCAGCAGGCGCGCCTTGGTGTCGATGCCGCCGGCAAAGCCCACCAGCGACCCGCCGCGCCCGACCACGCGGTGGCAGGGAATCAGGATGGGCAGCGGGTTGCGGCCGGCCGCCTGGCCGACTGCGCGCGTGGCGGTCGGCTTGCGCAACGCGCGAGCCACTTCGCCGTAGGTCCGCAGCTTGCCGTAGGGGATCTTCTGCAGTTGCTGCCAGACCCGCCGGTCGAAGTCGGTGCCGCAGGGATCCAGTTCGATGGTGAACTCGCGGCGCTCGCCCACGAAGTACTCGGCCAGTTCGTCCCGCAGCCGGCCGAACGCACTGTCATCTTCCCTCACCGCCACGTCGGGGCCGTACTGGTGCCGCGCCGCGGCATGCGCAAGCGTGTGGTACTCCCAGGCTCGGGGCAGGAACTCCAGCCGGGCCAGCCCGGCCGGACCCGCCACCGCCAGCAGGGGGTCTAAAGCCGTTCGCAGCAGCGTGTAGCACACCATGTGGTGACTGTACCATCGCCATAGGCCCCGCGCACCGTATTAGTTGTGCCGCCGAAATTGTGTCCGGCCCAGTTGATGCCCCGGGCCGGACATGAACACCAACACCAACACTTTCGATCCACCCCACTGTCCCAATTCCAACTGCCCATTCCACAGAGAGTTGCGCCAAGGATGGCGTTTCAAGCGCATTGGCTACCACTGGAGTCACTGCCAGAGAAAGCGTATCCCCAGGTTCCTCTGCCTGTGCTGCCGCCGCTCCTTCAGCTCCCAGACGTTCGCGACTTCCTATTGGCTCAAGCGACCCGACGTCCTTGGGCAGCTCGTCATGAAGACCGTCGGATGCATGGCCAATCGCCAGATCGCCCGTGAACTGCGGGTCGCACCCTCCACCATCGACCGCCAGCTGGCGCGGCTCGGCCGCCATTGTCTGCTGTACCACACGCAGCAGATGCAGGACGCCAAACCGGCGTCCACCGTCGCCATCGACGGCTTCGTGACATTCGAACATTCGCAGTTCTGGCCCTTCCACCACCATCCGGCTGTCGAACCCGAGTCAGATTTCATCGTCTACTTCACCGATAGCGAGGTGCGCCGATCAGGCTCCATGACCGATGCCCAGAAGCGCAAGCGCGAGCGCCTCGAGCAGCAGTACGGACGGCCTGATCCAACCTGGCGGACATGCTGCTGCGGCACAGCAGCGCGAACCACCGGCGCGAGACTATCGCCTGGTCGAAGCGACGGCAGGCGAGCGCCGAGCGGCTGGCGGTGTTCCTGGTGTGGCGCAACTACCTGAAGGGTCGCCGGGAGAAGGTCCGCGGGAGTCCGACGCCGGCCCAGGTGCGGGGGATGCGGGCGAACCGGCTGGAGATTGCGGAGTTGCTGGCAGGACGGTTGTTTGCGAGTCGAATCACCTTGCCGGGGCGTTGGCTGGAGTACTACGGGCGGCGGGTGTGGACACGGGTGCTGGAGCGGCAAAGGGCGCATGAGCTGAAGTACGCATTCTAGACTCCGGAAAGAGAGCCGGCCGCGCCATTGCCTGACGCGGCCGGACACAATCTCGGCGGCACAACCAGGGCGTTGCATCCGGGCTTTCCGGCCCTTAAGCTGAAACCGGCGCCGGGTCCCGTCCGTACCTCCCTTTCGGGCCCCATCCGCGCGCGGGTCCCCGACCCGCCGCGGCCACCCAGCAATCCTCCCGCAGCCGCGAAGGGATCCTGCCGTGAATCTCCGCCGAATCGTGTCCCTGTTCGGGTTGATGGCCGTGCTCGCCGTCGCGCCGACCGTCACCCTGGCCGCCCCGGCCGCCGGGGTCGCCGACCTGCCCGAGTTGAAGTTCGAGAAGTACACCCTGGACAACGGCTTGCAGGTCATCCTGCACGAGGACCACAGCCTGCCGACGGCGGCCGTGAACGTGTGGTACCACGTCGGCTCCAAGAACGAGAAGCCGGGACGGACCGGGTTCGCGCACCTGTTCGAGCACATGATGTTCCAGGGCTCGGAGAACCACGACAAGGACTACTTCCTGCCGCTGCAGAAGGTGGGCGGGCAGGTCAACGGGTCGACCAACAACGACCGCACGAACTACTGGGAGAATGTGCCCTCGGACCAGCTCGAGATGGCGCTGTTCCTCGAGGCCGATCGCATGGGCTGGCTGCTGCCGGCCATGACCCAGGAGAAGCTGGACAACCAGCGCGATGTCGTGAAGAACGAGAAGCGCCAGGGTGAGAACCGGCCCTACGCCAAGAGCCGCGACCTGCTGCTCGGCCTGATGTATCCCGAGGGCCACCCCTACAGCTGGCCGGTGATCGGCAGCATGGAGGACCTGTCGGCGGCCTCGAAGGAGGATGTCTCCGAGTTCTTCCGCCTCTACTACGCGCCGAACAACGCATCGCTGTGCGTGGCCGGCGACTTCGATCCCGCACAGGTGAAGGAGTGGATCGCGAAGTACTTCGGCACCATTCCGCCGGGCAGCCCGGTCGACCGCCTGGAGTCCTGGATCCCGCAGCTGGACGGCGAGCGTCGCGCCCTGGCCGAGGACGCCGTCGAACTGCCGCGCCTGTACATGCAGTGGCATTCGCCGGGCTGGTACCAGGAGGGCGATGCCGAGTTCGACCTGCTGGCCGACATCGTCGCCACCGGCAAGACGTCGCGGCTGTACAAGACGCTTGTCTACGAGAAGCAGATCGCGCAGGACATCTTCGCCACGCAGTCGTCGCGCGAGATGAGCGGCACCTTCGGCATCACCGCCACGGCGGCGCCCGGCCACGACCTGGCTGAACTCGAGGCTGCCATCGACGCCGAACTGAAGGCGCTTCTGGCCAAGGGCGTCACCGACCGCGAAGTCGGCCTGTCCCGCACCCGTTTCCAGGCCGATGCGGTGCGCGAACTGCAGCAGATCGGCGGTTTCGGCGGCAAGGCAGACCGGTTGAACCGCTACAACGTCCTGGTGGGCGATCCCGGCTACCTCAAGGCGGATCTGGCGCGCTACGACGTTGCGAACGCAGCCTCGGTCAATGCCTGGATGCGGCGATTCATCGACCTCGACCGCCGCGGCGTGCTCTGGATCGTGCCGCAGGGCAAGCTGGCCGCCGCCAAGCTGGACGTCGACCGTTCGCAGCTGCCCGCCGGCGGCCGGCCCGCAGCCTTCACGCCGCCCGCAGTGCAGGCGGCGACGCTGCCCAACGGACTGAAGTTGTACCTGGTGGAGAAGCACGAGTTGCCGCTGGTCGAGGCGCGCCTGGTGGTCAACGCCGGCTGGGCCGACGACCCCCTGGACCGCCAGGGCACCGCCGCGCTGACGGCAGACATGCTGGACGAAGGCGTGGTCGGACATGACGCGCTGGCCCTGTCCGAGGCCGTCGAGGCGATGGGCGCGGAGCTGCGCACGGAGAGCAACTTCGACGGCACCCAGGTCTCGCTGAACATGCTGCGCGGGAAGCTCGATGAGGGCCTGGCGCTGCTGGCCGACGTCGCCCTGCGGCCCACGTTCCCCGAAAAGGAATTCGAGCGCCTGCGCGGCAACTACCGCGGCCGCCAGAAGCAGGAAGCGGTGCAGCCGCAGGCGCAGGCGATGAACGAGTTCCAGCGGCGCTGCTTCGGCGCGGCGCATCCCTACGCGCAGCCGGCCTCGGGTGTCGGCACGCGCCAGTCGCTGGACGCGCTCACGCGCCAGGACCTGGTGACGTTCCACGGCTCGTGGTTTGTGCCGGCCAACGCCGCGGTCGTCGTGGTGGGCGACCTGACGCTGGCCGAGGCGACGGTCGCCGTCTCCCGCGTGCTCGGCAACTGGCGGAACGCCTCCACGCCGAAGCGCGTGCCGCTGCCGGAGACCGGTTACCAGGGCCCGCGGCTGGTCGTGATCGACCGTCCCGGCGCCCAGCAGAGCCAGATCATGGGCGGGTACGTCGGCATGCCCCGCGGCGATGCCGATTTCCCCGGCTTCGAAGTGCTGAATTCGGCGTTCGGCGGGCAGTTCGCTTCGCGCATCAACCTGAACCTGCGCGAGGACAAGGGCTACACCTACGGCGTGCGCTCGCAGCTGGCGGCGTATCGCCAGGCGGGCGTGTTCCTGATGAGCGCGCCGGTGCAGACGAACGCCACGGCGGCCTCGATCAGCGAACTGCTGGGCGAGATGCGCCAGGCGCGCGGCGACCGTCCGGTGGCCGGCGACGAGCTCGCCGACAGCAAGGGGCGCCTCGTGCAGGGCTTCCCGCAGCGCTTCGAGACCTTCGGCGGCACGGCCCGCCAGTTGGCCGACCTGCTGGTGGCCGGGCTTCCGGTCGACGACTGGCAGTCCTACGTCGGCCGCATCCAGGCGCTCGGTGAAGCGGACCTGGCCGCCGTCGTGGCGCGGCACCTGGATCCCGAGCGTGTGGTCTGGGTCATCGTCGGGGACTGGTCGGCCATCCAGGACGGCTTGCGTGGCCTGGAACTGGGCGAGATCGAGGTGGTGGGCGCGCCCCGGTCCTAGGGGCCACATCGCAGGCGGTGCAACCCGGACGGGTTGCGGGGTCCGGGGGCCACGGGTATCGTGGCCCCCATGCTTTTACCTGCGCCCAACATCCCCGGTCCCGGGCCCGACCCGCGGCGCCGGACCACGGCGGCGGAGCGCGCCGCAACGGCCGGCGCCCTGTGGTTCTGCCTTCTGCTGTGCGGTTTCGTGGCCGCCTGCGACCGCAAGCCCGTCCCGGAGCCTGTCGCGGAGGCGCAGCCCGCAGCGGCGACCGGCCCCCTGGTGACGTTGGCCGGCGCCGCCGAACCGGCGACGGCCGGCCCCGGCGGCACGGTAACGCTGGTGTGGCGCCTGCGGAGCGCCGAGGGCTGGCATCTTTACGGGAACGGGCGCAACGATTCAGGGTTCGCACCCCGCGTTCAGTTGACCCTGCCGCCGGGCTGGACCGCCGGCCCGCTGCTGTGGCCGGCCCCGGCCCGCCACGTGTCGGCCGGCGAAATCCTCGATCACATCTACGAGGGCGAACTGGTGCTGCTGCAGGACGTGGCGATTCCCGCCGATGCGGCGATCGGGAACAACATCCAGCTGCGCGCCCGCTGGGAGTGGCTGGCGTGCCGCGAGAGCTGCGTGCCGGGTCTCGATTCACTGGTCGTGAACCTTGCCGTGGATCCGGCCGCGCCGGCAACGCCGGCGTCGCCGGCGCTGGCGGCGGCCCGCGAGAAGCTGCCGCAGCCCCTGCCCGACGGCCTGGTGGACCTGAAGTGGGATGGTTCCACGCTGCGATTCGATCGCGTGTCGCCGGCTTCCGGTCGGCTGACCTTCATGCCGGACACGGACTGCGCCGAACTGGTGGACCTGCTTCATGACGGTGTGGGTGAGAGCCTGGCGCTGCGCGTGGCGACAGCCGCCGGCGGTGACCAGGGCCGCGCGGCGTCAGTGCGGGGTGTGCTTCTCGTGGAATCCGCGGGCGGCCCGGCCCGCGCCTATACCATCGATGTGCCGGTAGACAACCGCGCCGGCAGTGATGCCGGCGCACTCCCCAACGGAGGCTGATCATGAGACCCATGCGAGTCCTGACCGTCGCCCTGATTGTCCTGTCCCTGGCTGCCGGCCTGGCGTTCGCCGCCGCGCCGCCGGCGGCCAAGGAGGCTCCCGCGCTGACGCCTGCCGCCGCCGGCGTCGTTCCCGGCGATGTGGCCCCGTCCTTCTCGCTGAAGGACACCAACGGAGTCGAACACACCCTGGCGCAGTACCTGGCCGACGGCAAGATCGTGGTGCTGGAGTGGTTCAACCCCGACTGCCCGTTCATCGTCAAGCACCACCAGCTGAATCGCACCATGAACGAGACCTTCATGGTGCTCCAGCACAAGGGCATGGTCTGGCTGGCCATCAACTCGGGTGCACCGGGCAAGCAGGGCGCCGGCCTCGAGCGCAACCAGAAGGCCCACGCCGACTACGAGATGCCGTTCCCGATCCTGCTGGATGAGAGCGGCACCGTGGGCCGCGCCTACGGGGCCAAGACCACACCGCACATGTTCGTGATCGGCAAGGACGGCAAGGTCGCCTACTCGGGGGCCATCGACAACGATCCGTCGCCGACGAAGCCCGGCGAGCGCAACTACATCGTTTCGGCGCTGCGGGCGCTCATGGACGGGCGCGCGGTACCCGAGCCGGCGACCAAGCCCTACGGCTGCAGCGTCAAGTACGGCGACAAATAGCCTCGCCCGCCCGGATCACCGCGAAGAAACAAGGGCCCGGTCGTCAGACCGGGCCCTTCCCATCCTCACCACCCCACCCGAGACGGCGTCGCCGCCCGCTCAGGTCACCGCCTCGGCACCTTCGTGCCGGGCAGCTTGGCGGGCAGCATGGCCTCGTCATGGCAGTCGGTGCACGACGGCGTCACCGCGAAGTCGAGGTTCAGGTGGCAGCTCGCGCACTCCAGTTCGCGGTGCTCCTCGTTCAGCTTGAGGCCGGTGACGGCATGGTTGAACGAGCCCACTTCCCAGTGGATGTGGCATGAGGTGCAGCGCCGCTCAGGCGTGCGGAAGTCCTGCGGTTCGCCGTGGCACGTGTTGCAGGCCACGCGCTTGTGGTACGGATCCAGGCTCCAGCCCGTCGAGATCTTGTGGTCGAACTCGGGCTTCGAACCCTTGGAGTGGCAGAAGGAGCAGTTGCGCTCGGCGTGACAGGCACCGCAGGTGGTCACGTGGTCGAGCTTCTTCTTCACCTTCGTGCCGTCCTTCGAGTGGCAGCTGGCGCAGCTGTCACCGCGGTGGCAGTCCACGCACTGCAGGCCGAACTTCTCCACGTGATCCCCGTGGTGGAACGTCACGACCGGGCCCGTGGGCTCGGTGGTCTGGTACGTGTAGGTCGGCGTCGCCTTGATCATCGGGTGTCGCGTGCCCACGATGTCGGTGGGGTCATGCGCCGCGGGGGCCTGCTTGGCGCCGGCGGCGTTCTTGTCCGGCGCCTGCACATGGCAGAAGCCGCAGGCGTTCTCGTGGCTCCAGTCCAGGTGGCAGTTGATGCACTGCCGGTGGTAGGCGCCCTTGAGCGCGGGCTGCCGCAGGTCGACCGTCGCGCGCGTGGGCTCATGGCACTGGCGGCACGGCGGCACGGCGCCCGTGGCCGGCGAATAGTGATGGCAGTTCGTGCAGCCGCCGGTCATCGCCGACATGTCGGCGTGCAACTGGTGCGCGAACACGACCGGCCCGTAGAGATTGGCCAGCTGGTCGATGATGACGATCTCCGGCCCCTCGTCCGTGGCATGGGTGCCGCGGAACTGGGCGCCGTGCCGCTTGCACGACTGCAGGCAGGGATTCTCGTGCGTCGGCGTCGGGCAGCCGTGGCACGCCGCGCAATCGGCCGGATGTCGTGGTGTTGCCCGGCTTCTTGGCCGCACCGGGCTTGGCGTGGCCCGGGTCCATCATCTGGGCGGGGCCGGCCACGGCGGCGATGCTGCCCAGGGAAACCAGGCAGAGCAGGGCGACGAATGCCGTCTTGAGGTTACGCATGCGGGGCTCCTTCCTCGTCCGGCAGGATGGGGAACAGGAAGATGAACAGCCGGTAGATCAGGACGAGCAGCGCGATGAAGCCCGCCGTCAGCAGCACTTCTGTCCAGGCCGGGATGTACGGTCCTTCACTGAAGGGCGGTGTGTAGCCGATGACGAAGACGTTGATCCGGTTCAGGGCCACGCCGAACACGACCATGGCGGCGGCGCTGAACAGCCAGGCGGGCCGTGCCGACGCAGCCGGTGGCTGAGCAGGATGGCCATCGGGATGAAGATGCCGACGATGTTTTCCACGCCCCAGCTCACGGTCCGCAGCGAGAACTCCTGGAGGTAGACCCAGGACCCGCGATTGGCCATGTCCACGACCTTCGCGCCGAAGTAGATGGTCAGCAGGAACGGGATCAGGCGCGCAAGGGGACTGAGCACCGACATCTCGGGCTTCCGTTTGAGCGCTCGCGAGGCGAGCATCGATTCGAAGACCACCATCGACAGGCCCACGGCGAAGGCCGACAGCAGGAACTGCAGCGGCAGGATGGCCGTATGCCACAGCGGGTGCAGCTTGCTCGGGGCGATCGCCATCAACGTGCCCAGCGACGACTGGTGCGCGCAGGAAAGCACGACGCCCATGATGATGAAGAAGTTCATCACCCTGCCCAGCGTGTTGTCGATCACGCGCAGGAGGACTTCAAGGGCCCCGTTGAACACGCGCAGCAGGCCCGGCAGGTTCACATGGCCGCGAAAACGCTCGCAGACGATCGGCATGAACTCGCAGTACAGCACCGTCAGATAACAGCAAACGCACATACCGACTTCGAACAATGCCGAATTCCCCTGCCACATGGAGGGCATCAGCACGTGCCAGATGTTGTAGTAGCGTCCGAGATCCACGCAGACGCCAAGGGCCACGAAGGTGTACCCGAGCATGGCCGTCAGCAGTGCCGGGGCGCACCAGGACGTGGTAGCGTTCGTGGTGCAGGACGTGGGCAATGAACGCGGTCGTGAAGCCACCCGCGGCCAGGGCGACACCGGTGGCGACGTCGACG
Organism: bacterium; assembly: GCA_016703265.1. NCBI lineage: Bacteria > bacterium. The sequence continues at coordinate 12,350 of JADJCK010000005.1, forward strand.
CCGATCCAGATGCCCCAGGGATACTGGTCGTTCAGGTTCGTCACCGCGCCCAGGCCGAAGACGAGCCTGGCGGCCAGCACGGCGAGTCCGGCCGCGGCGAGCGCCGTGATGCCGATCACGCCCGGGGTAAAGAACGGGACCGCCGCGCGCCCGAACAGGGGTGCGGGACGTTCGTGGTGGACTGCCGGACGCTTCGCGGCCCGGCCTGGCCATGGCGCCCCTTCGGCACGCAGCGCTGCACGCCGTCAACCTGCTGGTGGCTAGGCATGCTGGTCCTCCCCGTCCTGGTCGGTCGTTCTTGGTCCTGGTCGGATCCGGCGCCGTTGCGCCGGTCGGTCGACGACTTCATCAGCACGCTCAGCAGGCCGAAGATCATCAACGGGCCGCTGAAGCCGCGGAAGATGCCGTGCTGGATGGTCTCGGTGAGAACGGCCGGGCTCGGGTCGGAGAGCTCGGGAATGCCGCACTCGGTGAGCGGGCGGTCGGCGATCAACAGCCACGAGGTGCCGCCCACTTCGTGTTCGCCATACACCTCGGGATGGTAACGCTCGGGGTGCTGGGCAATGCGCTCGCGCGCCAGCTCCAGCAGCTGCTCACGCTTGCCGAAGAGGATGGCCTCGCGCGGACAGATCTCCGCACAGGCAGGCAGCTTGCCGACCAGCGTGCGCTCGGGGCACATCGTGCACTTCATCACGCGCGGCGTCAGGGCGTTTTCGTACTCGTAGGCGGGGATCTGGTACGGGCAGGCTACCATGCAGTACCGGCAGCCGATGCACTTCCAGGCGTCGTAGGTCACCGGTCCCAGCGGGTTCTTCTCGAGGGCACCGACGATGCAGGCCGATACGCAGGCCGGCTTCTCGCAGTGCATGCACTGCACCTTCACGTCCAACGGCTGTTCACGCCACGCCGGCGCGGGATAGCGGTTGATGACGGTGAAGTGCTCGTTGTCCGGCCGCCGCGCCTTCGGGGCCGCCGTGCCGGCTGCGGCGCCGGTCAGTTTCAGGAAATCCCGTCTGGTGACCATGCCATTCCTCCTGGAGAGATTCCCGTGCGCGGACTGGCCTGGGCGCCCGGGGCGATCACACCCTTCATCTTGGATATGGGGTTTCGGGAAGTCAAAGGAAATGTTAATTAATTGACATATGAAAGCGGTCTGAATTCTTAACGTGAAGTCAAATCATGGCTTAAACAGAAAATCCGACTCAATTTCAGGGATACTCGGGGTACCTGACCCGCCGGGAAAGCTGAGCGTGGGGTCGACGGGACGTCAGGCGTCGGGGGGCAGGGCGATGGGGCGTCCATCGGCATCGATATGGACGTAGGTGACTTCGGCCTCGGTCACGGGGATCACGCCGGCGTTGCCACGCCGCTCGGCCTCGACCATGACGCGAACCGTCACCGAAGTGCGGCCCCGCCGGATGGGCTCGGCATGGAAGGAGACGAGGTCGCCCACGTGCACCGGCTGCTTGAAGATCACCCGGTCCATGGCGACGGTCACGACCCGGATGCATCCGAGGCGCAGCGCGGCCACGGCGCCGGCCTGGTCGATGTGCGAGAGGATGACGCCACCGAAGATGGTGCCGTGGTGGTTGGTGTCGCGCGGCATCATCAGCACGCGGATCGCGGGGCTGTCGTGCGGTGACTTCAGGATGATCTCCCGGCCGGTTGGTGGAGACCCCAGCTTCGCAGGTCCGGCCCGGCCTGTCCACCGTGCGGAGGACCGGGCATGGCCGGATTCCGGATTCGGCCTATCATGTACGGTTTCCGTTCCGCGGTCCCGGAACCGGGGCGGCGCTTCCCGGCGCCTGCCACCTGCAGCAGCCCGTTCACGGAAGCCTGTTCACCTGAACCGGATGGAGAATCCATGTCTGACCGCATCCAGCTTCGCTGCGCCCCGTCCCATCGCACTTTGGGACGCCTGATCGCGGCCGGAGCCCTGTCTGCCGCCCTGTTGGCCGGCAGCGGTGCCGCTTCGGCGGCCGATGACGAACTGAAGAACCTGACCGTGTTCCCGAAGGACATCAGCAAGCGCGAACTGGTCGACACCATGAAGCAGTGGACCCAGGCCCTCGGGGTGCGCTGCGACTTCTGCCATGAGCAGAAGGTGCCCGGCGATTTCCAGAGCATCGACTTCGCCAGCGACAAGGTGGGCCACAAGGAAGTCGCCCGGCGCATGTACACGATGGTGCGCGACCTCAACGGCGGGCCGCTGCCGAAGGCGGCCGGCGAGGACGATGCCGCGGTCAACTGCTTCACCTGCCATCGCGGCCTGCCCAGCCCCACCACCCTCGAGCGCGTGGTGCTGCGGGCCACCCGGGAGAAGGGCGCCGAGGGCGGCGTGCAGAAGTACCGTGAACTACGCGAGCGCTACTACGGGAGCGGGTCGTTCGATTTCAGCCCGGGTACCCTGCAGTCGGTGACCGAGACGCTGGCCGCCGAAACGGCCACGCTCGACGCGGCGCTGGCCATGGCCCGCCTGAACCTGGAGATGAACCCGAAGTTCGCGGACGGCCACGTCGCCGTGGCGCAGATCCTCGAGATGAAGCAGGACAAGGCTGGCGCGTTGACAGCCGTCGAAGAGGCGCTCAAGCTGGACCCGAATCACCGCCATGCGCAGCGGCTGAAGCAGAAGCTGACGAAGTAGGAGGTCGGGTGATGGAGAAGCGGGGTCGTCGCATCGTGACGGGGATTGCCGTCGGGCTTGGCGTTGCCTTGGCGGGAGCGCAGCTGGTGCCCGTGGAGCGGGCCAACCCGCCGGTTCGCAACGACGTCGACGCTCCGGCAGAGGTGGCTGCCGTTCTCCGCGCGGCCTGCTACGACTGCCATTCGCACGAGACGCGCTGGCCGTGGTACAGCCGGGTGGCGCCGTTCTCGTGGTCCATCGCCCGGCATGTGGAGGAAGGCCGCGAGGAACTCAACTTCTCGGACTGGCCGGTGGTCGACTTCACGGCGCAGGACGAACTGCTGCGCGAAGTCGTGCGTGAGCTCGAAAAAGACGGGATGCCCCTGGCCAGCTACCGCTGGGGGCATCCCGAAGCTCGCCTGTCCGCGGCGCAGAGGGACCTCGTGGTCCGCTGGGCGCGCGGCGAATGATTCCTGGTCCAGGCCGGTCCCGCGTCCAGATCGGTCCCAGGTCCGCCTACCGGTACATCCCCTTCAGGTCGCCCCAGGTGGCGCCGTCGATGGCCACGCCGCCGCAGGGGGCTGCATTGTCGCTCAGTTGCACCGTGAACGAGCCGTACATCCCGGCGCCGTAGGTGCTGACCACGACCCAGTATTCGCGACCCGGCACCAGGTGGATGTCGTCCGAGGCGGTGAGGGCGCTGAGCGTACCCATGCCGTCGTCGTCATCATAGGCGACAACGTTCAGCGCGGGGGCCATCGGGTCGAACGGATCGCAGTACAGGGTCAGGACGGTGTCGGAAATGGTCGTCAGCGCCGGGTCGACGATGATCTCGACCGGGCCGCCGTCCGTCACCTCGATGCAGAAGATGTCGAACGCCATGCCGTTGTTCGCCGAATCCAGCATGGGGGCGCCACAGGCCGCATCCATCTCGGTGCCGTAGATGCGGTCGTAGGTCGGGCTTGAGGCGTCGAAGGTGCCGGGCAGCATCTGGAAGCCGGCCGGGCCGGGCTTGATGTTGACATTGTCGAGCTTCTTCTCCTGCGCCAGGGCCGGCAGGGCAAAGCCGATGGTAGTCACGCACACCGCAGTGAACAGACACATCATTTTCAAGGTACGCATGGATCGCCTCCGGCACGGACATCACGGCCCCAGGTCAGTGAGCCTAGGTCAATAGGATGATTCTAGCCCATAGCGCATAAAGTGTCAACAATAAATGCCGATAGGCAATTAATGCGGCATTCGGTGACATATGCCGCAGACAGGTCGCCGCCGGCTCCGGCAAGGTCCTGGCCGCCAACGGATTGGGCGAACCGGAGGGTCTGGAGTGGGTCCTCGGCGATTTTTGAAAAAAGCAGTGGTAACATGCGCGCAAAAGTGAGATCATCTGATCGAACTTCAAGCGTGCCGGAATCCCCCGGGGGTCCGGCGCGCGCTTGCGAGAGATGGCATGAGCCGCTAGACTGGACTGTATACCTGACGGGGGGTCGGGTATGTCTTCCGGTCGGCGAGGGGTCTTCAGCCCCGGTTTCAGCCTGTCCTCCAGACGGCGCGCGTGCGCGTCCGGCGCCCCGGATATTGTGCATGGCTGGGTTTGAGCTTTTCATTCCCGTCACGGTCCTGGTACATCACTTGACACCCATCAGGTCGTTGCCGTGCACAATCTCCGGGGCGTCGCCGCCAGCCGGCGCCGTCCCGCCCGGGGGAACCCACCGATGAGCCCTTCCATGAGCCTTTCCATTCTGGTCACCGGCGGCGCCGGCTATATCGGCAGCCACACGTGCCTGGAACTGCTGAAGGCCGGCCACCGGGTCACCGTCGTCGACAACCTCGACAATTCCAGCGAGGAGAGCCTGCGTCGCGTGCAGGCCCTGGCCGGTCGGGAACTGGCCTTCCACAAGGTCGACATCTGCGATGGCGGCGCCCTGGCCGACGTCTTTGCCGCCGACACCTTCGATGCCGTGGTGCACTTCGCCGGCCTCAAGGCCGTCGGCGAGAGCAGCCGCATCCCGTTGCGCTACTACGACAACAACATTACCGGCACGCTCGAACTGCTGAAGGCGATGGACGCGCACGGCTGCCGAAATCTCGTTTTCAGTTCGTCGGCGACGGTGTACGGCGACCCGGCAAGCGTGCCGATCACCGAGGAGTTCCCGCTCTCGGCCACCAATCCCTACGGGCGCACGAAGCTGTTCATCGAGGAGATCCTGCGCGACCTGTGTGCGGCCGATCTGCGCTGGACCTGCGTGCTGCTGCGGTACTTCAACCCGATCGGTGCGCACGAGAGCGGCCAGCTGGGCGAGGACCCGCGCGGGCTGCCCAACAACCTGATGCCGTATGTGATGCAGGTCGCCATCGGCCGCCTGCCCGAGCTGAGCGTGTACGGCGACGACTACCCGACCAGCGACGGCACCGGTGTGCGTGACTACATCCATGTCGTGGACCTGGCGCTCGGCCACTTGGCCGCGCTCGGAAAATTGGCCGCACCCGGAAAATTGGCGGCGCTCGATCGCCTGGTTCCCGGCAGCGGCACCGCGGCGCTGAAGGGTTGCGTGCCGATCAACCTCGGGACCGGTCGCGGCTATTCGGTGCTGGAGATGGTGGCGGCGGCCGAAAAGGCTTCGGGCCGTCCCGTCAGCTACCGTGTTGTCGCGCGGCGCCCGGGCGATGTGGCCGCCTGCTACGCCGACCCGGCGCGGGCGGCCGAACTGCTGGGCTGGCGCGCGGTCCGCGACATCGACCGGATGTGCGCCGACCACTGGCGCTGGCAATCCGGCAATCCCGACGGGTACCGCGACGCCGGAGCCTGACCGCCCGACCCCGTTCCTGTGCTATCATCAATGCGGGCCTGCCGGCGCCGAACCCGTCCCGGGAGCGCGTCCCGGTCCCGGAATTCGAAGGTGCCGATGCTGTCCACCTGGTTGCGCCCCGCCTGCGCCGCCGGCCTGCTGTTGCTGGCCGGCTGCCAGCGCTGGTCCCCGCTGCAGCCGGCCGAACCGGCGCCGGAGGCGGCGGCGAAGGCCGCCACATCGCCCGCGCCCGCGCCCCCGGGGGCTGTTGCCGGCGGGGCCACGTGGTGCCCGGACCTCGACCGCGACGCGTGGTCGCAGAGCACCGGCTGCACCCTGCGCGACTGCAATGAGACCCTGCATTTCGCCGACCCTGAAGGCGGCTGGTGCGCCCAGGTGCCGGACCTCATCTGCGATCCTGCCAACAATGAGATTGCCGGCGACTTCGCGTTGTGGCGCGAACCCGTTCCGCAGTACCCCGACGGACTGCTTCACGTGTACTACATCAAGGGACCGCTGTGGACCTTCTACCCGGCCACGCACGGCAAGAGCTTCGGGCACGAGGTTTCGGCCGACGGCGTCACCTGGCAGTATCTGGGGGACGCGCTGGCGGTGAACCCGGCCTCCGACTGGGATCGCGACCACGTCTGGGCGCCCTCGATCGTGCTCAACCCGGCCGACGGGCTGTACTGGATGTTCTACGCGGGCGTGATCCGCAATCCGGCCAGCGGCTGGCACGAGGAACGCATCGGCGCCGCCACCAGCAGCGACCTCGTGAACTGGACGCGCGTGGCCGCCGGCGACGGTTGCGGCGGCATCAGCGGCCCCGGCTGCCTCATGGATGCCGATTGGGCCTGGTCCGCGTGGGACGACCCGAACTACTGGGCGCGCCAGTGCCGCGATCCCTACGTGATCAAGGATCCTGATTCCGGGTTCTGGTACATGGCCTACACGGCAGCGCCGGGACCCTTCCACTGGACGCAGGTGGTCGCGCTGGCACGTTCCACCGACCTGGTCCACTGGGAGGACCTGGGCCCGCTCGCGTTCACCGAGGGCCAGAAGGCCGAATCGCCCAACCTGTTCATCCGCGGCGGCAAGCTGCACCTGGTCTGGACGCTGGGTGACGACGGCGGCATCGGCCATGCGACGGCCACCGATTTCGAAACGGGTGACTGGTCCGTGCCGACGGTCATCGCCGGCTCGGGCAGCGGCCTGCAGGTGGCCCCCGAAATGATGGACATGGGCGACTGGATGATGCTCGGCTACGTGATGGAGACGCTGCGCACCATCAACTTCCGCATGTTGAGATTCCACGCGGACGGCACGCTGGAAGAGCAGCCCATCGCCCCGATCGGCTGTCGCTGGGTGGGGGCCGAGAACGTGTTCCCCGGTGCGGCCGAAGTGGCCAACGGGGTGGACGACAACTGCAACGGCCTGGTCGACGAGCCGGCGGGCCCCTGCCCGGACCAGGACGGCGACCTCTTCGGCGCGCCCGGCGGTCCGTTCTGCGCGCGCCTGGCCACGGACTGCGACGACGCCGACCCGGCGGTGTACCCGGGCGCGATCGAGATCTGCGGCAACGGCCGCGATGACGACTGCGACGGCGTGGTGGATGACCCGGGGCAGTGCCGCCCGCGCTGGGGCGGCCCGCTGACGGCGGTCTACTGAGGCCGGGCGGCGGCTACTCGGCGAACTCCGCGGCGATGTCGTTGTCGACGACGTAGATGCACATTTCCCGCGCTCCCATCTCCGTATAGCCGAAGCGGTCGCTCAGGTTCGTGATCAGGAAGGTCACGTCGGCGCGGATGCGCTTGTCGTAGGTGCGGAAGTCCTCGGTGCCGTAGTCCTTCAGGGCGCGCCGGAAGTTGGCGTTCTTCAGGAACGGCTCGAGCACCTTCTCCTTGAGGTGGAACACATAGCGCTTGTGCAGGTCGGCGAAGAGCTGCGTGCCGGTGATGTCGCGCCCCTCGACCATGATCTCCTGCGTCAGCGTGCGCGAGGTGTACTCGCGCTGGGTGGCGTCACGGAATTCGTGGCGCCGGCCTTCGCGCACGTTCACGCCCAGCAACCGGTCCTCGATGCCGGCCAGGAACGTGCCCGTGATCTCCAGCCGCTCGCCCGTGAAGCCGCACACCGCCGTGGTGCCCGTCTCGTAGTTCAGGGCGAACATGTAGTTCATGATGTCGCGGGCGATCTGGTCCTCGTTGTAGTAGTAGAGCGACTCCTTCACTTCCTGCAGGATCTGGTAGTTGTACATGCGGCGCAGCGAATCCAGGAAGCCGCCGGGCAGCTGCTTGGCCAGGTCGGGGCGCGCCTTCACGAAGTACGCCGCCAGCGTGTCCATGGTGATCAGCTGGTCGTCGCGCGCGTGTGTCGCGTAGAGGTCGTGGAAGATGTCGATGGCGTCACGGCCGCTGAAGCCGCGATGGCCCTCGGTCTCGGCCTCGGCGATGATCTTGCGCCGCCGCTTCGCGGTGAAGTTGCGCCGGTCGTCCTCGTCCAGCCAGGAGGGGATGAGGCCCGTGTAGATCGTCATCTTGAGCAGGTGCAGGTTCTCGTCGCAGTACAGCCGGTACTTCTTCGCGTCGCCGATCCACTCCAGCATGGCCGGCGACTTCTCGTTCAGCCGGCTCGAGATGATGACGCGCGCGAAATTCTCCAGCACCCGCGGCAGGAAGCTGTCCTCGATGTGGTTGCCGAAGATGTTCTTGTAGATCTCCACCTCGGTCGCCGAGTCCAGCACGTACGAGATGTTGATGAACTCGATGCGGTCGGTCAGCGACTGGAAGCCGTGCACGTTCTTGTTGTCCTCGGGGTTCATCACGCCCAGGAACAGCGAGTTCACGCGCTCCTCGATCTCGTCGACCTTGTGCACGCCGTCGCTGATGATGTTGTGCAGCTCGAACAGGCGGTCCTTGTTGTGGCCCTTGAGGTCCATCAGCGCGTAGATGCCGTTGTTGGTGCGGGCATAACGCGAGAACAGGTAGCGGACGGCATTGCTGTCCTGGAGCAGGGCGGCGATGCGGCGCTGCAGCAGCGGGTTCGTGATCACCGGCGTGCGCGCCGTGCGGTCGCCCGGGTTGAACACGCTGATGCCTTCGCCCAGCCGCCGGTCCATCTGGTAGGGGCGGGCGTGGATCATGGAGAACACGCGGTCCGGGTCGCCGAGCTTGTGCAGCAGCGACTGGTACAGCGAACTGCAGATGGTGCACGGCACGTCGCGGAAGACCCAGTCGTATTCCTTGTTGTACGACAGGTTCCACTTGAACTCGTCGTTCTCGAACAGCAGGTCGAAGAACGCCGGGCGCTGGTCTTTCGGCACCAGCAGGATCGGGTTGTCGTGGCTGGGGCACGGCACCTCGACGAAGGCCTGCCGCGGCCCGAAACGGTGGGCGTCCGCCACGTCGCGCAGCCCGCCGCCCTCGCCCGGGTGCTCCAGGAGCGCCGCCAGGCGCTCGAGCACCGGCTGCCCTTCCACCTCGAAATGCTCGCCCAGCACCTGGCGGTCGAGTCGCCAGACCACCTCGTAACGCTGGCCGGCCTCGGTTGCCGTGTACTCCTCGAAGCGGCGCAGGAGGTTGTTCAGGAAGATCGACTTGCCGCAGCCCGGGGGGCCGTCGAACATGAAGATCTTGTTCTGCTGCGCGCCGCCCCGGAAGGCGTCGATCATGTTCATCAGCCGGTTGGCGAAGATGCGGTCGGCGAAGAACGGCTGGTCGGTGTTCTCCACGAACAGGCGCCCGAAATCGTAGGCGATGAAGTTGATCGACTCGGGGTCCTCGGGGTACTCGTCGAACCCCTGGCCCACGTAGGCGCTCACCATGTCGTGGAAGACCTGGTGGACGTTGCGGATCAGCCGCTCGGGGTGCGCCCGCAGCAGTTCCAGGAACTGGGCGAACGTGACCGTCTGGGCGTGGTCCAGGCCGCGCTGGCTGGCGTGCAGGGCCGCCATCGCCTGGCTGATGGGATCGCGGCTCACAGCAGGCCCCGGCTGAGCTTGCGGTCCTTCATGGTGTAGCGAACGCGCTGCCATTGCACCTCCGCTTCGCCAGGCGTTTCCACCGTGGGCGCCAGGCCCGGCAGTGTCGGCTGCTTCGAGTCGGGCTTCCTGATCGCCTTGACCTCGGTCGTCTCCAGCTGGACCTTGCCGCCCCACAGGTACTCCAGGCCCAGCATGGTGTTGTGGACGTAGTCCTTCACCAGGGGCTTCCCCTCGAAGGTGTGCTGCAGGCAGAGGTCGCCGTCCGCCGTGCCGGCCACGTCCACCGTCACCAGGGGCGGGTGGTACAGCTGGTCCAGGATCATCTGTTTGTAGTCCACGGCGCTGCGGCTCTTGACGTACCAGCGCCAGACCATGCGCTTCTCGTCAAGAACGCGGTCGGCCACGAACAGGTCGTTCCGGTTGGTGAAGTCCTGCTCGATGAACGTGTTGACGAACAGGAAGTCGTTCAGGTTCTCCCGCACGCGGAAGATGTACTCGCGCCCGCGGGCGGAGCCGGTGTCGAAATGCCGGCGCTGCTCGCTGTCCAGGAGCGAGAGGAAGTCGCGGCTGTAGCGGCCCTTGTCGGCGGCTTCCTCGATGAAGTAGAACAGCCGCATGCCCAGGGCATAGGGATTCAGGCCCACGCGCGGCATGGCGGTCACGGCGGAGTTGACGCGCGCGAAATCGACCTCGTGCCCGGCGATGCGGTCGTCGCGCATGAACAGCGTCTCGTGCCAGTAGCTGGCCCAGCCCTCGTTCATGATCTTGGTGCGGATCTGGGGCTGGAAATAGAGCGAAGTGTTGCGGACGATCTCGACGACCGTCTTCATCCACTTGTTTTCCTCGCGATTCAGGAACTCCGAATGCTCGAGGATGAACCGCACCACATCGCGGCTCCGGCGGTCGCGGGGGCGGTGCGCCTTCTCCAGCATGGCGCGGAACTCGGGGTGCCGGTTCTGGACGCCCTTGAAGAACTCGTCCTCGCCGGCATCGCCCAGCCGCTTGCGGGCCTCGTTGAACCGCTCGATCTCCTTCACGTAGTCGCTGATGCGGACCTTCTTCTCGTCCTGCAGGAAGACGTCGAAGTAGTAGTCCACGCGCAGCGCGAAGTCGGCCACCGGCGGGCGAAGGCGGTCGGCCAGCACGCCGTGGTAGTCGACCAGGTTGTCCAGCGAGCGGGCGAACTCGATCACGTAGTCGACCCAGCGGCCCTTTTCCGAGCGCAGCTTCGCGATGGCGCGCTTGTCGGCCAGGGCCTGGCCGGTGAAGTCGTCGTCCCAGGTGTGCTTGAAGTACAGGTTGTTCTGGAAGAAGTCGATGTGGCCGAGCACGTGATAGAAGATCATCACGTTCAGCCAGTCGGGATTGTTGTCGTTGTAGAAGCTGATCGCCGGACGCGTGTTGATCACGGTCTCGTACGGGTTGTGGGGGTACAGTTCGTAGCGCCCCTTGCCCTGCAGCACCTCGACGTCGTGCACCCAGTAGTCGTACATGGTCGGGATCATGACCTTGGGCGACAGTTCGATCAGGTCGCGGTTGGTCACGACGTACTCGAGCGACTCGTCGTCGAAGCGCAGGCCGGCATCGCGGGCGCGCTCCTTGCAGCCCTCCATGATCGCTTTGGCGTGCTGGTCGATCAGCTGCATCCGGGTCCACCTATTCGCTGATCAGGGACTTGATGCCCTCGATGATGCGTGTTTCCTCGGCGTTCTCCGACATCACGTCCAGGCGCAGTTGCTTGCGCCGGCTCTCGAGCAGGCCGGAGTGCTTCAGGTACTTCTCAACCTCGGTCTGTCCGGGCGACCCGAACGAGCCCTCGGTCACGGTGACGCCTATGCGCGAGGCGTAGGTCATCATCTTCTCCAGTTCGGGCAGGCACTCCTTGCCCTCGCTGTCCCAGTCGTCGCCGTCGGTGCCGTGGAAGACGTAGATGTTGTAGTCCTGGGCCAGGTTCTCCTTCGCCACGATCTCGTTCACCAGCTTGAAGGCCGAGGCCACCTTGGTGCCGCCGGCCACGCGGCTGTTGTAGTACGTGTAGAAGTCGCTGACTTCCTTGGCCTCGGTATCGTGCAGCACGAACCGCGAGGTGACCTGCCCCGAGTACTGGTACAGGATCCAGCTGTAGATCATCACGTGCTGGCTGACCACGACGTCGGTGGGCTTGCCGCTCATGGAGCCGGAGTAGTCGCGCAGGAAGAAGATGACGGCCTGCGACTCGAAATCCTTCTCGCGCGACAGGATCCGGTACACCTTGTCGCTCGGGGCGACCAGGAATCCGGTCGTGTCGGCTTGCTCGCCCGGCTGCAGGCGCCCGAGAGCCACGTTCGTCTCGATGATGCGCTTCAGCGTGGCCTTCTTGTCCAGGAGCTGGCCGAAGCCGCGGTGGCGGTCAGTCAGGTCGTAGCTGTAGCGGGTCAGCGAGCGGCGCTTGCCCTTGTCCTTCAGGTTCGGCAGCTTGAACTGCTCGGTCAGGATGCGCCCGAGGTCGTAGGCGTTCGCTTCCATCTCGTGGTTCGAGCCTTCGCCCTGCCCGGGCCCGGCCCCGCCGCCGTCGCCGTCCTGGGGGCGCACCGGCTGCTCGCCGATGACCTCGCCTTCCTGGCCGGGGCCGCTGCCGCCCTGGGCGCCGCCGTCGCCCTCTTCCTTGAAGCGCGGGTCGTGGACGAGCTTCTCCTCGACCGTGGTGGGAACCACGACGACCTTGTTGCGCCCGCCCTTGCCCGGCTTGACCAGCTTGCCGATGCGGATCTTGCGCGGGAAGCCGTCGGTCTCGCGCTGGTTGTCGCGGGCCATCAGGTCGTCCAGCGAGCCCAGCCTGGCGATCGGCGCCATCGCGAGCGGCGCCAGCGCCTGCAACCGGTCCAGGTCGTTGAACGCATACAGCGAGTCGGGCACCGATTCGAGCGGCGTCAGGCCTGGCGTGTAGTCGGGAACGGCCGGCGCCTCGGGCAGTGAATGGTCGCCCGCCGTTTCCAGTTCAAGGCGCAGCCGGGCCTCGCGCACGGGGGAGAGCCCCGCCGCCCGCAACTGTTCCAGCCATGCCCTGGCGCGCTCGTTCATGGCGTCTAGCTCTCGTCTTCCTGCGTGCAGAAGTACTCGATGGTCTTCTGCGCGCACGTGCGGCAGTACCCCAGCTTGTTCAGCATGGTGTTGATCATGCGGTCGTAGAGCTTCTGGTTCTCCTCGTTGGTGCGGTTGGCCAGCGCGCCGATCAGGCTGCCGGCGCCGGCGATGTCGCTCTTGAGCCGCACATCGGTCACGGCCTTGACCAGTTCGAGGTTGTCCATGAAGTCGTAGTTCGGGTCCAGCGAGATCTTCTGCCCGTAGATCTTGCGGATCGTGGTGCGGAACGTCTCGCGCTGCTCGTCGGTCTTCAGCGTCAGGCGCTCCTCGATGCTCTTGATGAAGCGCTCGTCCACCTTCAGGGCGCGCAGCTCGCCGGTCTGCGGATCCTTGTACTTCCACATCTTGTCCGGGCCCAGGTGCTCGGCGTCGATGCCGATGATCATGTTGACGTAGTTCAGCACGTCCTTGCGGATGGCCTGCGGCTCATCCATGTACGCGTTGAACATCTCGGTCATGATGCGTTCGCGGTACAGGCCGCGCGCGGTCTTCAGGTCCTCGAGGTACTTGGCGCGGTCGTTGTTGTCGTGCACGTAGTCCAGGATGATGCGCTCGATGGTCTTGAAGACGTCGTAGGCGAACATGCATTCGCCCTCGTTCGTCTCCGAGCTCTCCACCATCAGCTGGATGGCCCGGCCCAGGTTGCGCTGGCCCAGGCCCTTCTGGCCGAAGCGGTTGGTGATGTCGGTGTCCTGGCTCAGCGTGTCGATGACCTCGGCCAGGGCCTTGATGCTCTTCTCGCCGGCCACCTCGCCGGCGGCCAGCTTCATCGTCTCGATGGGGGTCAGCTTCTCGCTGCGCGGCAGGCGCGTCAGGATGGCGGCCACCGAGGCGGCGTAGTTCAGGTTCGGATCCTGGTGCAGCACCTCGCGGGTCAGCGTGGTCTTGGTGTCGCCGCCGATGGCGTACTGCGTCAACTGCCCCTGCAGGCGGTAGTTGGTGTTGTGCGAGATGTAGGACACGCGGCAGCGGTCGATGATCGGCGCCTCTTCCTTCTCGGCCAGGAAGCGGTTGAACTCGCTGTTGTTGCTGGTGGCCACGATCAGCATGTCGATCGGCCACTTGAAGCCGTCCATCTCGATGGTGCGGTTCTGGATCACGCCCAGGTACACCTGCACCAGGTCCTTCTTGTTCTTGAACATCTCGTCGGCGAAGTGGATGCCGCCGCCCGCCACGCGCGCCAGGGCGCCGCGCCGCAGGTCGAAGCGGTACGGGTTGTTCGTGTCGGTGATGTGCAGCAGGCGCTGGATGGACTCCTCGCCGAGCAGGTCCACCGCGCTGCTGGTGATCTTGTCCTTCGCCGGGTACTTGCCGGTGACGGTACCGAGGCTCTCGGTCAGCGGCACGGGGAACGTCTCGATGTGCTTGAGCATCTCGACGAGGTTGCCGTCGTGCAGGCGGCGCAGGTCGCTCCACACGTAGCCGCTGCAGGCGCCCAGGGGCCGGTAGTTGGCGTACATGTGCACGAGCTGGTCGTCACTGAAGCCGACCTTGCGCGCCAGGTAGTCGCGGCTCTCCTCGGGGGTCTCGAGGAGGTTCATCGCGAGCACGGCCGGATCCTCGTAGGTCTGGCTCTCGATGGAAGTTATCTTGCCGTATGACCCGATTTTGTCCAGGCCGGTGAACCGGAAGCTGAAGCGCTTGTTCGGCTCTTTGGCCAGGAACTCGCGGTACAGGCGGCTGACGTACTCGACGAAGAACGTCTTGCCGTTGCCCGGCTCACCGACGAGCACATAGGCCATCTCCTGCGACGACCCGCCTTCGGCCGCGTCCTTGACGTATGAGACGAAACTGTTGATTTCGTCATACATCCCGACGATGTGCTTCTTCCCGTGGCGGAAGATCTTGAAGTCGTAGGTCGTCTTGCCGTTGACCACCACCTTCTCGATCTCGCCGTCGAGAATCATGCGGCTGATCGACTGGAAGGCGTTCTCGAACACCTTCTCGCCGTTCTTCAGCGCCAGCAGGTGGTTGTGCAGCGTGTTCTTCCTGGTCTCGATCATGGTGGACCCCCGTCAGGATCCGCCGGCCCGGCGCTGCGGGCGCCGAAGCGGGCGGATGGTAAAGTCGTCCCCGCGACGCGGGTGTCCGCAAACCGCGTGCCGAATCCGTCGCGCCGGGCATGATGGTGGGAAATCGCAAGATGCCGTTCCGCCGGCGTGCCGCCGCACGAGGCCGGGAGCACGCCATGAAAGAACGTTAAACCGCGCCGATCGGCCACTGGTTCCGGCGGGTTGGCCGGGAAGTGCCGGACGGCGCCCGCGGCACCTGCCCGGAATCCGCCTCAGCTTTTCGACAGGGCATTCCGAGCCGCAGGTGTTGCCCGGAAGGCGCGGGAGGACTGCCGAAAGAGCGCCGCCCGCCCGGCGCCGTTCTGCCACACCTTTTCGGCCGACGGCCGCCACTTCGTCTACGACGTGCACACGAACGGCCTGCTCGAGGTCGAGCCGGCGTTGGCAGCCGTGCTGCCGCTCTACGGTCCGTTCACCCGCCGCGAGATCGTTGCGGAACTGGCGGCGCGATTCGACGCCGCCACGGTGCGCGCGGCGTTTGCCGCCATCGAGCAGGGTCGGCGCGAACGGGGCCTGTTCCTGGCGCACCGGCCGCGACTGGTACCGCCGCCGCAGGAGCAGGCGGCGCCCGGTGTCTGCGATCGCGGCCTGCAGCAACTGGTGCTCACGGTGACCGAGCGCTGCAACCTGCGCTGCCGCTACTGCGTGCACGGGGCGCATCTCGACTGGGTCAGGCCGCATGGCCGGGTCTCCATGTCGGTCGCAACGGCGCAGCGGGCGGTGCGCTGGTTCCTGGATCGCGCCGACCCGGGCGAGGCGCCGGTAATCTCCTTCTATGGCGGCGAGGCGTTGCTGGAGCCCGGAACTCATCGCCGCCGTGGTGGCGACGGCGCGCGCGCACCCGCGCGGAGCGGCCGTGCGCTTCGCCATCGACACGAACGGCGTCCTGCTGGACGAACGCGCCATCGACCTGGCCGTTCGCGAACGCATGTACGTGCAGGTCAGCCTGGACGGCCCGGCCCCGGAGCACGATCGCCATCGCGTCGATGTCGGGGGCGCCCCGACCCACGCCCGCATCGAGGCGGGGCTGGATCGCCTGCTGGCGCGTGATCCGACCGTCGCCCAACGTCTGTCGTTCATGGTGACGCTGGCCCCGCCGGTCGACGTGGTGGCAGTCGCCCGCTATTTCGCCGATTTCCCGCCGTTCCGTCGGCACGGCATCCAACGCGCGCCGAGGCTGCGCGTGGGCATGGCCGACCTGCGTGGACACGAGTGGCCCGATGCGGTCCCCGGCCGGAAGGAACTGGCCCAGGCACTGGAGGCGCTGGAATCAAGCTACTTTGCCATGCTCGCGGACGGACGGCGCTCGGAAGCGGGTCCTGTGGCCGCTGCGCTCTGCGAACCCGCGCTCATCCGCTGGCATCACCGCAGCCGCCGGCCGCTCGGACGCACCTGGACGCCCGGCGGCAACTGTCGGCCGGGAAGGCGCAAACTGCACGTCATGCCGGACGGCTCGTTCCATCCGTGCGAGCGTACCGGGCAGGTCATGTCCATTGGTGATGTGGATCGCGGCATCGAGCCGTCCCGGGTGCGCGCGCTCCAGGGTGGGTTCCACCGGGCTGTTGCTGCCGGCTGTGGCGACTGCTGGGCGCTGCGCCGCTGCAGCGTCTGTTTTGCCGTCCAGGCCGCCGAGACGGGCGGCTGCGCCGGGGCATTGCCCGACGGATTCTGCGCGAAGCAGCGTCAGGTGCAGGAACAGCTGCTCATGCAGGTCGCGCGGTCGCTGCTGTTGCCGGCGTCGGCGCGGTCCTGGCTGCACGACACCGTGGTGACGTGATCGCGTCGTTTGCATCCCCGCCGGCATGTCGCCGGTGGCGGCACCGAGGAGGATGTCCATGTTCAAGGAACTCGAAGCCCAAGCGGAAAAGCCGGCACCCGGGGAACCGGGGCCCGAGGGGATCTGCGATTGCCAGTGCAGCGAGCCCGAACCCGCGGACGGGGGAGGCCGCGCCGGCTGGAAATCGGACGCTGGCCTACTCGCAGAAATACTGGGATATCAACGGCTGAGCATGCCGTGCCCCGGGGGTGTGCGCGGCGGCGTTCAGTTGTCCAGCTGCGACCGCACGCCGTCGGCGCGCACCCCGGAGTAGACGACGATCTCCTGGCGTCCGGGCAATCGTATGCGCCAGCCGTTCACGACCCAATGCAGTCCGTTCACGTACATGGGAATGGTCAGGTCCGGCGCCCGGCCCTGGGTGATCCCGACGATTACCGGGATGAGCTCACGATTCTGCCCGCCGAACCACGCCTTTACTGCAGCAGCTGACCTTTCGCCCGAGCCGTCAGCGAGAGCGCCGCTGGTGACGATGCTGCCATCCGAAAGCCGGTATTCGCAACCGAGTGACAGGTGACGCGTCTGTCCCACCTGCCAGCCCTCCAGGATGACCGGGACGGCGTTGGTGGCGCTCTTGGTGATCAGCAGGTCCTCGGCGGTTTCCCGGGACAATCCGGGGTCGGACTCCCGTTCGGTGGTCGTGACTTCAGCCCCGCGCAGACCTTGACGATATGTCGTGAACTTCGTGTCGCCCTTCATGAATGTGCGCACCGAGGTGTCGAAGTCGTCGCTGCCCAGAGGCCCGCTCAGCGCCACGAGCAGCGCGGCCGCGACAAACGCCGTGCGCACGACGCGCACCCGTGCCTGGCGCCGCTCCTGCTGCGCCAGCTTCAGGCCGAGCACGGCGCGTATGGCGCGCCTCGACGGCGCCGGGTCCGTTCGCTCCCCCGCCGCTTCGCGCAGCAGCCTGTCCAGTGGCTCAGTCTTCATCATCATCCCGATCTTGGCGATGGTCCGTATCCCGACCCTGACGATCCGACCGCGGCACCGGGCGCCGCTCCCGCCACGTGGGCACCGCAGTCAATCCGTGTCCCTCTGCCAGCAGCGCCTTCACGCTGCGCCGTTCGGCTTCGGTCAGCGCATGTTCGTGGTGCAACCACTCGGCCAGCTGCCTTCGCCCGCGAGTCAGGTGCGAGCGAACCGTTTCCTCCGGCATCCCCAGGGCCAGCGCGGTGTCGCGCAGCGAGTACTCCATGTAGATGTGCAGCACGATCGCATCACGCCGGTCTGCCGGGAGCCGCTCCACCAGGCCGCGCACGCGCAGTGACAGTTCGTTCCGTTCCAGCTGGTCCGACGGCGACTCGGGAGCCGAGCCATCGACCTGGCTGCCGACGAACTCCTCCTGCGCCCGCCTCCGGTTCGACCGCCAGTAGCGCGGCAGCACCCGGCGTCGCGCGATGTGGAACAGCCAGACCCCGAACGAGCGGCCCTGCCAGCTGAATTTCTCCAGGTGCTCGAGCGCGTAGACGAACACTTCCTGCGTCAGGTCCTGGGCGGTCTCCGGGTCGCCGGTGCACCATTCCAGGTAGGCCAGCAGGTGGTCGTGGTAACGATCGAAGAACACCCAGAACGCGTCGTTGTCGACCCGGACCAGCTGGAGCCATTTCTTCTCCAGTTCGAGGCCCTCGGACGACAACGCCGGCGCGCCACCCTCCTGCCAGGAGGCCGGCTCCGGGCCCCTGTGTCGCCCGGACAACCACTTATAAAGGCCACTCAGAGCCATTTCGGGTGCACCTGTTGCGCATTTTTGTGCGAAAATCTTCTCGCGGTTACCTGCAACCCATTGTAACACATCCAGTGGCCGGTGTGCAGTCGGCGTGCGGACAACGGGTTGCGCCTATTCGTAGGATTTCGGCACGGCGCAGATGAAGACGAACGGTTCGGCGCCCGTATTGCGGAACTGGTGGACGTCGCCCGGCGCCACGAAGGCGAAATCGCCGGCGACAAGGGGATTGAGCCGGCCCTCGACGTCGACCAGGGCGCCCTGGCCGCTGATGACATAGTTGACGTGTTCGACGTCATGCTGGTGGTGCGGCGAGTGCCCGCCGGGCGCCACGGTGAACACGCGGAACGAGAAGGTGGGGGCCCCGTCGGCGCTGCCCACGACCAGTTGTTTGGTGATGTCGCGCACCCCGTCCATGTTGACGGCGGTCTGGGGGACATCGGCCAGCTTGCGGATGATCATGACGGTACCTCCGGATGGCGCGCACGGGGCGCGGGCTTTCCAAGATACTAGGCGCCGCGGCGCCGCGCACGGATGAGGCGGGGAAATGTCGGACGACCTGATCGTCAACCCGCGGGTGACCATTCCCGCGGCCGAACTGGAGTTCACCGCCAGCAGGGCCTCGGGGCCCGGCGGCCAGCATGTGAATACCTCCGACACGCGGGTGCAGCTGCGCTGGAACGTACTTTCGTCCGTGGCCCTTGGCGAGGTGCAGCGGCAGCGCGTGCTGGCGGCGCTCGCCTCGCGGCTGACCACCGGCGGTGACCTGATCCTCGCCTGCGCCACCCATCGCAGCCAGCGCCGCAACCGCGACGAGGTGGCCGACCGGCTGGCCGAACTGGTGCGGCGCGCGCTGGTGCCGCCGCGCCCGCGCAAGCCGACCCGGCCCACGGCCGCCTCGCGCCAGCGGCGCCTGGAGGGCAAGAAGCACCGCAGCGACATCAAGCGCGGGCGGGGCCGCGGCGGCAGCAGCGACGACTAGGCCGCTGCTGGCGTCGCGCGGGGCGCCGACCTATCCGTGGGGGCGTACCCGCACCCCGAGTCTCTTGTAGCCGGAGGCGACGATGGATCCCTTCTCCCTGATCGAGCGGCTGGAAGCCGGCGCCGCCGCGCTGTCCGGCGTCACCGCCGGCATGTCGTCCTCGCAGGCCGCCTGGAGGCCGGCGCCCGACCAGTGGTCGCTGCTGGAGATCGCCTGCCACCTGCTCGACGAGGAGCGCGAGGATTTCCGCGTGCGCCTCGACTTCACGCTGCACCGCCCGGGCGAGGCGTGGCCGACCATCGACCCGACCGGCTGGGTGCGGTCGCACGACTACGCCGGCCGGGAGTTTGCCGCAACCATGGCTGCGTTCGCCGAAGAGCGCGGCCGTTCGCTGGACTGGCTGCGCGCCCTGCGCGATCCCGATTGGGACGCGGCCTACCAGCATCCCAGGCTGGGGGTGATCCGCGCCGGCGACCTGCTGGCGTCGTGGTGCGCGCACGACGTGCTGCACCTGCGGCAGATGGCGCGCTGGCACTGGCGGCGCTTGCAGGACGAGGCCGGTCCGTTCGGCACCGGCTATGCGGGGCAGTGGTGAACGACCTGCGGCCCGACCTGCAGGCCCACTACGGGCGCCAGGGCCTGCTCGAAGAGATCGAGGGGCTGCTGGCGGCCTGCGGCCCGGCCGCCGACGGCGAAGCTGTCCTGGCGCGGGCCGACGAATTCCACCCCGGCGGCAGCGCCGCCACCGGGCAGCTGGCCCGGCTGGCGGCGCCCGCGCCCGGCGAACGGGTGCTGGACCTGGGCTGCGGCATTGGTGGGCCCGCGCGTCGGCTGCGGCGGCTGGTGGGCCCGGCGGGCTCTGTGACCGGCGTCGACGTGGTGGCCGAGTACTGCCGCGCCGCCCGCGCGCTCAACTCCCGTGCGTCCTGTGCCCGCGAAGAGACTGCGGCCGACATCGTCATCCTGCAGGCCGACGCCCTGGCGCTGGACCTGCCCGGGCCGCGCTTCGACCTGGCCTGGTCGCAGCAGGCGCAGATGAACGTGGCCGACAAGGCCGGCTGGCTGGCCTGCGTGCATCGGCACCTGGCGCCGCGCGGACGCTATGCGTTCCACGAAGTGTTCGCCGGTGCGGGTTCGGGAGCGGGCGCCGGCCACGAGCCGCTCTATCCCGTGCCCTGGGCGGTGACGGCTGCCGACAGTCACCTGGTGACGGCCCCGCAGTGGTGCGCCGCGCTGGCGGCCGGCGGGTTCGTCCTGCGGCACTGGGAAGACGTCACCGAACTGACGGTGCGCTGGCTGGACGAGGCGCTCGCGACGCAGAAGGCCCTCGCCGCAGCCGGGGATCCGGCGGCCGCGCTGAGCGTGCGCCTGCTGCTGGGGCCGGAGGCCGGGCGCATGTCGCGCAACCTGCGCGGGAACCTCGCCGAAGGTCGCCTGCAGGCGTTCATGGGCGTGGGTGAACGCGCCGGCTGAGGCGCCGCGCCGTTGCGAGCCACCGGATGCTTCGTTATCCTGCCCGGGTTGAGCCGACAACGGGCCGCGGCTCCGTCCGGAGCGCGCCCGCCACCAGAGCAGGGAGAGGAACCATGGAGCACAAGCTTCCCGAGTTGCCCTACGCGCGCAACGGCCTGGAGCCGC
The DNA here is from genome assembly GCA_016703265.1 of bacterium. Taxonomy (NCBI): domain Bacteria; species bacterium. Next base: position 33,116 of record JADJCK010000005.1, read on the forward strand.
ATATCTCGGCCGAGACGCTGGATTTCCACTACGGCAAGCATCACCAGGCCTACGTCACGAACCTGAACAACCTGATCAAGGGCACGGAGTTCGCGGAGGCCTCGCTGGAGGACATCGTGAAGAAGGCCCCGGCCGGCGGCGTCTTCAACAACGCGGCCCAGGTCTGGAACCACACCTTCTACTTCACGGGCATGGGCCCCAAGGGCGGCGGCGAGCCCACCGGCGCGCTCGCGGCGGCCATCAACGCGGCGTTCGGTTCGTTCGCCGAGTTCAAGGTGAAGTTCACGGCCAGCGCGGTCGGCAACTTCGGCTCGGGCTGGACCTGGCTGGTGAAGAACGCGGCCGGCGGCGTCGAGATCGTGAACACGAGCAATGCCGATACGCCGCTGCGCACGGGCATCAAGCCGGTGCTGACGGTCGACGTCTGGGAGCACGCCTACTACGTGGACAAGCGCAATGCGCGTCCCGCGTACGTCGAGGCGTGGTGGAACGTCATCGACTGGAACGTGGCTTCGCAGCGCTTCGCCTAGATCGTACGGGAAGAGCGCCCGGGAAGTGACAGGAAGACGGCGGCCCATCCGGCCGCCGTTTTCGTTGCCGCCGTCCCAATGCGGATCAGTTCCGCAGGCGGAAGTTGTCCAGTTCGTACACGACCGGCGCCGTGGGGCGCGGCAGGTAGACCAGGATCAACTCCATATCCGATGTGTCGAGGGGCCGGCTCTTGTCGCTGAGGTAGGCCTGGGTCAGGTCGAAGCGGATGGTGCGCCAGCGGCGGTCCGCGAAGAAGCCCAGGCGGGCACCCTGGTTGTCGCGCGTGCCCAGGTAGTCGTCCAGGCGCAACGACATCGGCACGCTGTCCGTGGAGGCGATCACCACGCGCACGTCGAACTCCAGCGTCCGGAACTTCGACCAGTCGTGGGAGAAGCGCCGCACCTTGACGCCCGGCCAGTGGTCGGGCGGCCCGCTCGTGGCGCGCAACACGCCCGTGGGTCCGTTGGGGCCGTCGGGCACGTTCACGAACTTCAGCAGCGAGTGGAAGTTCTCGTCCCAGATCCAGTGATCCAGGCCCGATTCGAAGTCGGCGATCATCGGGAACGTGCGCCGCGACTGGTAGCTCGCCGCGACCACGCCCGGCAGGTAGTACAGCTGCGCCGGGACGCTCAACAGGAGCACCGACATGAGCACGAGTCCGCTCCGACGACGGTGTCCCTTCCACAGGATCAGGCCGACGATGATGCCGATGCCGACGATATCGAGCAGGAAGTCCTTCAGGAGCGCCGCGCGCCCGAACAGGGGCTGCACGAACTCGACGAGCGCCCCCGCTGTGATGGCGGCCAAGGTCGCGAACCACAGCCGGCCGCGCAGCGGTCCGCGCCAGTAGAGGAGCAGGGCCACGATCGCCATCAGCACGACATGGAACTGGTCGCCGAGCGGGGAGATGGCCGGGTGCCGGCGCAGCACGACGGGGATCTTCACGAAGAACGGCACCGTCACCAGGGCCATCATCGCCAGCCACACCCATCGGTGCTGCAGGAAGCGCGGCATGGCCAGCGCGGGCACGTGTCGTTCCCAGCGCAGGAGCGCCCTCCAGCCGGTCCCCGCGGGGCCGCGTGGCCGCTGCGCGGGATCTCCGTCCGAAGGATTCATGTGCGCGGCTTCCAGATGACCTGCTTGCGGCCGCGCAGGAACTGCCAGAACGCCTGGGCGCTGGCCAGGTTCAGCACGCACAGGTAGGTGGCCAGGCCGATCACCCGCGGCGCGCTGCGGGCCGCCACGTGCCCGTAGGCCGCCGCGGCGTAGAAGGCGACCTGCGCCACCATGGCCAGGCGCCAGAACGTGGTGCCGGCGCGGTCGGCCAGCAGCCAGGCCGAAACCAGGCAGCCGATCATGAAGAGGAACGCCAGGTAGCGCAGCACCTTGTGCGACCAGAGCTGCCAGGCGAACAGGCCGTAGCGCGAGAAATCGAGCAGGGCGGCCATGTCCTTCAGGGCGTGGAAGGCGCGCAACGCCACGCGCACCCGCATGCGGTACTCGTCGCCGGTGGCGGCCAGCGCGTCCTCGTACAGCAGCGCCTCGGGCTGGTAGACGACACGGTAGCCCTGTTCGCGCACGCGCAGGGGCTGCACGAAGTCGGGCAGCTGGTCGGCGCGCATCGGCTTGTAGAGCGCGCGCCGGATGGCGTCGACGCCCCCGTCCACGCCGACGATGGACCCGAGCTGCGTCTCCCAGGCCCGCAGCTGGTTCTCGTAGCGCATGTAGGCCGAGCAGCCCTCGCCGCTCAGTGAACCGTCGGCCGCCTTGTAGACCATGCGCCCGGTCACGTAGCCCACGTCGCCGTCGGCGAAACTGTCGACCAGGCGCGCGATGGTGTCCGGCGCGTACAGCGAATTGGCGTCCGAGAAGACGATGATCTCGCCCGTGGCGTGGGGCATGGCCAGGTTCAGGCCGCTGGTCTTGCCCGCCCGCGGTTCCTGGCGCACCAGGCGCACGCGCGCATCGCCGATGGCGCGCACGAGTTCGTCGGTGCCGTCGTCCGAGGCGTCCGAGACGACGATCACATCCAGGCGGTCGGCAGGGTAGTCCTGGGCCAGCTTGTTGCGGACCGTGGCCGTGATGTGGCGCGCCTCGTTGAAGGCGGCGATGAGGACCGTCACGCGCGGCTGGTGGGCACCCGGTGGCCCGAACTGGACACGCCGGTTCAGGGCGGAGCCCAGCAGCCACGCCAGCAGGGGATACCCGGCGTACACGTAGACCAGGCCAAGCAGGCTGAGCCAGAAGACGGCGGTCCAGAACAACAGTGCGTTCCCCCAGGATTCGCGGCGCGGCGCCCGGCGCGGGCCCGCCTCCGGGTATCGGCCGACAGGCTTGCCGTCATAATAGCGGTTTTTCCCGAAGTCGTTATCTCCGGGGGGTTAGGATCACCGCGGACCCGTCGCGGCGCAAGCAAATTGCGCGTCAATTTTCGCTTTATTTTCGCCGTCGACTGTGGTATTGTCTCGGCGAATCCCCAGAATGACCACGGTGGCAGCGCCGCCCGCGCCGCCGCCGTTCCAAGGAGAAGACGCCATGAACTGGACCCTGTTGCTGAATGCCTCGGTCGAATCGACGTACAAGGCCACGGACGGCCTGATGGCCATGGTCGGCGACGCCGACCTGGGCTGGAAGCCGGCCTCGGGCCGCAACTGGATGACCACCGGCCAGTTGCTCATGCACCTGACCAACGCCTGCGGCTTCTGCTGCCGCGGCTTCCTGACCGGCGACTGGGGCATGCCCGAGGCCGGCTGCGAAGGCGCGCCGGAAGGCGGCGAGATCCCGATGGAGGCCATGCTGCCGCCCGCCGAGGCCCTGCCGACGGTCGCCAGCGTGGCGGAGGCGCGTCGCCTGCTGGCCGAGGACCGCCTGCTGGCCCTGGCGATGATCAAGGAAGCGGGCGAGGGCAAGCTCGACACCATGCTCGTGGCCGCGCCCTGGTGCCCGAACGACGCGCAGCCGCTGGGCCGCCAGTTCCTGGGCATGATCGGCCACCTCGAGTGCCACAAGAGCCAGCTGTTCTACTACCTCAAGCTGATGGGCCGCGACGTGAACACCATGCATATGTGGGGGATGTAGGTCCGCGGGTTCCTGCCGCAGAAAAAAGGGGCGCCGGTCGTGTGACCGGCGCCCTTTTCCATGCAGGCGGTGCTGAGAGTCGTCGCTATCGGCCGGCCTCGAAGCTGGCCACCGCCGCCATATTGACGATCTCATCCACGGTCGAGCCCAGCGACACCATGTGGATCGGCTGCTTCAAGCCCACCAGCAGCGGCCCGATGACCTCGCGGTTGCCCATGTGGCCGACCAGCTTGTAGGCGATGTTCGCGCTCTGCAGATCCGGGAACACGAACACGTTTGCCGCCTCGGTCAGTGCGCAGTCCGGAATCAGTTTGCCCAACTGGCCCGGCAGCACGGCCGCGTCGGCGCGCATCTCGCCTTCGACCTTCATCTTCGGATGTTCCTTGCGGAGGATGGAGACGGCATCCCGCACGACGCGGGCTTCGGGCCGGTCGTTGTCACCAAACGTCGAGAATGAGAGCATCGCCACGTTGGGATCCAGGTTGAAGTGGCGGGCCACATCGCAGGCCTGCACGGCGATGTCGGCCAATTGACGGGAGTCGGGCTTGAAATTCACCGTGGTGTCGGCGAAAACGTAGGCCCGGCCCTCGATCAGCAGGACGTGAACGCCGACGACGCGTGAGACATCCGGCTTCAATTCGGCCAGCGACAGCACGATCTTCAGCGTCTCGACGTACGAGCGTTGGGCGCCACAGACCATGCCGTCGGCCTCGCCGGCCCTCAACAGCATCACTCCATGGTGAATCGGCAACTGGACCATGCGGCGGGCCCGCTCCAGGTCGTAGCCGTGGCGCGACTTCTCCTTGAACAGCATCTGCGCCATCGCCTCGTGCTGGTCGCCGCAGGACGAGTCGACAATCTTGACGGCCGAGAGGTCGATATTCAACGCAGCGGCGCGGGCCTTGATGATCTCGGGCTGTCCCAGCAGCGTCGGTTTGGCCAGGCCTTCCGACGACACCACGCGGCACGCCTCGAGCACGCGGTCGCTCTCGCCGTCGGCGAAGATGATCCGCTGCGGCGCGCGCTTGGCCGCCGCGCGGATGTTGTGCATCACCAGCAGCGAGCGGTTGGTCATGCTCTCGAGGCGCTCGCGGTAGGCGGCCCAGTCGGTGATGGGCAAGCCGGCCACGCCCTCGTCGCAGGCTGCCTTGGCCACGGCGAACGCCACGCGCGACAGCACGCGGGAGTCGAACGGCTTGGGGATGATGTAGTCGGTGCCGAACTCGAACGTCTGGCCGCCGTAGGCTGCCGAGACGTACGAGGGCACCGGCTCGCGCGCCAGTTCGGCCAGCGCGTGCGACGCGGCCAGCTTCATGCCTTCGGTGATGGCGCTGGCCCGCACGTCCAGCGCGCCGCGGAAGATGAACGGGAAGCCCAGCACGTTGTTGACCTGGTTCGGGTAGTCCGAACGGCCGGTGGCCATGATCAGGTCCTTGCGGGCGGCCATCGCATCGGGGTAGGAGATTTCCGGATCGGGGTTGGCCATGGCGAAGACGATGGGCTTGTCGGCCATCGAACGCACCATGTCCTGGCTGACCAGGCCCTTGACCGAGCAGCCGTAGAACACGTCCGCGCCCTTCATGGCGTCGGCCAGCGTGCGGTTCTTCGTCTCGTGGGCGAAGTACTCCTTGTACTTGTTCATGCCCTCGGTGCGGCCCTTGTAGCAGACACCCTTGCTGTCGACGAGCGAGATGTTCGCCAGGGGCACGCCCAGCAATTCGGCGAACTTCGCGCAGGCGATGGCCGAGGCGCCGGCGCCCGACACGACGACCTTCAGGTCCTTCAGCTTCTTGCCCTGGATGTGCGCGGCATTGATCAGGCCGGCGCCCGAGATGATCGCCGTGCCGTGCTGGTCGTCATGGAAGACGGGGATCTTCATCTCGGCGCGCAGGCGCTCCTCGATGTAGAAGCACTCGGGCGCCTTGATGTCTTCCAGGTTGATGCCGCCGAACGTCGGCTCGAGCATCTTGCAGCACTTGATGATCTCTTCGGGGTCGTGCGAATCGACTTCGATGTCGAAGACGTCGACATGGCCGAAGCGCTTGAACAGGACGCCCTTGCCTTCCATCACCGGCTTGCCGCCCAGGGCACCGATGTCGCCGAGGCCCAGCACCGCGGTGCCGTTCGAGAACACGGCCACCAGGTTGCCCTTGTTCGTGTACTTGTAGGCGTCGGCGGGGTTCTTTTCGATCTCCAGGCAGGGGATCGCGACGCCCGGCGAGTACGCCAGCGACAGGTCGCGAGCCGTCAGGCACGGCTTGGTCGGAACGACCTCGGTCTTGCCGGGACGACCTTGGCTGTGATAGTCGAGTGCATCCTGATCGCGGAACGCCATGACAGGCGACCTCCATGCTGGAAACCGGGCGGCGCCAGGCCGGTGGAATGCCGACGGCGCACAGGTACTTGTCAAACCAGTAACGGGAGCGCGAGAATAGCAAGAATGGCGCGGAGGTCAACGAAGGTCGCACGTTGCCGCTTTCTGATATTGATAATCTCATTCGCAGGACCATGCTGAAATGATGTGGTTTTTGGGACCGGGTGCTTTATGCTCAGCCCAGTACCACTCCCCGGGCCCACACCTTCCGAACGCGTTTCCCGACCGCTTTCAACCGGAGGACCGGCTCGATGCGACGTTCCCAGGCTTTCCCCCGTGTCCTCCGTTTCGCGAGCCGCCCGTGGATCCTGGCGCTTCCCGCGGCCATCCTGCTGCTCGGCGGCTGCGACGACGAGGCACCGCCGCGCCAGGCGCCTGTTGCCGCGGTGCATGACGAAGCCTGGACGGAACCGGCCAGCGGCGCCTTCCACGGCCGCTTCGTCACGCGCGACGGCGCCGACGACTGCCGCACCTGCCATGCCGACGATCTCCAGGGCGACGGCGACGCGCCCGCCTGCTCCTCGTGCCACACCGGCGCCGGCGGCCACCCGGAAGGCTGGGTCGATGCGGCGGCGCACGGCCCGGTCGCGCTGGCCAACGGCAGCGGACTGTGCACGGCCTGCCATGGGCTGGACCTGCGTGGCGGCTGGGCCCGCGTCTCCTGTGCGGGTTGCCACGAGAACCTGGCTTCCAACCACCCGGCCGGCTGGGGTGCGCCCGACGTCCACGGTTCGGCTGTCATCGCTGACGGCGGCAGCGCCTGCGCCTCGTGCCACGGCTTCGATTTCCGCGGCGGCGTTGCCGGCGTTTCCTGCTACGTGTGCCACGATGGCCCGGGCGGTCACCCGCTCGGCTGGGAGGAACAGCTGGCGCACGGTACGGCGGCCCAGGGCGCGGCCGTGGCCGGCTGCGCTGTCTGCCACGGCGCGGATTTCCGCGGCGGCTGGACGAGCGTCTCCTGCTACCAGTGCCACGGCGGCCCGACCGGCCGCCATGGCGACGGCTACGCCGAACCCGGGCAGCACGGCGCTGATGTGCGCGCCAACGGGACTTCCGGGTGCGTGAACTGCCACGGCGCCGACCTGACCGGTGGCCGCAGCGGCGTCTCGTGCAGTCAGTGCCACAACGGCCCCGGCGGCCATCCCGCGAACTGGGCCAACGAGTCGCAGCACGGGAGTGCGGTCGAGGACGGCGGCGCCGCTGCCTGCGCAGCCTGCCACGGTGCCGACTACCGCGGCGGCTGGTCTGCAACTTCCTGCTACGAGTGCCATGACGGCCCGGGTGGTCATCCGGCGGGCTGGTCCCACTACACGGGCCACGGTCGAACGGCGAGCCTCTACGGGCCGGCGGCCTGCGGCACCTGCCACGGCGTCGACTACCAGGGCGGCTGGACGAGCATCACGTGCTACCAGTGCCACGTGGGGCCGTACGCCGTGCATCCATTGGGCTGGGCCGATCCCGACGCCCACGGCAGTGTTGCCGAGGACGGCGGCGCCGCGGCCTGCACCGAATGTCACGGCGCCGATTTCCGCGGCGGCGGCAGCGGTGTTTCGTGCTGGCGCTGCCACGAAGGGCCGAACCCCTAGGGCGGGCCTGACCATGGGAAAGGCCCGGCCTCAGGCCGGGCCCCATCGACGGGACGGGCGCATCCGCGCTATTTCACGACCGGAAGGCCGGCGCCCTTCCATTCGATGATGCCGCGCCGCAGGTTCATCACGTTGGTGAAGCCGGCGTCGATGAGCAGCTTCGCCGCCACCGTGCTGCGGTTGCCGGACTGGCAGTAGATGAACACCGGGTCGTCGCGGTGCGCGGACAGCTCACCGAGCCGAGCCTGCATCTGCTGCACCGGCAACAGCACCGCGCCTTCCAGGTGGCCTCCCGCGAACTCGCCCGCGGTGCGCACGTCGAGCACGAACGGCTTGAGGTTGGCGATCGTCGTGGCCGCCTCGGCCGCTCCCATTTCGCGGTAGGCCGCGGCCTGGTATTCGAGCACCTCGAAGGTGCCGCTGACCGGGCCCGCGTTGAACGCGAAACGGCCCGGGTCCGACATCTTCAGGTAGGGCTTGCCGCCCTCGGGGATCGGCCACGTCCACGACTGTTTCAGCGAGTCGACGGTCACGGTGAAGGGCCCGCCGCCGGCCAGCGCCAGCTGCACGTAGTCGCCGCGGTACACGCGTACCACCGGCGACGGCTCGGCCGCGTCGATGGTCACCAGCCGAAGGCCGCCCTCGAGCCGGCCCGAGACCTCGGGTGCGGCGGCAGCGCCGGCCGCACCGTTGCCCTGCGCCTGCTGTCCGGCCGGCTGGCCCTGGCAGCCGGCGGCCGCCAGGAGGGTGGCAAGCGTCATGGCAATGAGTCGAAAATGGCGCAGGTTCATCGTCACTTCTCCGTCGTCGCAGGGTGGTCGGTCGAAGCCTCGATCACTTCGCGGATACCCGCCCCGCAGGCGGCGCAGAAGTCCTTCAGGCCCTTGCTGAACATGATACAGTCGAGTTGCGAGCGGTAGACGCCGCTCGTGCAGTAGCCCGCGCCTTCGAAGGCGCCCACCTGACCGAACCGGGGCTGCTTCGCGAACCAGGCGTCCAGGCGCTGCTGGTGCTCGCGCGAAAGGTCCTCGCTCTCGAGGATGGCCGCATCGGACTCGGCCTGCGGCGCCCCGCTGGTCATGAGCTTCGCGATGAGGGCGTCGAGTTCGCCGCGCTGCTTCTGGTAGTCCGCGTCCATCGCGTCGTGTTCGGCCTTGGCCCAGGGTGTCGGTACCGGAACACCGGCGCCGACCAGGCCGGCCCACTTCGGCTTGCCGCCCGGAAGGCGCGTGATGTTGCGCTCGACGGGCTCGACGCCGGCGGGATAGAAGTCGGTATAGGCCGTGCTCGACGAATAGTACTCGTCGGCCAGGCCGGCGAAGCCGTGGCCGAACTCGTGCACGAAGACGTATCCGCTCCACTGGTTGTCGCTGGTGAAGGTGTTGAACAGGTTGTAGATGCCGCCGCCGCCGTAGCGCGTGTGGTTGACCATGATCGAAAGCACGTCGTACGGCACGGCGCGGGCGACCTCGCGGATGGCGCGGTTGTCCTCGGTCAGCAGGTAGCGCTCGGAGCCCAGCGAATTGAAGGTGCAGCCGAGGGCCGTCTGCCGGTGCACGCCGCGCGTCGGCTCGTCGCAGCCGCGATCCTGCGACGGCTTGAGCACGCCGCGCACGCTGACGCGGCGCTTCAGCGAGGCGAACGGCTCGCGGCCCAGCAGGGCATCGGCAAACCGGCGCACGTCGGCCTCGAACTTCGCGGTGTCGTCCTTCGTGTAGCCCTCGCCGAGGATCACCACGTCCACGCATGCGGCCGTCCCGCCGCCCACATGGGCCTCGACCGTGACCAGGTCGTCGGCGAGCGGCTCGCGCCGCAGTTCCGGGCTCTGCGGGTCGATGGTCGTCCGGAACACCTCGCGCAGCGTGTTGTCGGCGCCGCGGTGGTCGAGCGCCAGCACCGCTTCGCGCAGCGGCAGCGGGCACCGCACCGATTCGTGGTAGGTGCGGCGCACGCCCTCGCCGGCCGGGCCTGTCGTCTTCCACTCGCCGAAGTAGGAGTCGAAGCCGCGCGACCACAGCAGTTCGCCCGTGGCCGCATCCAGCAGTCGCGCCCGGTACCGGCCCAGTTCCAGCGTGTCGACCAGCTTCACGCGGGGCCCGGCCCACGGGCCGTCCAGGTGCAGCCGGTCGAGCGCGACGATCTCCTCGTCGGCATTGCCGGTGTGGTTCAGGTCGACGCGCAGGGTGGCGTCGGCAAAGTGATCGGCAAACGACGGACCGGCGGCGGCGGTTGCCGGCGGCAACGCCGACAACAGCGCCAGCAGCGCCAGGCTCAGGATGCGACGAAACGACATGCGGACCTCCGGAATCGATGGGTCGTCAGAACTGCCGGACGCGGATCTTCCCGCTCGTATTGTAGCAGCGCTCGCTCGAAGGCGGGTACTCGGCAAGCCATTTCAGTTCCAGCTGCCGCAGGGCCCCGTCGCGTTCCAGCCCGGCCAGGTCGTCGGGCAGCTTGTCGAGGATCTCGAACACGAAGGCGTCCTGGCCAAGCCGGTTCCAGTCGGCCTGCAGTTCGGTGCAGCGGTGGCTGCCCAGCTTCAGTTCGGTGCGATGGCGGTTCAGGGGGCCGTGCAGGTTCACGCTGCTGCCCAGCAGCACGCGGCCCGTGGCCGTGTTGCGCACAGCGTAGATGCCGGCCGCCTTGCGCGCCTGCTTGTAGAGATCCATCCACTCCTTGCGCCGACGCAGGTCCAGGCGCTGGTCCGGACGGGTGTCGCCCATGCCTGCCGCCGCGGTGTCCTGGTTGTCCCCGTCCGTCATGCGATCGGTTCCCTTCATCCGGGTGATGCCCGCTCCTTCATCTGCACTGCGCGAGTCGCCGGCGGCAATCGGCCATGGCAGCGCCGCCACGGGCACCTCGCCCGTGCGGCGGTACTGCAGCAGCTGCCCGGACGTCTTGGCGCGGCTCAGCAGGCGGTCGTCGACCAGTTCACGCCGGATGGTGCAGTAGTCGGCGAACCGCCGCGCGATGATCTCGTTCACCTCGGGTTCGGCGTAGTCGCGGTCGACGGCGAAATCGGCGGCGAACGCCGCGAGCACCACCCGCCGCTTCTTGCGCTGCGCCGGCAGCTGCCGCAGGCGCCCGTTGTCGAAGAACGTCGCGAGCAGCCGTTGCCGGAGCAGGTGCTGCCGCGCCTCTTCGGCCCCCGGCTGGTCGGCCGCCGTGGCCACCAGCTCGCGCAGCGTGCGGGCCAGCGGGCCCGGCCGCGCCTCGCAGACGGTGTAGTACTGCTCGCGCCGCCGGTTCAGCAGCCCGGCCTGGTCCAGCTTGCCCAGGTGGTGCGAGATGGTGGGCGCCGAGAGACCGAGCCGCTCGGCCAGTTCCTCGACGCAGGCCGGCTGTTCCAGCAGGGCCGCCACCAGGCGCAGGCGCGTGGGGTCGGCCAGGGCCTGCAGCAGGCGGGTGGCGTGTTCCTGTTCAGACATCGCGATTCCATTTCGACGAAGGTCGAAACAAAATAGGTCAGATGGGGAGAACGTCAAATCTGATTTGATGATGATCGAAAGAAACTAGGGCGCCCCTCTCCGAGGGATGGGTTCGCGGTCCAATCGCCGCCAGAGAAGGGCGATCACAACCACCAGCACTGACGTACCGCCCCAGCCCGCCGCCAGGGGCGGCAGCTTGCCGTGGCGTCCGAAGGCGAAGGCCGCTGCGGAGGCGACCTGGTGAAGCACGTGGATCCCCAGTGCTGCGCCGAATCCGACGAACGGGTCGCGCCGTTTCATCGTCGCTGCCAGTGGAACGGCCGTCAGGACTGCGAGAAGGCAGCCCAGGATGGCGGCGTGGGCGCCGTACAAGGCCGTCAAGGCTGCCTGGCTGGATTGCCCGGAGTGGGGAGTCATATCGCCTGTGCCGATCAACTTCAGGATTGCCATCGCCCCTGATCCCACCAGCCCGAGTGATATCAGCGGCCGGAAGATCCGCACTGGTGACCAGCCTGCAGCCTGGAGCGCCGTGATCTCGCCATATCGCGCCAGGTCGCCGACCGTGACCAGGGTCGCGATCAGGAACACCAGTGGCAGGACCGTTGGGGCCGCGGCCAGGAGCAGTGTGGCCAAAGCCATCGGCAGGCTGCCCGAGGGAGAACCGGACAGTGACGAGACCTCGCCCGGTCTTGCCACGCCGATACCCAGTGCGACCGGCGCCAGCACAAGGAACACGATCGCGAAGTTGCGCGTGAACGTGACCAGGAGCTGTCGATGGAACGGATTCATGAAGGACGGACACCGACCTTGGCGAAAGCGCCTGACTGCACACCGACCTGCCGCTGCCACTTGCGCCGGCGCAAGCGTGCCGCGTCACGCTAACCCCAGAACAGGTACACCATCCCGATCGCCGCCACGAACCCGGCCACGTCGGCGATCAGGCCGCACGCGATCGCGTGGCGCGACTTGCGGATGCCCACCGAGCCGAAGTACACGGCCAGCACGTAGAACGTGGTTTCACTGCTGCCCTGGATCGTGGAGGCCAGCCGGCCGGCGAACGAGTCGGCGCCGCTGTTCTTCATCGTCTCGATCATCATGCCGCGTGCGCCGCTGCCGCTGAGCGGCTTCATCAGCATGGTGGGCAGGCCCTCGACCCAGCGGGTGTCGCCGCCGACCGCCTCGACCAGCGAGCGCACGCCGCCGAGGATCAGCTCGAGGGCGCCGCTGGCGCGGAACACGCCGATGCCCACGAGCATCGCCACCAGGTAGGGCACGATGCCGATGGCCACCTGGAAGCCCTCCTTGCCGCCCTCGACGAAGCTGCTGAAGAGGTCGACGCGCCGCCGCATGCCGGCCGCGAGGAAGGCGAGGATCAGCCCGAAGACCAGCACGTTGGCCAGGAGCGACGATTGGGATTCGAGGGCCGCCTTGTCCAGCTGCGCGAAATAGGCGACCAGGCCGCCGACGATCGCCGTGAGGCCGCCGAGGTAGGCCAGCACGACCTTGTCCCACAGACGCAGGCGCTGGATGAGGCCCGTGGCCAGCAGGCCAGCCATCGTCGAGCAGAAGGTGGCGACGAGGATCGGCAGGAAGACGTCGGTCGGGTCGGCGGCGCCCATCTGCGCGCGGAAGGTCATGATGGTCGTCGGCACGATCGTCACGGAAGAGGCGTTGATCACCAGGAACAGGATCTGGTCGTTGCTGGCGGTGTCCTTCTGCGGGTTCAGCTCCTGCAGCTGGCCCATCGCCTTGAGGCCCAGCGGCGTGGCCGCGTTGTCGAGGCCCAGCATGTTGGCGGCCATGTTCATGACGATGCTGCCGTGCGCGGGGTGCCCGGCCGGGATGCCCGGGAACAGGCGCCGGCCGAGGGGGCCGAAGACGCGGGCCAGGAACTCGACGGCCCCGCCGCGCTCGCCGATGCGCATGATGCCCAGCCACAGGCACATGACGCCGGTCAGGCCCAGGGCGATCTCGAAGCCGGTCTTGGCCATGTCGAAGGTGGCGCCGACCATTTCGCGCCAGACCTCGCTGTGGCCGGCCAGCGTGCGGCCGACGGCGGCTACGAAGCCGCCGATGAAGAAGAAGGTCCAGATCCGGTTGAGCATCCGTTCTCCTGGCCGGGTGTGCGGGTGGCGGGCCGCAGCATACCGGCCGCCGGGCCGCCTGTCACCCGTGCGCGGGGGCGGGCTTGACGTCCCGGGCGGATTCGAGTAAAGTAGTAGTTATGACTACTACTGAAAACGCGACCCGCGCCCTGCAGGACCTGGGCTTCACCGCCCTGGAGGCGCAGGTCTACGCCTACCTGCTGCGCCATGCTGCGGCCACCGGCTACCGGATCAGCCACGCCATCGGCAAACCCACGGCCAACACCTACAAGGCGCTGGCCGCGCTGGCCGACCAGGGCGCGGTGCTGGTGGACGAAGGCGGCGGCGGCGCCGTGCGCGCGGTGCCGCCGGCGGAACTGCTCGCCGGGCTGGAACGAAGGTCTCGCGAACGCCGGGCCGCCGCCTCGGCCGCCCTCGCGGAACTGGCGCCCGAGTGCGGGGACGACCGGGTCTACGCCCTGCGCGACCGCGACCAGGTGTTCGAGCGCGCGCGGGCGATGCTCGGACGCACCCGGCAAATCGTGCTGGCCGACCTGTTCCCGGCCGTCCTGGACGAACTGCAGGCCGACCTGGCGGCCTGCGCCGCGCGTGGGGTCGGCGTGACGATACGTGCCTATGCGCAAGCGACGGCGGGCGCCGCGCGGGTCGTGAACTGCGGGGGCAAGGGAGCGCCGGGACGCTGGCCCGGCCAGCAACTCTCGCTCGTCGTCGACGGCGATGAGCACCTGCTGGCCCTGCTTTCGCCGGACCTGCAGCAGGTGCACCAGGCGGTGTGGAGCGGGAGCGCGTTCCTGTCGTGCCTGCATCACAATCACCTGGCGATGGAACTGCTCGTGGCGGCCACCGGCAGCGCCAACGATCGCGAAGAAGTCCGCCTCGACGGCGAGGCGGCCGTGCAACTGGACGGCATCACCGTCCTGGCGGCCGATCCGCCGGGCCTGCGTCGCCTGCGCGCGCAGGTGGCCGGCAATGCGCCGCCCTCCGAGGACCCCGACAATGACCGGAAAGGCGAGTCATGAACCGATACCCGTTTCCCGGCGCGCACACCTCGCGCGCGTTGCTGTCCGTAGCCGCGGTGTTGTGGGTGGGCCTCGCGATGCCTGCGCGCGGCGCGATCGCTCCGGAGGCGGCACCTCTCGTCGAGCGCCACATCAGCTGGCTCGGTGGTCGCCAGGCGCTGGAGGCGCTGCACGATCTGACGCTCGAAGGCACCGTCGAGGTGGCCGGGCTCAGCGGGCCGCTCTCGGTGCACGTGCGTCGTGACGGCCGGCAGTTGATGAGTGTCGACCTGAAGGTGTTCCGCACCACCGAAGCGATCGACGGCGACGACGCCTGGGAGCGCAACGCCAGCGGCCAGGTGGAGCCCATGGGAGCGGCCAAGGCTGCGGGCCTGCGCCGCGCCCTGGAGCGCACGTTCAGCCGCCATCTCGACGGACACGGCGTCGAGGTCACGCGCCTGCCCGACGAGACGAAGGACGATCGCACCTGGGCCGTGCTCCGCTTCGCCTATCCGGACGGCGATGCCTACGACCTGCTGCTCGATGCGGACAGCGGGGAGTCCCTGTGGTCGCGCGAGATCCGCGACGGCCGCGCGCAGTGGATCCACACGCTGGACCTGCGCGAGGAGGCTGGCCTGCGCCTGCCGTACCGCCAGGAGACGCTGGACGAAAATCCGCTGCAGAACCAGACCGTGACCTGGACGACGCTGGCGGCGAACCGCGGCCTGGCGGACGATTTGTTTGCGCGCCCGGGGGCGCAGGCTTCGCCACGGCTGTTCCGCCTGGCCGGCGGGGCGGCCGCCACCGACTGGATTCCGGTCGAACTCTACATGGAACGCTGGATCTTCCTGGAGGGGCGCGTCAACGGCGTCACGACCTCCATCGTGCTTGATTCCGGAGCCGGCATCACCGTGCTGGACAGCGCCGTGAGCGACCGCCTGGGCCTCAGGTCCACCGGCGCCGTGCCGGCGCAGGGCGTGGGCGGGACGACGACCGCCGGCATCGTCGAGGGCGTCACGCTCGAGATCGGCGGCCTGGTGCTCGGGCCGGTCACGGCGGCGACCATCGACCTTTCGGATATCGCCCGCCAGCTGGGACGCGAGATGCCGGTCATCCTCGGCAAGGAAGTGTTCCACGCCCTGACCGTGGACGTCGACTACCCGGGCGCCCGCATCCGCTTCCACGATCCCGAACATTTCCAGTACGCGGGGAAGGGCCATCGGCTCGAGGTGCTGCCCGGCGTCGACGGTCATCGGCACGTGAAGATGTCGGTCGAGGGGCTGCCTGAGGCCGTCTTTGCGCTGGACACCGGGCAGGGCGGCGCCCTGACCGTGTTCCGCCGCTACACGGACGACAACCGACTGCTCGAAGGCCGGCGCACGTCGCGCGCGCAGGGCGGCGGCGTGGGCGGCAACATCGAGACGACGACCGGCACGCTGCGCTCGGTGGCGCTTGCGGGCTACGAACTGCACGACGTACCGACGGCGTTCCATCGCGACGACGTCGGCGGCGCGTTCGACACCGCGAAGCTGGCGGGCAACCTCGGCGCCGGCATCCTCAACCGGTTCCGCGTCACGTTCGACTATGCGCACGACTGCCTGTGGCTGGAGCCGGGCGCGAACTTCGGGGAGCCGTTGCTGCGCGACCGGCTCGGACTCGATGTGTGGCGTGACGGAGACGCCCTGGTCGTGGCATTCGTCGCCCCGGGCAGTCCGGCCGCGGCCGCGGGCTGGCAGGCTGAGGAACGCATCACCGCGCTCGACGGCGCACCGGTCACCGCCGACTGGTGGCTGAGCTGGGCTGCCTGGTCGCGGGCCGGCGACGGCAAGGACGTGCGTCTGACGATGTCCGACGGCCGCGAACGCACGCTGCGCACGGCGGCCTATTACTAGCCGGCGTGGCGCTCGTCGCCCGCGTCCGCTAACCTGGAAGCGCCGCGGGCACCCGGCCCGCGGCGTTTCACGTGGAGGCGCCATGTCCGCCGTCAACGAGTCCGCCGCGAACGAGGTGCCCATCGTCTGGACGGGCATCCTGCGCAAGATGCGCGTCGAGGCCGGCGATCCCGTCGCCTATCACCTGAAGGACGCGACCATCGGTTCCATTCCGGTGGCCGACCATGCGCTGACCCCGCATGTGGGCGGCGAGGTGCACCTCCGTTTCCTCGGCGAGATCCGCTGTACGCTGTGCGGCCGCGCCACGAAGAAGACCTTCGGTGACGGCTTCTGCTTCCCCTGCTCACAGTCGCGGCCCGAAGCCGACATCTGCATCGTCAAGCCCGAGCTGTGCCATCACGGGCAGGCCGACCATCCCTGCCGCGACGAGGCCTTCGCGCAATCGCAGTGCTTCCAGCCGCACATACTCTACGTGTCGCTGACCAGCGGCGTGAAGGTGGGCATCACCAGGCGCGTGAACCTGCCCTCGCGCTGGATCGACCAGGGGGCGGTGGCGGCGGTGCCGTTGGCGCTGCTGCCCGACAGGCGCGGCGTGGGCCTTCTCGAGAAGCGACTCAGCGACGAGGGCTACGCCGACAAGACGCACTGGACGCGCATGCTCAAGGGCGATCCCGACGTGGCCGCACTGGAACCGTTCGCGCACGAGGTGGCGGCACGCCTCGAGGCCTGGGGCGCGCCGTTGCTGCCGGCCTCCGAGCGCGCCATCGCGACGTTCCACTATCCGGTGCGCAGCTGGCCGGAAAAGGTCACCAGCTTCAACCTCGACAAATCCCCCGCGGCAGGCGGGGTGCTCCAGGGCATCAAGGGGCAGTACCTGCTCTTCGAAGGCGGGGTCATCAACCTGCGCAAGTACTCCGGATACCGGGTCGAGGTCCGGGCAGGGAAACCGGACATTCAAAGTCATTGATGGGGCCGCCGGAGCCCAGCGGCGGGGCAGTCCGGAGCTTGGTGGACAGGCTTGGCGGCCCGGAATCTAAAAAAATAACTTGTATACCGGTCAACGGTTCATATTATGAGCGCCAGCTAAAACGTGCGAGGGCCGCGGTCCGTCGCACGGGTGTTCGCCTGCCGCAGGCGGCGCCGGAGGTCCGTAAACCCTATGCCGGCCAAACGGACCAGGCCGGGACCGAATCCTAACGCCAACAAGACGTCATTTCGGTCGGTTCTCCGGGGCCCTGTGTCGGCGCGTCATTGACACGTCTGCCGTCGGACGGCAAGGTGCGATGGCGCGATGGGCGTCAGACGGTTTTGATCGAGTACGATGCCGACCGGCAAGAACGCCGGTTCGGATCTGAGGTGTAACGGGCGCACCGTGCCGAGGTTACCCGGGCAACGTTCCGGGTCCTTGCGGAGGCGCGACCGTGAGTGGGCGACGGGAGGATGTTCTCCCGCCGCAAGTCGCGTGGAAAAGAAGGAGACGACAATGCGCTTCGTTCGTAATGCTGCCATTCCGGTGATCCTGATCGCCGCCATCGCTCTGCTGGCCGGCTGCTCCAAGGAGCCGACCCTGGCGATCCAGGATGCCGAGGCTTCCCTGGGCAAGCTGCAGGCTGCCGGTGCCGCCGAGTACGCTCCCCAGGCCCTGAGCGATGCTCAGAACGCCATGGCCCAGCTGAAGGCCGAGGTCGAGGCCCAGAAGGCCAAGTTCGCCCTGTTCCGCTCGTTCAAGAATGCCGAGGCGATGGCCCTGACGGCGAAGCAGACGGCGGAAGCCGGCGTGCAGACGACCGAGGCCAACAAGGCCGCCGCGAAGGCCGAGGCTGAGAACGCCCTGGCCGCCGCCCGTGCCGCCCTGGTCGAGGCCCAGCGCCTGGTGGCCGAGGCCCCGGTGGGCAAGGGCTCCGAGCTGGACATCAAGATGCTGCAGAGCGACCTGATGGGCGTCGAGCAGTCGCTGGCCGATGCTGACGGCACCCTGGCCGCCGGCCGCTACAAGGAAGCCCTGTCGAAGGCCCAGGCTTCGATGAACTCCGCCAACACCATCGCTGCTGACGTGAACAACGCCATCGCGCTGCGTGCGGCGAAGAAGAAGTAAGTCGATCTTAAGCCGGGTAACAGGCGCGACACGGATGTCGCGCAGACGGTTCGCAGACGGACACCTGGAGTCATGATGGAGCTTCGCCGACCATCCCGGCGTCTGATCGTGGCGGCGGCCGTGACCTTTTCGGTCATGGCCGCCGCGATCGCTTGGACGTGGCCCTGGCTGCAGGGCTGGCATCATCCCCCCCTGACGGCGCGCAGTGAAGCCGAGTCGGCCCTCCAGGTCGCGGTCGGCAGTGACGGCGTGCTTCCCGAAGAAATCGCGCTGTTGCGGCAGCACATGGACCGTTCGTTCGCCGAAGACAGGCGTCAGTCGGCGGCGTTCGCGTGGCGTCGCGACTTCCGCCAGGCAGCCTCGGAGTACCGGCTCACGTCGGCGACCGTGGCTTCCGTGCTGGAATCGGCGGGACGGCGCGTGGCCGAGGCCAGGCAGGCGGCCGAGGCGGCCGTCGGCCGTTCGAACACCGTGGTCGGCGACGCCGTGCGTCTGGCCGACAACCTGCCCTTCCCGCCGCATGAACGCGCCCGGCTGCAGCGTGCACGCTCGCTGGCCGAGGAAGCACGCCTGGCGATGAAGAAGGGCGACTACGAATCAGCCGTGAAGGCCGCCTCGCGCGCCACGCAGGAGGCCCAGGCCGCCCGCGTGGGCGCCATGCCCAACGCGGCGCGCTTTGCCGATCCCGGCCTGATCGCCAAGTGGCGCGGCTGGGTCAACGAGACCATCAACCGCACCAAGGGCGGCGGCTCGGCGGTCATCGTCTACAAGGAGCGCAACGAGGTCGCGCTCTACCAGAACGGCGTGCGGACGCGCACCTATAACGCCGACCTGGGCAAGAACCGCCTGCAGCCCAAGCGCGTGTCCGGCGACGGCGCCACCCCCGAGGGCCGCTATCGCATCACGAGCAAGCGGGCGAAGGGCGCTACGAAGTATTATAAAGCCCTGATGCTGGACTACCCGAACGCCGAAGACCGCCGCGAGTTCGACGCGGCCAAGCGGGCCGGGCGCATCGCCCGCAACGCGCGGATCGGCCACCTGATCGAGATCCACGGCAACGGCGGCCGGGACGAGGACTGGACCCAGGGTTGCGTGGCCCTGTCGGACCGCGATATCGACGACCTGTTCTCCCGAGTGTCGGTGGGCACGCCGGTGACGATCGTTGGCGGCGACGGCAACGGCGGCGCCTATTCCGATGTCTGGCGTGCCCACGCCAGCAGCCTGCAGGGAGCCCGATGAAGCGTCGCATCCTGATCGGCACCGGTATCCTGCTGGCGATCGTCGTGATCGTCGGTGCCACCGGTCTGCTCATGATCGACCGTTCCGGCTACCGCTACCGCGACCCGGACTTCAGCCTGGCCTCGAAGGGCAAGACCGATCGCCTGAAGCTCGAGAAGAACTTCACGAAGCCGCCGGCGAAGGTCTACATCGTCATCGATCGCACGCACAACCGGCTCGAGGTGCGCAAGGGCACCACGACCACGCTGTCGGCGGTGTGTTCGGCCGGTTCGGGCTATCGGCTGATCGAGCGCGACAGCAGCAAGCGTAAGGGTCGCCAGTGGGTGTTCGACACGCCGCGCGGCATCCATCGCGTGAGGAACAAGCGCACCGATCCCACCTGGACGCGTCCTGACTGGGACTACATCGAGAAGGGCGAGGCGCTGCCGCGACGGAATAGTGACCGTGTCGAGACGGGCATGCTCGGCGACTACGCGCTGGACCTCGGCGACGGCTACATGATCCACGGCACCCTGTACGAGCGCCTGCTCGGCCGCGGCGTCACGCACGGCTGCGTGCGCCTGGGCAAGAACGACCTGGCGATGGTCTACAAAGAGTGTCCCATCGGGACGCCCATCTACATCTACTGAGGCGGCCCCGGATGAAGACGTTGCGCACGCTGATCGTCGGGATGGGGCTGCTGGCGCTGATGGCGACGGCAGCCACGGGCGACGCGCGCGCGGAGACGCCGAAGACGAAGCCTGAAGCGGCCAAATCCACTGCCAAATCCACGTCCAAGGACAAGGCCGCCGACGCGAAGGCTGACGGCAAGACAGCCGAGCCCGTGCGCGCCCCCGCAGTCTTCCCGGCGAATCCTGCGCTGAAGGACTGGCTGTCCAAGGCCGGCACCGATTCGTTCTTCCTGGTGCTCGACGAGTCCGCGAAGAAGCTGCAGCTGGTCCTGGGCGGCGTCGTGATCCGCAATTTCGACGTGGCCGAGGTGAAGGTCGCCACGCCCCGGCGCCTGGGCGGGGCGGCTCCGCTGCCGCGCGACTGGCACGAGCGCGTGTGGACCGGCGCCAAGCTGGACCCGCCGCACCCGGGCGCGCGCACCGAGATCGTCGGGCCCGAAGTCGGCACCGGTACCGGCGAGGTGATGGTGCCGCCCACGCCCGAGGAAGCCATCCCGGTGCCGTCGCTGTATCGCATCCGCTTTGCCGAGGGGCTGGCCCTCGAGGTGACCGGCGGCGTTGCCGAGCAGAAGGGCGAGCTGCCCCCGAACGAACTGGCGACCGGGTTCCGCGAGAAGATCCGCATGTTGCGCGAAGGCGCGCCCGACCTGCTGCGCGTGCGCATCCAGCTGACGCCCGAGGCCTATTCCGAGATGTACCGCAGCCTGCCGCCCGGCACCGACTTCGTGGTCATGCACGCCGACGAGTAGATTCCCGCCTCCCTGCCTGATGCAACTGCCGCCCGCATCCCGCGGGCGCGCTGCGTTGTGCTGACGCCCCGGGCCGACATGACGCACGCGGCCGTCACCGCCGGTTGCCGCCGCCGCCGCCCCGAATGCGGCGACCGCCCCCGCAAGTTCCTGTCCGGCATTCGCTTGCCTCCGCGCCGTCAGCGGGGCGCCCTCCTTGCCATGGGATCGTCGTCCACCGCTCACGATTCACATTCCAAGGAGGGACCACGTGAACGAATCTCAGAACCCCGTCTTCACCGACGCCGAGCTCGAAGCCAGCCTGCAGGGACTGGGCGCGGCGGAACTCGAACAGCGGCTGGAGTTCGCGCCGCTGCTGGCCGGCAGCCTCGACGGCGCCGAGGGAACCGATGTCTCGGTCTGCTGCAGCTGCAAGATCCCGCCCGACACGGTCTTCGGTACGCCGACGGTGGCCGAAGACCCGACGCCCGGCGGCGACTTCTGGGGCACCGGCCCGACCAGCGGCGGCGGCTTTTGAGCCGTCTCCCGCAGCCGGGTGACCTGCGTTCCGGCCGCCCGCCGCGGCCTGCCGCTCCGGGGAGCGGCGGGCCCGGCCGGCGGCCGGCAGCTCCCGCCGGCAAGGCCGCCCACGCGGCGGCATGGGATCTCTGGAACTTCCGGGCCCTGTTCCCGGACGCCGGGCCGGCCGAGCTGGCGGCGGTCAAGCGTGAACAGGCGGCGATCCTGGCGAGGGAACGGGAGGCTCTCGCCAGGTTGTGGTCCGGGGACACGGACCTCCTGTCCCCGGGCCGCACCTTCTTTGCGGCCCGTCCCGGCCTGGTGTCGGGCATCACCGTGTCGCTGCACACGGGGCCGTACCAGCTGCTGGCCGAACCCTGGCTCGCGGCCGGGCTGCAGCCGCTGATCCTGCTCAACGGCAGCGCACTGCCGCGCTTCCGCGAGGCGGCCATCACGCTGCAGCGCAACCTGCGCCACCGTGATGCTGCGCGGTGGGCGGCCGTCGGCGAACCGGGCTTCATGCGGGCCGTGGTCACGGCGGTGCGCGAGGGGCACCCGGTGCTCGCCTACCTGGACGGCAACAGCGGTGACGACGGCGTCGCCGGCACGCGCGAGCACGGGCTGCGCTACGCACTGCCCGGACGCGACATCCTGGTGCGGACCGGCCTGGCCCGCCTCGCCTTCCGGCTGGCCTGCCCGCTGCATCGCGTGGCCCTGCGCTGGGACGAAGGCCGGGTGGTGTGGGAAGGCGCACCGACGCTGCAGCTCGGGCACGACGACGACCCGGCTGTCGTGACACGCGAACTCTTCGACTGGGCCTTCGGCGTGATCCGCGCGCGTCCGGCGCAGTGGCAGTACTGGCCCATGCTGCGCGACAGCAGCGCCTGCTTCGCGGCATCGCGCCTGCACGAGGCGCCGTTGCCCGAGGCGATGCGCGGCGAAAGCCGGCAGGCTTTCACGTCGTGTTGCGCCCACGCCGCGGCGACCGCGCGGCTGGTCCTCGAACACGAGGTCGAGGTCTGGCCCGGCGACGTTCTGGCCGACCTCACCTGCGATCGCTTCTACCCGGCGGCCGGCCTGCATGACGAGGACCTGGACCCGCTCCGCACCGGCCGGCCGACGCTGGGCGAGCTGCGCGACCACCACGGTGAAGCGTGGCTGCGCTTCCACGGCCTGCGCCTGGTGTTGCTGGGCATGGCGCGGGTGGGCGCGTGAGCGGGCACTGGCGCACGCGTGGCCGCAAACCGGCCCGGCTGGAGGTGCAGTCGCATCCGCGCGGTGTCTGGCTCGTGCGCGTGGAGCGGCGCGTGCTGGCCGTGCCGCCCGGTCTCGGGCGCGCGCTGGAGCCGCTCCACGGGCAGCCCGTCGACTGCGAGACGCTGGCCCATCGGCTGCGAACCGCTGCCGACTTCCCGACGGCCGGGGGCGCCGCCGGGGCAGGCAGGTTCGCGGCCGACGACCCGGAGAGGGCGGCGGCGGCGATCGTGGTGGCGGCCTGGCTGGTCGCGGGGGCCGAGCCCGGCGGCGGCTTCGGGCGTGCGGCCCGCGCATGGCCGCTGCGCTGCCCGCTGGTTGTGGCCGGTGCGGTCCGACGCGCCGCCGCGCTGGCCGCTCCGCTGGCCTCCACGGGTGGCCTGGCGTTCGTGGCCGCGGCGGGGCTCACGGCCGCGGCCTGCCTGCGGCCGTGGGAAGGGCCGTCCCGGCTTTCGCCGGCAGCCCTGGGGCTGTTCGCCGCCGGCGCCCTGTGGCATGAGCTCGGCCATGCGGCCGCGCTGCAGCGCGAAGGCTACGCGCCGGGCGGCATCGGCATCGGTCTGTTCGTGTGCGTGCCCGTGCTCTATGCCGATGTCAGCGCCGTGCGCCTGCTCCCCCGCGGCGGCCGCCTGCGCGTGGACCTGGCGGGGCTGGCCTTCCAGGCCGGGGCCGCCGGCGCGCTGGCGGTGGCCGGCGCTGCCGCAGGCGTCCCGGTCGCAGTCACCGCTGCCGCGCGCGCGGCCGCCGTCGCGACTCTGCTGGCCCTGGGCTGGGCGCTGTTGCCGTTCCCGCGCAGCGACGGTTCCTGGGCCCTGCGCGACTTTCTCGAGACCGGCGAACACGGGTCGACCGACGATGAACCGGGCGCGAACGGCCCGCTGTTCCGAGGCCTGGGCGCCGGTCTGTCCGTCGTTCAGCACCTGCTGGCGGCCGCCGCGTGCTGGTTCCTGCCGGTGCGGCTGGTCGGCCTGGCCGCATGGGGCCTGGCCCGGATGGGCTGGCATCTGCCGGTGCCGGCGCAGAGGGCGGCGACCGTGGCGCTCACGCTGCTGGCCGCGACCTGGTGGACAATCGGCGTTCTGCGCGCGTGGCATTCGCGGCGGCGATCACGGCTGGGCCCGGGGCCCGGGCCGCGCTATCATGCGTGCAGGCCCCCGGCAGAAGAGGACACGGGCGGTGAGCAGTGCGGCTGACAGCGATGACGATGGTGCCGGTCCGGCCGGCATTGACGACAGGGCCGGGCAACCGGTAGAGGCGGAGCCTGTGCCGCTGGCCCTGGACGGGGTGCTGGACCTGCACATGTTCCCCCCGGGCCAGGCGCGTGCGCTGGTCGACGACTGGCTCGACGCCAGCCGCGCCGCGGGACTGCGCGACCTGCGCATCATCCACGGCAAGGGCATCGGCGCCATGCGCACGCTTGTGCACGCCGCCCTCGAGGCGCGTGACGACGTCGATGCGTACTCCCTGGCCGCCGACGCGTCCTCGTGGGGGCGCCACCGTCATCCGGATGAAGTCCTGAGATGTCGCCCCGACGCAAACGGCGCGACGAAGGCGCCGAGGCGCCGCGCCGTGGGCTGCGCCGTTCCATCCGTCATGGGGCCATCGAGACTTCCACCGACGACGACGAGCGCGGGCCGGACCCGCGCCGCGAGCCGGGGCGTCCCCCGGAGATCCTGCTGCGCAAGCTGAAGCTGGTCGAGGCCCTGGAGCGGCTCGAGTTTCAGCTGCGGTCCCATGCCTCGCGCGGGCAGGCCGAGGTGCTGGTCATCCATGGCAAGGGGCAGAACTCGGCCGGCGGGGTCTCGGTGCTGGGCCCGGAAGTGCGGCAATGGTGCGATGCGCATCCTTCACTGGTGATGTCCTGGAGCGAAGCGCCGCTGCGCTGGGGCGGGGCCGGTGCTATCGTGGTGCGGTTGCGCCCGCAATGAGGCGGCGCCGGGACCAGCGACTGCCCGAGACGGCGGCGCGGGGGATGGTGGGAAGGGCATGGCGCGAGAGACGCGGAAATTCCTCGAAGGACGCACGGCCCTGGTGACCGGCGGCGGTCGCCGCATCGGGCGCTCGCTGGTCTCGGCGCTGGCCCGCGCCGGCGCCACCGTCGTCGTGCACCACCATACGTCGCGTGACGATGCCCAGGCGACCGTCGCGGGCGTCGAGGTGCTGGGCGGCCGCGCCTTTCTGGTCGACGGCGACCTGGCGGACGCGCGTGTGGCTTCGGCCCTCTGCGGTCGTGCCGCCGAGCGCTGCGCGGCGCCGCTCGACATCCTGGTCAACAACGCCTCCCTGTTCGCGGCCGGCTCGCCGATGACCACCAGCGCCCAGGAGTGGGACGCGCAGCAGGCGGTGAACCTGCGCGCGCCGTTCCTGCTGGCGCAGGCCTTTGCCCGCCAGCTGGTCGGCGACGGCCCGGCCGACATCGTGAACCTGAACGACGGCCGCGCGCTGCGCCCGGGGGCCGATCACTTCGCCTACACGATCAGCAAGGTCGGCCTGCACGGGCTCACGCGCAGCCTGGCGGTGGCGCTGGGGCCGCGTGTGCGCGTCAACGAACTGGCGCTCGGCGCCGTGCTGCCGCCCGAGGCGCAGCCCGGCGGCTACCAGCGCACGCCGCGCGAAGCGATCCCGCTGCGTCGCTACCCGACACCCGAAGACGTGGCCGACGCGCTGCTGTACCTCCTGGCCGCGCCCGCGCTGACCGGGCAGACCCTGAGCGTTGACGGCGGCCAGCACCTCGGGCCTTGGACTTGACGGGGATCCTGGAGTTGAAAGGGACATGATGGCGCGTCTGAAGAAGAAGCTGATCGTGGTGGGCGACCGCCTGCTCGTGCGCCCCGAGGAAGGCGACGAGCGCACCAATGCCGGACTGTACCTGCCGCAGACGGCGATCGCCTCGCGCCAGGCCGCCGGCGGCTGGGTCGTCTCGGTGGGGCCGGGGGTGCCCATCGTCAACCCGCTCGATATGTCCGAGGACTCGTGGACCGAAGGCGGCGAGGCCGCGCGCGCGCACTACCTGCCCATGCAGGCGCAGGAAGGCGACTACGTGCTGTTCATGCGCAAGGCCGCGGTCGAGATCACCTTCGAGAAGCGCGCCTACCTCATCGTGCCCAACGGCGCGGTGCTCGTGCTGGTGCGCGAGGGCTTCGAGGCCGAGGCGCCGGGGTGGACGCCCGACGAAGCCTGACGGGAACCCGGGCAAACGAATGCGCGTAACAGGGGGGATCGGCCGCGGCCGGTTCCCCAAACCATTTGGTTGCACTCGTTCGTCTCCTGCCGCATCGTAGTTGCCCTATGCTGACGCAGTACCGACGCCTCAAACGCCCCTGGCTGTTCCTCGTGCGCCTGCAGCGCGAGTTCGGCTATGACGACTGCATGGGCATGGCCGCGCAGATCGCCTTCTACAACCTGCTCGGCCTGTTCCCGCTGATGATCTTCCTGCTCAACATCATCGGGCTGTTCCCCGTGGGGAAGGCCCTGCAGTCCGAGCTGGTGAAGGAACTGGGCGCGCAGATGCCGCCCGAGGCCGCGAGCTACGTCGCGGACACCGTGCTGGGCCTGCTGCCGGCCGGCAACGAGGGGCTGTTCGGGCTGGGCCTGCTGGCTTCGCTGTGGGGCGCCTCGATGGCCACCGGCGCGCTGATCACGACCATCAACCGCGCCTACAACATCCGGCCGCGGCGGAACCTGCTCAAGCAGAAGGTGCTCTCGATCTGGCTGACGCTGGTGCTGGCCGTCCTGTGGATGCTGGCATTCGTCATCGTGCTTGTGGGTCCGCGGGTGACGCAGGGCGTCTTCGAGATGCTGCACATCGCCAGCGAGACCAACACGTTCTGGACCAGCGTGCGCCTGCCCATGGCGTTCGGGCGGACGCTGGTGTCGCTGTCGATCCTCTACTACATCGCGCCCGAGGCGAAGCAGCGCTTCCGCTGGATCCTGCCGGGCGCCGTCACCGCCACCTTCCTGTGGATGGGCGCCTCGTCGGGATTTCGCGTGTTCCTGCGCAACTTCAACAGCTACGACCTGACGTACGGGCCCATCGCCGGCCTGATCATCCTGATGGTCTGGTTCTGGCTCTCGGGCCTGGTCTTCCTGCTGGGCGCCGAGATCAATTCGCTGATGAAACGCATGGACGAGGAAGAGCGCCCGGAGCGGTTCCGGCCGCTGCGGTGACCGTATTCCCGTTGCCCCGGCCGGCGCCGGGAGAAGAGGTGTCCCGGGCATGGCGACGACTCCTGCGACCATCACGTCGACCTGGACCGGCGGCCGGCAGTTCGTCCACCGCTCGGCCACCGGCCACGCGCTGGTGACCGACACGCCGGCCGACTCCGGCGGCGGCAACACCGCGCCCACGCCCATGGAGCTGGTGATCATGGGGCTGGCCGGGTGCACCGGCGTGGACATCGCCAGCATCCTGGAGGGGATGCGCCAGCCGTTGCGCGCCCTCAAGGTCACGGCCGAGTACGAACGCGCGGACGACCATCCGCGGGTGTTCACCCGCATCGCACTGCGCTATGTGCTGCAGGGCGACCTGGATCCGGCCCGGGTGGCCCGTGCCGTAGCCCTGTCGATGGACAAATACTGCTCCGTCTCGGCGATGCTGGCCGGAAGCGCCACGATCACCCACGAGGTGGAGATCCTGCCCTGAATGGTCCTCTTTTCGGGGGCGACGGCGAACCCGCGCGCTTCCGCGCGGCCCTTCAGCGTCGCAATTGCAATTTCGACAGGTTTTGATAGACTCACCCGGAAGCTGCGTTCGCCCGCAGCGCCTGGTCTTGATCCCGACTGTTAATTCCAGGTTTCCAGGGACCCGAAATCGACGCCGGGAACCCGTCCCCGCCGCTCTGGGGGAGCGCTGGCGGTTCCGTGCGGAGGAAGGCCAAGATGTCTCGTAAGTCCTTGCTGTCATTTGCCCTGACGTTGGCGTTGGTCGCCATCGCGGGCGCCGTGCCCAGTTTCGCCATGAAGATCGATCCGGGGCTGGCCGCCGCCCTGGCCGGCAAGGACCCCAACGCGCGGGTCCAGGTGCTTGTGATCTATGGCAACGACAACCGCCTTTCTGCCGATGTGCTGTCCGGGTTGAACCAGGCCTCGCCGGACAAGCGGCGCCAGCAGACCATTGCGGCGCTGAAGAAGCGCATGCGGGCGAACGCGAACGGCGCCATCGCCGTGCTGTCGAACCCGGCCTTCAGTGGCCAGGTCGGCAACCTGCGCGAGCTGTACCTGGCCGGCGCCCTGTCGTTCGAGGCCACGAGCGGGGTGGTCAATGCCCTGCACGCACTGCCGGACGACGCGACCATGTACCACGACAACCTGGAAGCCTCGCATGACGCTTCGCAGGCCCCGGCGCCCGACGGCGGCAAGCTGCTGCCCGCGGCCGTCGATACGGCCTGGGGCGTGAAGTGGGTCAATGCGCACAAGGTGTGGAGCCAGCTCGGCTTCGACGGGACGGGCGTTGTCGTCGGTCATATCGATACCGGCGTCTGGCTGGCGCACCCCGACCTGGCCGGCGGTATCTTCATCAATCCCGGCGAGATCGCCGGCAACGGCATCGATGACGACGGCAACGGCTTCATCGACGACTACCGCGGCTGGGATTTCGGCGACAACGACAACAACCCGGACGACACCTCGCCCACCGGCGGCCACGGCACGCATACGGCCGGCACGGTCATCGGCGACGGCACGGGCACCGTGCTGACCGGTGTGGCCCCCGGGGCCAAGCTCATCCCCATCAAGGTCTGGAACGCGGCCGGCAGCGGCGGCACACTGGGCATGGTCTGGGCGGCTGAGCAGTACTGCGTCGAGATGGGCGCACGGGTCATCACGATGTCGCTCGGCTTTGCCGGTGCCATCTCGCCGGCGTTCATGCGCGCCGAGCGCGACAACTGCGCGAACCTCCGCGATGCCGGCGTGCTGCTGTGCAACTCGGCGGGCAACGACCACGCCACCTACGAGCCCCCGATCGAACTGGGCCTGACCGCGCGCGTGCCCGCGCCGTGGAACCCGCTGGCGGTGCCCTACTCGAGCACCGGCGGCGTGCTGTCGATCGGCGGCACGAGCTACAAGACCAATGGCGTCTATGCGAGCTCCTCCTGGGGCCCGGCCAAGTGGAACGATGTCGACCCCTACAACGATTGGCCCTACTCGCCCGGCGTGGGCCTGACCAAGCCCGACATCGCCGCGCCCGGCGTGGGCGTCAATTCGACTGTCGTCGGCGGCGGCTACAGCGGTGACACCTGGAGCGGCACCTCGATGTCGTGCCCGCACGTGGCGGGTGTGGCGGCGCTGATGCTGCAGAAGAACCCCTCGCTGTCGCCGGCCGGCCTCGACTCGCTGATGGAACAGACCGCGCTGGGCCTGGGCGTCGCGGGCAAGGACAACGTCTTCGGTTCGGGCCTGGTCAACGCCCTGGCGGCCGTGCAGGCCGTTCCGGTCGACCAGCGGCCGGACATCAGCTGGAACGCGGTGCTGCCCGACCCGGCCGGCGACCATGTGCTGGACCCGGGCCAGGTCAGCCCCATCGCCTTCGAGCTGCGCAATGCAAGCCATGTCGTGACCGGCACCACGGTGACCGCGGGCCTGGCTGTCGTGGCAAACCCGTGGGTGACCGTCGTCGACGGTACCGCGACGTTCCCCTCGCTGGCCGTGAACGACGGCCTGGGCGACAACCTGGCCGACGCGTTCAGCCTGGATGTGGCTGCCGGCGCCCCCCAGGGCTACGTGTTCACGATGCTGCTGACGGTGACGGCGGACGGCGGCTTCCAGCGCACGTTCGACATCGAGTGGTACGTGGGCCTGCCTGCGTTCCGTACGCATGACCTGGGCGGCATCGCGCTCACGGTGACCGACCAGGGCATCATCGGCTACATGTCCGACGCGGGCGTCGAGGGTGAAGGCATGAGCTACCAGGGCGGCGCCGGCGGGCTGTTCCTGGGTTCCTTCTGGGCGGGCACCGACGCCACCTACGTGTGTGCGCGCGACTTCAGCGGCACCACGCCCGAGACGTTCGAGTGGGTCGTGTCGTCGGCGCCGAACGGTCGCGTGAAGGACCTGGGCACCACCGGTTCGGACCAGACGTTCCAGTCGGTGTTCAGCGACGCCGGCCATGCCGCTCCGAAGCCGCTCAAGGTGGAACAGACGAGCATGACCTTCGCGATGCCGAACAACGACCGCTTCGTCGTCCTCGAATACCGGATGACGAACAACGGCGCGACGGCGTTGCCGGCCCTGTACAACGCCGTGTTCTGCGACTTCGACATCAACGATTCCGCCGCCAACTTCGGCAATACCGATGTGGCGCGGAAGCTGACCTACATGTACAGCACCGGGGGCCCGTACTTCGGCATCGCGCTGCTCGGCAGCACGCCGACGACGAGCACGCGGCTGATCAGCAACACGACCTACGTGTACCCGCTCAGCACCATCGACAACGGCAACCGGAACCGCCTCATGCGCGGCACGCTGGGCGTCACTTCGGCGCTCACGGCCGGTGACTGGTCGGCGGTCACGGCAAGTGTGGCGAACCTGCCCGCCAACGGCGGCCAGGCGATCGTGGCCTACGCCCTGGTCTACGGTGCCACGCTGGCCGAACTGGAGCAGGCTGTCGATGCGGCGAACGCGCTGTACTCGCCGGTCGCGCCGGTGACGGGCGACGTGCCGGTGAAGGTGCTGCACCTGGCGCAGAACCACCCGAACCCGTTCAACCCGAGCACGACCATCGAGTACATGGTGGCGCGCGACGGGCACGTGCAGCTCGAGGTCTTCGACATGGCCGGTCACCGCGTCCGTACGCTGGTGAACGAGTCGCTGTCGTCCGGCTCGCACCATGTGACCTGGGACGGCCTGGACGACGCGGGCAACCAGGCGGCATCGGGGACCTACTTCTGCCGCATGACGGCGGCGGGAGAGACGTCTTCGCGCAAGATGACGCTGGTGAAGTAGGACGAGTGTGACATTGCCGCCGGCATCGGCGGCGGTGGATGACAAAGTGGCGGGCTGACCTCGCGCCTTGAGCGCTGCGGCAGCCCGCCACTCGACTTCCGGGTGCCATCGCCCTCCCCGTGGTGCTGCGGTCTTTACCGCGCCAAAGCTGCTGCCTATACTCGCGCCGCTGCGGCCCACCACACCTGGGGGGGCAGCGATGGATCGACGACCCCTCATTCGAGGTACCCGCTTGCCAGTCCTGCCGCGGCAACGCCTCCTGACGACACTGCTCGTGCTGTGGGCCTTTGCCTTCACCAGCTGGCGCGCGCTGCGCGGGCCCAACGATTTCGCCCTGGCCCACTGGCTGCTCGACTACCGCCTGGGCTTCATCAAGCGCGGCCTGCTCGGCTCGTTCACTTCAGCGGCCACCGCCGGCCGGCCCACCGAGTCCGGTCTCGTCATCGCCTCGTTCGTGTTGTTCATGATCTCGAGCGCAGCCCTGCTCTACGCATTGCTGCAGCTGGCGGCCCGGGGCCGAAGCGCGGGGGCAACGCTCCTGGCGCTGGTGCTGGCCGGTTCGCCGCTGGTGGTCATGCATGCGCACCTGGTCGGCTACCTGGACGGTGTCGTGATCGCCATGACCGTCGGCGCCGTCGCGCTGGCCCTGCGCGGCCGCACGGCGGCGGGCGCCGTCATCATGGCGGTGTCGGTGCTGGTGCACGAGACGACGCTGGTGGTGGGCCTGCCGGCATTCCTGTTTGCTGCGCACCGCCGCGGCGGCAACCTGCGCCGCGCCCTGGCGCCCTCGCTCGGAGTGTTCGCCCTCGTGGCCGCCGCGCAGGCCCTGCAGTCGGCAACCGTCGTGCGCGAGGCCATCACGCTGCGGCTGGCGCCGGTGCCCTGGCTCGACGCGGTCATCCGTGAGTCGCTTCCTGTCTGGCTGACCGATTCGTTCCTCGAGAACCTGCGCCAATGCGCCGACGGCCTGTGGTCGCGCGCGCTGTGGGCCGTGGCGCCGGTGCTGGTGGCGCCCACGGCGCTGGCTGCTTTCGGGCAGGCCTGGCCGGCCCTGGGTTCGCGCCGCGATGCTGCCTTCTTCGCAGCCGTCTGCGCTGTGCCGCAGGTGACCCACCTGTTCGCCTGGGACGGCCCGCGCCTGTGGACGTGGTCGCTGTTCGCGGCGCTGCTGGCCGCCTGGGTGGTCGCGGCGACGGCGGCCGCGCCGGTGCGCGGCGACGAGGCTGCCGCCAGCCGGTGGGGCCGCCCGCTGGGCCTGGCCTTCCTGGCGGTGCTGCTGCTGAATCTCTGGTTCACCATCCCGCTCATGGACGGCCAGTTCGACCATCTGGCGCGGTCGCAGCGCCTGCTGCTGCACCTGCCGGTGCTGGCCTATGCCTCGTTCCGGGCCTGGCGGCGGCCCTCTGGCGCCGTCGCTGAAATCCGAGTATTTTGATCGGGCATACCGCCGGCGCGCCTGGCCCCGCATCATGACCCGACCCTGCCGACGCGCCCGCTGACGGGATTCCACGTGACTCTTTTCCGGTACAGGAGACGAACGCCATGAAGAAGACGCTCGTGCTGATGGCCATGGTGCTGCTCGCCATGCCCGCGCTGGCCGCCGACCACCCGCTGAAGACGCCGTCGGGCTGGTTCGACATGTCGAACTGCGTGTTCTGCAAGAACCTCATCGCCGACCCCGAGCTGCTCCACCACGCCCAGTGGGAGACGCTGCCCACCGCGACCGGCATGGTCATGGTGATGGCGGTGGAGCCGGAGTGGGCGGCCAAGATGGACAAGGCCAACGCCGCCATGGAAGCGACCGGCGCCAAGCTGCACAGCGGCGAGATGAAGATGGCCGATGCGAAGATGTGCGGCTTCTGCACCGCCTACGGCGAGCTGATGATGGGCGGCGTCAAGTTCGAGACCATCAAGGGCGATGTGGCCGACCTCACGCTGGCCAGCTCGAGCGACGCGAAGATGGTGGAGAAGATGCACATGATCGCCAAGCGGAACACGGACGAGATGGCGATCATGGTGGGCGGGGCCGCGGATCCGCATGCGGGGCATAAACATTAGGCGCGTTGGTTCGACGCCGGGTTGAAACGAAGTCCAGCGGGCTGTCCTCGCGCCTTTGGCGCTGCGGATTGCCCGCTGGACTTCGTTTCAACCCGGCGTCGGACAATGCGATGGTTTTCGGAGAAGAGAATTGCGCCGGCGCAAGTGGGGCAGACCCGAGGGCCCGTGGGGGAAAGAACGGCGGGCTGTCTTCGCGCTTGGGGCGCGAAGGACAGCCCGCCGTTTTCTTTCTGCCGTCGTGCTGGCAGCGCCTACTTGACCAGGGTCATACGGCCCGAACGGTCGAAGCCGTCCGCCGCACGCAAACGGTACAGGTACGTGCCCGAGGCCACCGGGCGGCCATCGTTGCCGGTGCCGTCCCAGTGCGCTGTTTGCGGACCGGCCGGCAATGAGCCGTCGAGCAGCGTGCGCACGAGGCGGCCATCGACGGTGTAGACCGCCAGCGTTGCGCGCTGCGGGCTCGACATCGTGAAGGCGATGGTCGTCGACGGGTTGAACGGGTTCGGGCGCGCCGCACCCAGCACCGTGGCCACGGCGGGCACCACCGGTTCGACAGCGCTGACCACCGGCACCTGGCCCTCGGTCACCTTCAGGGTGATGTCGGCCGGCTTCGGCGTGATCACCTGGTGCAGGCCACTCGGCCAGTAGATGTCGACCTGGTCGACCGTCGTGGCTGCGCCCAGTCCGAAATGCTGTTCCAGCGAGGCGGGCGAGCCGCTGCCCGTGGTCACCAGGCGCGACTGGCTGGTGCCGCCGGAGGTGAGCACCACGCGCGCGCCGACAGCGGCGCGGTTGGGTGCGCTGCCGTTCAGCTGCACCTTGAACCAGCGGTTGCCGGCGCCGAGGCCGTTCTTCATCACCACGTTGGGCAGGCCCACGCGCGGCACGAAGATGTCCACGCGCCCGTCGCCGTCGAGGTCGCCGGCGGCTGTGCCATAGCTGCCGGCTTCGGACTCGACCACGCCGGGCATGACCCGGGTGAACGCGCCGTTGCCGTCACCGAGCAGGATCAGGTCGGGCTGGCCGTTGCGCGCCACGTACAGGTCCAGGTGCGTGTCGTTGTCGAGGTCGGCCCAGGTGGCGCCCCGCGCCGGGCCGGTGTCGCCCAGGTTGGCGCCGCTGACCAGTTCGTAGTGGAACGGCGTCGAGGCGCGGAAGAGCTTGTCGGCGCCGCCGTCGCTGGCCAGGTAGAGGTCGAAGTCGCCGTCGTTGTCGAAATCGCCCCAGGCGGCAGCCGTTTCGTTGCCCGAATCGGACAGGCCGCTGCCCGGCGTGGCGTCGTTGAAGCCGATGGTCAGGTTCTGGAACATCTGGTTGGCGCCGTAGCGCTTGATCACGAACGGATCGAGCCGGCCGTCGAGATCGCCGTCGGTCCAGGCCACGGTGCCGCAGTTGCCGGACGCGGACAGGTTGCCGGTCTGCCCGGTGAACAACCAGGCGCCGCCGCCGATGTCGCCGAAGTTGAGCAGCAGCAGGTTCGTCGTCGACACCGTGTTGTTCTGGAACAGGTAGATGTCCAGCTTCCCGTCGAGGTTGAAGTCGACGAAGTTGGCACCTTCGGCCGGTCCCACGTTGGCGGCGCCGTAGGCCGTCATGGCGGTGAAGGCGCCCGTGCCGTCGCCGCGCAGCAGCAGGTTGGCCTGGTTCGCGCGCGTCACGTAGGCGTCCAGGTGGCCGTCGCCCGTCAGGTCGGCCCAGGCCGCGCCCGTGCCCGCGCCCGCGTCGGCGATGGCGCCGGCGGCAATGTCGGTGAAGCCCAGCGCGCCGTCGTTGCGCAGCAGCAGGTCGACCTCGTTGTTGCGCACCACATGGATGTCCAGGTCGCCGTCCTCGTCCACGTCGACCAGCGTGCCCGCGCGGCTCTGGCCCGCGGTGCCGATGGCGCCGGCGGTCACGGCTGCGAACGGGCCGTCGGTGTACGTGCCCTCGAAGGTGATCGCGCCACCCACGGCAACGGTCTGCACCTGCGGGCCGGCCGGACCGGTCCAGTAGGGCGAGGCGGCCCAGGTGACCGTGTACTGGCCGGCGTCGAAGAGGTTGAACGACGCGTCGCCGCTGCCGCTGATGTCGCCGTAGGGGCCGCTCAGTACCCAGCCCGACTGCAGGCCATCGGGCTCGCAGTCCAGCGTCACGTTGGCTTCGTAGGCGGGCACGGCCCGTGCCGCCTGCAGCACCACGCGCGTGGTGGAGTTCTGCACCATCATGATGACGTTCAGCAGGCTGCGGTCCCAGGCCGGGTCGAGCGTGAACGTGCGCTCCACATGCTGCGACTGGCCGATGGCCGTGGGCGTGAACGTCTCGGAGGCGAGCGTCGCCACGACGAAGTTCGGGTGGTAGTGGAAGTCGTCGAGGCAGACCAGGAAGTGTACCGAGTTGCTGCCGGTCACCGCGGCGGTGAGGTCGGTGTCGAGCACCACCGTGACTTCGTCGCCCCGGATTTTGTAGGTGGCGTTCATCGTCACCGGGCTGCTCGTGCCCAGCTTCGAGGCCACGGTCGGCTGGTAGGTGGGGAACATGGAACCGGACGCCTGGCCGCCGACGTAGCTCGCGGTGCCGTCGAACATCACCGACGGGGTGCCGCTGAAGCCGTAGGTGCTGAAGCGCGTATCGCCGAACGATGTGCGCCAGGGGCTGGTCAGGTAGTAGGTGACGCCAAGGAACCTGTCGCCGTACGTGGTGTGCAGAGTCTCGAATCCCGCGACCGCGGAAGGGCAGTAGGGTCAGCCATCGGCCGACCAGAGCTCCCCGATGACGGTGCGGTCGGCGGCGTACACGAAATTGGTGGTAGCCAGGCACAGCAGCATGGCCAGGGTCGCGAGCAGGCCGGCGATCCTCGCGCGGCGATCAGCGTGAGCCTTCATGGGTCGCGTCTCCTGTCGGAATCCGTTACAAGGCACAGGGAGGCAGTCTGTCTTTGATTATAGCGGATCAGCGCGCAGGATTCATGTCGAAAATGCACATTCAATAACAATCGATCAGGGCGGCTGGACCGCGGCCGGCGGCCGATCAGGCCTGCCGCACCAGGTCCGCCTCGACGAGCTGCTCCAGGAACGCCTGCACATCGCCGGCCGCCTGGCCCGGCTCCACCTCGTACTCGGCGACCAGCGCCTCGACCACCTGGGCCAGCGTGCGGCACCCGTCGCACTGGCGCCAGATGAAGGCGCCGACCTCGTCCAGCGAATGGGTGGCCGTGCCGGCGGGAGCCATGATGACCAGGCCGGTGCCCACCTCGCGCACGGGGCAGTTCTCGTTCGGGACGAGGATGGCGGAAAGGGCGATCGTCATCGCGGCACCTCAGGGAGTCGGGTCCGTGGGCAAGGTCGGGTTCAAAGACAAGGTCGGGTCCAGGGGCAAACCAGCCAACCCGAACCGGGCGGCCAGCAGGGGCCAGAACCCGGAATCGGGAGTAAACCGCATCACCTTGAGCGTTGTCTCGGCGGCCACCGCGCCGGCCGCATCGATCATCTCCGGCAGCGTCTGCGGCCCGGGCACCTGGTCCAGGCCCACGAAGGGGACGATCTCCCCGCCCAGAATCGTCACCGCTTCGGCCGCCAGCACCTCGGCCAGTTCATGGGTGGAACCGTGCTCGAGCAGCAACACGGCCCGCAGCGGCGCCCGCCCGGGCTTCCGCGCACGGAATAGGCCGTTGAACGGCGTGCCGATGAGGTCCCAGCCGCCGCCGGCGCGCGGCGCCAGCAGGTTCATCTCGTCGCCCAGCACATGCAGGTGCGAGCTCAGCTTCGCCACCGTCGACTTGCCTGCCTCCGAGGGTCCCACGAACAAAAAGCCCTGCCCGTCGGCGATGACTGCCGAGGAATGCACGAGCCATGCCGTTTGTTCCAGGCGCCGGCGGGCCGACGCATGGGCCTGATACAGCAACTGTTCGAAGATGCGCGTGTAGCGACCGTCGAGCAGCGCCGCCTTCACGTGCACGGCGCCGCGACCGTCGCCCGCGTTATACCAGCCGGTGATGAGCCCGTTGGCGATGTCGAAGCCGGTGCCTTCCGCACCGGGCATATCGGCAGCGGGCAGCAGGCGCTTGGTGGTCAACAGGGACCGGGGAAACGAAGGGCTGTCGTCGTGCGCGACCAGCGTCAGCTCCAGCGACACCGGCGCCGGCACCGACGGGTCGGCCGACGGCACGCCGAACCACGTCGCCAGCCCTTCGGCCAGGCCGGGCTGCGGGCAGCGCAGCGCGATGGCGCTGCCGCCGACGTCGAGGCGGAATTCGGGCACCGTGCGTTCGTCAGCAGTCATGCGGTCGCATCACTTTCAGTTCGCGTCCTCGTCGCCGGCCACGCCGAGCAGCGCCCCGCGCCAATGCCGCAGCAGGTTGCGCCACGCGCGCCGCCGCGAACCGGGGTCCGGCAGCGCGCTGCCATCGACGTCGATGGCGCCGACCACGCGGCCCACGATCTCCGCGGCCGGGCGCCAGGCGGCGCGGCGGTTCGCATCGCCCATCTCCAGTACGCGCGCGCCCATGCGCAGCAGTACGCGGTGCGCCACCAGGCGTCCGTCATGTGCCAGCACGGCCACCTGCCCGCTGGCCGCCGCTCCGCCGCCGGCCAGCGGCTCGATCACCAGCGTGCAGCCTCGCGGCAGGATCGGGTGCATGCTGCCGCTGAGCATGGGCAGGCGCACGTTGCCGCCAGCCGCCTGGGCCTGGCCGGTCAGTGCCAGCCAAGCGTCGAACTGCGCGGCCAGCGCGTCGGGGCCTTCTTTATCGACGTTGTTCGCGGATCCGGTGTCCATGGCCCTGTGCTTGCAAACTTCGGGACCTGTGAGTGTGTCCCGGCCCCCGGGGCGCCGGCGGGCGAACGCGTAATCCCCCTTCGCGCGCGCCGATGTTATCATAACCGGCGGCGAAGACATCCTCTTTGACGTCGGGTGGGGAAGCAGGGGAAGTCGAGGTCGTTCCGATGTCGCGCACGCCGGTCCAGCAGTACCTGATCAACCTGACCACGGCCTGGGCAAAAGGTGCCACCTTGCCGGTGACGCCGCCGCCCGGCCTGGACGCTGACGCCCTGCGTGCGGCACTGCTGGCCCACAATGTCGAGGTGCCGCTCGGGGCGCTGCTGCCCGCGGAACTGCGCGACGAGGCGTTCGACGCCCAGGTCGCCGCGGCGCGCCTGCGTTCGGCCGACCTGCTGCTCGAGTGCGAACGCATCCTGCCGCTGGTCAGCCGCCACGCCGAACGGCCGGTGCTGCTGAAGGGCGCCGCCCTGGCCCTGCGCGACTACCCCGACCCGGCGCACCGCTGGTTCCTGGACCTGGACCTGCTGGTGCCGCGCCCGGCGGTGGGCCCGGTCTGCCGCGAACTGGAGCAGGCCGGTTACCGTCCCCTGGCCGGGGGCCGCGACCAGCGCTTCTACGAGAAGTACCACCTGCACCGCATCCTGCTGGGCCCGGCCGGCGCCTGCGTGGAGGTGCACTGGGACCTGACCCTGCCCGGGTCGGTCTACCACCTGTCGTCTTCGGGGGTCACCGCCCGCGCCCGCCCTGACCGACTGGGGCGCCTGCCCCTGTGGCGCCCGACCCCGGTCGACCAGATCCTGCACGGCACCTACCAGA
Source organism: bacterium (assembly GCA_016703265.1). Classification (NCBI taxonomy): domain Bacteria; species bacterium. The sequence continues at coordinate 71,181 of JADJCK010000005.1, forward strand.
ACATCGCCGACGGCTACCTCGACCTGCGGCGGGTGCTGGACCTGGCCCTGCTGGCGCCGCGCCTGAGCCGGGCCGAAACCGCCATGCTGGTGGACCTGGCGCACCGTTCGGGCCTCTCCCGCGGCCTGGCCCTGTCACTTCATCTCATGAAGTATGTGGCGGGGGTCGACGTGGATTGGGCGGACACCCTGGATCGCGAAGTGGGCGCCACCGGCTGGCGGGTGGTGGGGGGCCTGGACCTGGTCGGGGGCTGCCTGGACCGCCGGGCCCGGTCCGTCGAGGGCTACACCGCCCTGCTGCACCTGCTGACCACCCCGCGCGGCGGGCAACGCCTGCGCGAGACCATGCGCCTGCTTTGGGTGGGCGAGGAGCGCCTGCTGGACATGGGGCACCGCGCCGGCTCGCTGCCCGGGCTGTGGGGGCGCACCCGCGTGGGATTGCACCAGGTGCTCGTATTGGCGCGCATGGGGGCCATGGCGGCCCGGGCGCTGCTGGCGCCGCAGCGGGTGGCTTTGCGTTAGGTATTTCGCATAGGCTTCATCGCATGAAGTAAAAATGCAGTGATGTGCATTTAATGCTTGATTTATGTTCCAATCTGACGAACACTTCACGACATGAAGGCAAGCGACGTGGACGATCATCTGGGCATCCCGGCCCGGCTGGCCATCGTGGCCACGCTGGCGCTGGGCCAACGGCTGACGTTCACCGGCCTGCGCGAGCAGACCGGGCTGGCCGACGGCAACCTCCATGTCCAGACCCGGCGGCTGCTGGGCGCGGGCTACCTGGTGGGCGAACGCGTCCGGCAGGGGGGGCGGTCGGTGACCCGGTTCGAGCTGACGGAGCGCGGCCGGCTGGCCTTCCTCGAATTGATCCGGCGCCTGCGCGAGGCCGCTGAAGGACCGTTCGGCTCCGGCCGGGCGGGGACGGCGGTGGGGGCCGGATCAGGGGGTGCGGCGACAGGGACGTCGCCGCGCCCCCGTGAACGTTCGCGGGTCTGGTAGGGCGGCGGCGGGCCACCGTGCCTGCGCCATGAAGAAGGTTGCGCATGAAGATCGCCATCGGGGCCGACCATGGCGGGTACGAGCTGAAGCAGAAGCTGGTCGAGCACCTGCGCGGCAAGGGGCACGACGTGCGCGACGTGGGCACCGACTCGACCACGGCGGTCGACTACCCGGTGTTCGCGCGGCGCGTGGCCGAGGCCGTGGCCGGCGGCCAGGCCGAGCGCGGCATCATGATCGACGGGGCCGGCATCGGCTCGTCGATGGTGGCGAACAAGGTGCCGGGCGTGCGCGCCGCGATGGCCTACGACGTGAGCAGCGCGCGCAACGGCCGCGAACACAACGACGCCAACCTGCTGACGCTCGGCGCCGGCCTGATCGGGGCGGCGCTGGCCGCGCAGATCGTCGACGTCTTCCTGACCACCGATTGCACCGAGGCCCGGCACCAGCGCCGGGTGGCGATGATCAACGACACGGCTTCGGCGGCGGCGGCCGGCGGCGCCTCGCTGTCGGGGCTTTCCGATACGGACATGGCGCGCGTGCTGCAGAAGCTGGAGTCGCTGGTGGGCGGTTCGGCTGCCGGCGGTCCGCTGAACCACGGCGGCTACCACGGGGGGCCCTGCGTGGGCACCTGCCCGGACACGGCGCGGAAGTTCATCGAACTGGGGGCGCGCCGCTTCACGGCCGGGCCCGACAGTCCCGGCCGCATCCCCGACGAACTGGCCCGCTACATCGACCACACCATCCTGAAGCCCGACGCCACGGTGCAGATGATCGACAAGGTCATCGCCGAGGCGCGCGAGTTCAGCTTCCGCTCCGTCTGCGTGAACCCCTGCTGGGTCAAGCGCGTGGCCGACGGCCTGCGCGGCACGCGGGTGCTCACGTGCTCGGTGGTCGGGTTCCCGCTGGGCACCAACACGCCCGACATCAAGGGCATGGAGACGCGCAAGGCGATCCGCGACGGCGCGAAGGAAATCGACATGGTCATCAACGTCGGTCGCCTGAAGGCCGGCGACGACGAGTACGTGCTGAAGGACATCCTGGCGGTGACCGAGGCCTGCCGCGACGGCGCGGCGGTCAGCAAGGTGATCCTGGAGACCGCGCTGCTGACCAACGAGGAGAAGGTGCGCGCCTGCGAGCTGTCGAAGAAGGCGCGCGCGAATTTCGTGAAGACCTCGACCGGTTTCGCCTCGGGCGGCGCCACGGCCGAGGACGTGGCGCTGATGGCGTCGGTCGTGCGCGGGGCGGGCATGGAGGTCAAGGCCTCGGGCGGTATCCGCTCGTTCGACGACGCGCGCCGCATGATCGAGGCGGGGGCCACGCGGCTGGGCGCCAGTGCCAGCATCGCCATCGTGCAGGAAGCGCAGAAGACGGCGAAGAACTGAGGAGAACGAGATGGTCGATTTGAGGGCCTATTGCGTGATCGACAGCCTGCAGCCGCAGTTCGCCTCGTTCCAGGCGACGGTGGCGCAGGGCTTCCTGCCCAAGGTGGGGCAGGCCAGCCTGTTCGTCGAGATCGCGCCGGGCATCGAGATCAACCGCGTGACCGACATCGCGCTGAAGTCGACGAGCGTGACGCCGGGCATGCAGATCGTCGAGCGCAACTTCGGCATGCTCGAGGTGCACTCCGACAGCCAGGCCGACGTGCGGCAGGCCGGTGCGGCCATCCTCGCGGCGCTGGAGCTGACGGAGGACCAGCGGCTGAAGCCGCGCATCATCTCCGACCAGGTGGTGCGTCACCTTGACGATCACCAGTGCATGCTCATCAACCGCATGCGGCACGGCAACCTGATCCTGTCGGGCCAGACCCTGTTCGTGCTCGAGTGCGAACCGGCGGCCTACGCGGCGCTGGCGGCGAACGAGGCGGAGAAGGCCGCGAACATCAACATCCTGGAGGTGCGCGCGTTCGGCGCCTTCGGTCGCGTGTACATCGGTGGGGAAGAGAAGGATATCGAGGTGGCCAGGCCGGCGGCGGTCGCGGCCCTGGAATCGTTGACGGGACGGACGGCCAGCCGGTAGCCCACGGGCATCGGCAATGAGGAGGAACGGCAATGGCAGACGCTCTGGGAATGATCGAGTGCAGGAGCTTCGCGGCGACGGTCGAGGCGGCCGACGCGATGGTCAAGGCCGCCCGCGTGGAGCTGGTCGGCTACGAGAAGACCGGTGGCGGCTACACCACGGCCATCGTGCGCGGCGACGTGGCGGCCGTGAAGGCGGCCTGCGACGCGGGGCAGAACGCAGCCACGCGCGTGGGTGAAGTGGTGGCGGTGCACATCATCGCGCGGCCGCACGCGAACGTCGACGCGGTCATCCCCCTGGGTCGCACCGGCAACCAAAGCGACGGGTAGGCCCCGATGAACCTCGCGAAGGTCCTCGGCCGCGTGGTGGCCACGCGCAAGGAAGCGAGCCTGGACGGGCTCACGCTGCTGATCCTCGGTGTGGCCGGACCCGACGGCAAGCTCTCGGGCGGCAGCGTGGTGGCGGTCGACGCCGTGGGTGCGGGTGAGGGCGAATACGTGCTCTACGCCTCGGGCTCGTCGGCACGCCAGACCGCGGTCACCGACAAGCGCCCGGTCGACGCCGTGGTGATGGCCATCGTCGACAGCTGGGACATCGAGGGTGACGAGAAGTACCGGAAGGGCGACGGCTGATGACGCGGCTGACGGACCAGCAGGTCGAGTTGCTTGCCCGCGAGCTGGCGGGACGACTGGGGAGAGGGACCTCGCCCGTGTCACCCGCCGGCTCGCCTTTCAGCGGCGGTGGGGGCGGTTACGACCCGGCTCCGCTGCCCGTGCACCCGGTCACGTCGCTGCCCGTGGGCGGCGACGGCGTCTTCGAGACGCTGGACCTGTGCGTGGCCGCGGCGCGGCGGGCGTTCAACGAGCTGCAGGGCATGACCCTGGGCAAGCGCGAGGAGATCATCGCCGCCTTCCGCGCGGCGATGCGGCAGCAGGGGGCGGACCTGGCGCGGCAGGCCTGGCAGGAAACGGGCCTCGGGCGCTGCGAAGACAAGGTCATCAAGAACCGGCTGGTCACGGACAAGACACCGGGCACGGAAGCCCTGAAGCCGGACGCCACTTCGGGAGATCACGGACTGACGCTCACGGAGTGGGCCCCCTTCGGCGTGATCGGCGCCATCACGCCGACCACCAATCCCACGTCGACCATCATCTGCAACACCATCGGCATGGTCGCGGCGGGCAATGCGGTGGTGTTCAACGCGCATCCCTCGGCGCGGCGCTGCTCGCTGGCCACGGTGCGGGCGCTGAACGCCGCGGCGGTGGCCGTCGGCGGGCCGCCCAACCTGGTGACGGCGGTGGGGCTGCCCACCATCGAGACGGCCACGGCGCTGATGCACCACAAGGGCATCAATTTGCTGGTAGTGACCGGCGGCCCGGGCGTGGTGAAGGCGGCCATGCAGTCGGGCAAGCGCGCCGTGTGCGCGGGGCCGGGCAACCCGCCGGCGGTGGTGGACGAGACGGCTGACCTCGGGAAGGCCGGGCGCGACATCGTCACCGGCGCGGGGTTCGACAACAACGTCATCTGCGTGGACGAGAAGCAGTGCTTCGTGACGGCGCCTGCCGGCGAAAAGCTGCTGGAGGCCATGCGCGCGGCCGGCGCCTACATCGCCTCGCAGACCGAGATGCGGCGGCTGGAGAAGCACATCTTCAGCGAGATCCGCGGGCCGCGCACGCACGGCACCATCAACAAGGACTTCGTGGGCAAGAACCCAGAGGTGATCCTGGCCACCATCGGCGTGAAGGTGGGGCCCGAGGTGCGGCTGGTGGTGGCCGATGTGCAGGAGGACCACCCGCTGGTGTGGAGCGAACAGTTGATGCCGGTGCTGCCGGTGGTGCGCGTGGCCGACGTGCGGCGCGCCATCGACCTGGCCAAGGAGAGCGAGCACGGGTTCGGCCACTCGGCCAGCATGCACTCGCGCGACATCGATGCTTTGAGCCGCATGGCGCGCGTGATCAACACCAGCATCTTCGTCAAGAACGCGCCTATCGTCGCCGGCCTCGGCGCCGGGGGCGAGGGCTTCACCAGCTTCACCATCGCCAGTCCCACCGGCGAGGGGCTGACGACCGCGCGCAGTTTCTCGCGCCAGCGGCGGTGCGTGATGGTCGACCACTTCCGGATCGTCTAGGTCCAAGGAGCCCATGCAGCAGGCCCTGGCATTGCTCGAATTCAGCGGCGCGGCGGCCGGGATCCTGGCCGTCGATCGCCTGCTGAAGATGTCGCCGGTGGCGCTGCTGCGCTGCGGCACCGTGCATCCGGGGCGCTACCTGGCGCTGGTCGGGGGTTCGGTGGCGGCTGTGCAGGAAGCCCACGCGGTGGCGCGCGCCGTGGGCTGCGAACTGGGCGCGCTGCTCGACGAGGTCTGCCTGGCCGACCCGCACGAGCAACTGGCGGCCGCCGTCGGCGGCGCGCGGCGCGACTGCGCGGGCGAAGCGCTGTGCGTGATCGAGGTGGGCACCTCACCCGGGCTGCTGCGCGCGCTGGACGTCGTGCTCAAGGCCGTGCCGGTGGAACTGGTCGAGGCGCGCCTGGCCGACGACCTGGGCGGCCGCGCCCTGGCCGTGCTGGGCGGCCGCCTGCACGACGTACAGGAAGCACTGGAGATGGCGCGCGCCACCCGCGGCGCCGCCGTCGAATGGTTGGGCGGAACGCTGCTGCCGCGCCTGGACGACACGTTGCGCGACGTGTTGAACGACGGCACGGCGTTCGGCGCCTGCCGGACCTTCGAGCCGGCAGGCGCCGAGAAAGTCGAGGGCTAGGCCGTGTTCCTGGGCCGTGTCATCGGACGCCTGGTCGCCGCGGTCGTGACGCCGGGCATGGAGGGCATTCCCCTGCTGTGGGTGCAGCCGCTCGACAAGCACTCGCGGCCGTCGGGCGCCGCGTTCGTCTGCGCCGACGGCACGCGCATGGCCGGGCCGGGGGAACTGGTCTACTGGGAGGCTTCGCGTGAGGCGGCTCTCACGTTGGAGCCTTCGTTCGTGCCGGTGGACCACGCGGTGGTGGGGCTGGTCAACGACGTGCAGCTTGATGAGGAGCCGGCCGACAGGTGGCCTGCCGCATCCGCCGCTGAGCGCGCCGCCACGCCTGCAGCATTGCGGGCTTCCGCACCCGCAGCCGCACCCGCCTCCGCGCCGCGCCGCCGGAGGAAGCCATGATCCTCGCGCGCGTGGCCGGCCGCGTCACCTCGACCATCCACCACCCTTCGATGGACGGCCGCACGCTGCTGGTGCTCGACAAGCTGGGGCCCGACGGGGCGTTCGCCGGCGGCTATCTCATCGCCGTCGATTCGGCCGGTGCCGGGCCGGGCCAGGTCGTGCTCGTGCTCGACGAGGGCAACGGGGCGCGGCAGATCCTTGGCGGCGTGGACCTGCCGATCCGCTCGGTGGTGGTGGGGATCGTCGACGATATCGGGTGAGGGGCGGAGTTGCGCCGGCGCAAGTGGGGTGGGCGGGCGGCCTCTCTCCACACCGTTGCGATTTTCGCGATGGTTGATCTATCAACGAATTTGGGGCGGGCAATCGCGCCATTGCCGGGGTCTGGGACTGTTGACAGGTCAACCATCGGCGGGGAACACCAGTGTGAACAGGCCGTCGATGCCCGATGCAGTTAGCGCCTGGCGCGCGCCCACCCGCCTGGCGGCAGTCTCCCGGAACGGCGAATCATGCACCACGACGACATCCTTGAAGACGTCCTGGCCCCAGGCCTGCGCCTGGTCATCTGCGGCATGGCTCCCGGGGCCGCTTCGGCAGCCGCCGGTGCCTACTACGCCGGGCCCGGCAACCGCTTCTGGCCGACGCTGCACGAAACGGGTCTCACGCCACGGCGCCTGCAGCCGCACGAGTTTCGCCAATTGTTGGAATTCGGCATCGGGCTGACCGATGTGGCCAAGGACCAGTCGGGTGCCGATGCCGATCTGGACCTCAGTCGCATCGACCCCGAGCGGTTGCGCGCCAAGCTCCTGCGCTTCGAGCCGGCGATCGTTGCCTTCAACGGCAAGGGCGCGGCGAAGGCGTTCCTGGGCGCGCGGCGGCTCGAGACGGGGCTGCAGCGCGAAACCGTGGGCAGGTCGCGACTGTTCGTTGCGCCCTCGACCAGCGGGCTGGCCGTGCGCTATTGGCGGTTCGACGTCTGGCAGGAGCTGGCGCGCCTGGTTCAGGCCGGGTCGCGCGCCTGAACGAAGCCTACCGCAGCAACGTCATCTTCCGCGTGAGTTCATGCCCCTCGGCGCGCAGGCGGCAGAAGTAGGTGCCGGAGGCCGCGGCAGCGCCGTGGTCGTCGTCGCCCTGCCAGGTGGCGTCGTGCGTGCCTGCCGCGAGCGTGCCCGACAACAGGTGCCGCACCAGTCGCCCTTCCAGGTCATACACGCACAGCTCGACCGGGCCGGGCGCCGCCAGCGTGAAGCGGATGGTGGTGCGCGGGTTGAACGGGTTGGGGCGGTTCTGCGCGAGCGCGGTGGCGGCCGGCGGCAGCGGCGAAGCCGAGAGCCCCTCGGGCCGGTTGACGAGCGACGTGAAGAGCACGGCGCGCCCGGCCTGCAGCGGGGCAGCGCCCGGCGCGGCCAGGTTCCAGTAGGAGTAGAGCACGCCGTCATTGCGTTCGTGGTTCTGGATGCCGGCGGTGGCGTAGCCGTTCAGCGCGTCGACCTGGTTGACGGTGTGGTACTGCAGGAGGATGTCGCCGTCGCCGGTCTCGCCGGCGCGCCAGGCCGGGTCGTAGAGCACGGCCTGGAACGTCTCGGGCGTGATGACGGGCAGTTCGGTATACGCGTTGCGCAGGCGGCTCCATTCCACCACGAAGCGGTGGTTCGGGGCGTCGTACCAGGTGAAGACGCCGCCCTCGCCGGGCGTCAGTTGCAGTTCGTCCCAGAACACGGCGACCATGTCGTCGGCGGCGCCGGGCGTGGGCACCTTCCAGTTGCGGTAATAGACCACGGGCGTGGCGCCGAACGAGAGCCAGCCGTTGGAGCATACGCTGATCTTCGTGAAATCGCGTCCGTAGTAACGGAACGCGAACGGCAGGTCGATGACCGCCAGGTCGTCGGCGTACAACGCGGTGTCGGCCAGGGCCAGGGCCGTGCCGGCGCCGCCGAGGGCGGGGTCGATCTCGATCCAGTTGTAGGTCGGGGCCAGCGGATAGCCGGTGTCGAGGTTGTCGAAGGCGTAGTAGCCGCGCGCATCGGGCCCTGTCGGGTCGGTGGGCGCGGCGGCGCCGCAGGTGACGGGCACCTCGAGCACGGAGGTGCCGCCCTCGGCGAACGTCACGTCGAGTTCGAGCACGGCCAGGTGGCCGGCCGGGCAACCGGGGGCCACCGCCAGCGCGAAGGCGCCGGCGCCGGTCGTGGTGGCGGCGCCTGACGCGGCGCCGGGGAACGAGGCCTGCGCGTCGGTGATCGAGACCCAGCGGTCGCTGCTGCGCAGCGAGGCGGCCAGGCCCAGCGAGGCGCGGTCGCCGTAGTTGGTGAGGGAGAGGCCGAGTGTGGCGGCTGTGCCCGGCGCGGCGGTGCCGCCGACGTCCACGGCAGCCAGTGCAACGGCCGGTCCGGAGACCGGCAGCTCGACGACGCCGGCAAACGAGCCCGACCAGCTGCTGATGTCCATCGTGAACCGCTCCACCGTGCCGGCGGTCGCCGAGGCATCCACCTTCACGACGAAACGCGACGTGCCATCGACGGTCTGGCCGGCGCCGATCGTCGGGTAGAAGGCGCTCGCAACGAACATGAGCACGCCCGCCTCATCGCTGCGGCGCAGGATGCCACGCACGCCCTGGACCGCTGTCGTGCCGTCGTTACGCAGGGGAATCGTCAACTCGACCGTCTCGCCCGGTTCGGCCGTGCCGTCACCGTCGCCGAGGCTCTGGCCGAGGTTGTCGTCGTCGACAACCGCCGCCAGCGGCCGCAGCGCCGCCGCCTGTGCGCCCACGCTCACGTTGCCCAGCCAGGGCCGCAGGTTCGGGCCCGTGACGGTCAGCTGCAGCGTGCCGGCAGCGAGACCGGCCAGCGGCAGCACGACACGACCATCGTCACCCGTCACGCCGACGGCCAGCGGGTCGCCGGTCGCGCGCGCGGCGACCACGGCTCCAGCCACCGGGACGCCGCCCGACATCACGCTGACGGACAGCGCATCGGCGGCGGGATCGAGTGCCGTTGGCGCCGTCACCGTCAACTGGCGGGGAACCGCGGTCCACAGCGCGGTGGCCGGGTCGCCCATCAGGTTGTTCCACACCGACCAGATCGCGACGGCATCGGGCTCGTCGGCCTGGTAGTTGGCGTACATGTGCAGCTTGCCGCGCGAAAGCGCCGGGCCCAGCCGCGGGTCGCCCGACATCAGCACGTGGTCGATGATGCCCTGGAACATGCTGTCGTTGTAGCGCGTGTTCGTGCCGGTGGTCGCGGTGCCGATGCTGGCGATGCCGCCGCCGTTCGCGGCGCGCAGGAAGGCCTCGCTGCGGCAGGTGGGATCGGTCCAGAAGCTGCCGGTGTCGCAGGTCAGCGTGACCACGAACGGCAGCTTGCGCTGGTTGCTGAGCAGGGCGATGTGCCCGGTGGACAGGCCGCTCATCTGCCAGTGGCCGCGATAGGTGTACAGCGACTTGCCGGCGTTGAGCGACGCCATCTGCTGCACCAGGTAGTTGCCGTCGAAGATGGTGTCGATGGCCGTATAGTTGAGCTCGAGCAGGTGCTGTTTTACCCAGCGGCTGGAATAGATGGTACTCCAACCGGACTCCGACACGTCGGCCACCAGGCCCGCCCGCGTGAACCAGGTGGTGTCGTCGGTCAGCCAGGGATCGCTTTCGTAGGCGACGATCTTGTTCACCACCGTAACCAGCTGCGCCGTGCTCGTCACCGACAGGCGGCCCAGGTGCACATCGCCCAGCACGTCGTCGCCGTCGAGCTGCGTGTAGAAATGGTCGCCCTCGCCGAACAGCCCCGAGAGATCCTCGCGCCAGGTGTCGACGGCGACGGCGCCGTCGGCATCGCCCACCAGGCAGACCATCTCCAGCGGCACCTCGAGCGTGTCGTACAGCTGCTGCAGCCAGGCCTTGATCGCGATGCCGTCGTTGCCGCCGACCTGGTCGGTGGTGGCGGCGATCACGTGGTAGCCCTGCCGCCGGCGCCATTCGATGAGCGGCGCCAGCGCGGCCTCGATCGCGGCCCCGGGGGGGCTCAGGCACACCCAGGTGCCGAGCGGTACGGTGGCGGTCGCCGACTTGTCGGTGCCCGGAAACTCGGTGGTCAGGAGCGTGGCGATGGAGGCGGGAACGGGCTGCTGGCAGGGTGCACCGGACCCGGCGGCGACAGCGCCCGCGGGAGTCAGGCGATGGCCATGAAGGCTCGCCGCCGGCGTCGTGGCGGCCGCAGTCGCCAGAGACGAGCCGGCGCACACGGCGAGAACGGCCGCCAGGATTGCGTGGCATTTCGACATGGAACCGCCTGCCGGAAAGGACTCGCCGCGTTCCCCCGAACGCAGGGAAATCTTGATCTATTATAGCTGAATTTGTCGAGCGGACGCCAGTAAGAATTTGGTAAAGATACAATCCGAAACATCTTACGGCGATCAGGTGCCGGCTGGCTGCCGGTAACCTGTTGAAAGATCAAATCATTGCCCGCCCCCGGCCCCACCGGTACCAGACCAGCCCCGACGCCGTCAGGGCGATCCCCAACAGCGACGGCAGGGGCGCCGTCACCAGCGTGACGATCATGAACGCCACCTGGATGACCAGCACCACGACCAGCGTCACCGGCCAGCCGGGCACGCGGAAGGGCCGCGCCAGGTGCGGCAGCTTGCGGCGCAGCACCCAGACGGCGACGAAGGTCGAGAGGTTGAAGATCGCCGACGTGAAGGCGAAGAAGTCGATGACCGTCTCGTAGGCGCGGCCGGCCAGCCCGGCGGCCACCAGCAGCACCGTGGCCCACAGGGCCTGTCCGATGAGCGCGCCGATCGGGGTATGTCGCGTGCCGTCGACGACGCCGAGCCGCTGCGGGAACAATCCGTCGCGCGCCATCGCGTGCCACGTGCGGGCCTTGACCATCACCTGGGCATTGATGTTGCCGGCCGTGCTCAGCACCACCGCCAGCGCGATGAGCACCGCGCCGCCGCTGCCCAGCGCCGCGCGCATCGCATCGGCCGCGACCTGCTTCGAACCGGCCATGCCCGCCGGCCCGAGCTGCTTGAGGTAGGCCAGGTTCACCAGCAGGTAGATGCCGAGCACCACGCCGATGCCCCACAGGATGCTGCGCGGCAGGTTCTTCTCGGGATCGCGCACTTCCTCCGCCACATAGGTGGCGCCTTCCCAGCCGCTGAAGGCGAAGAAGGCGTAGCGCATCGCGGCGCCCACGGCGAGCACCGTGGCCCATATGCCCATGGCGGGAGCGGTGGCGGCTGCGGTTGCTGTCGATGCTGCCGCCGCCGCGCCGCCGTCAGTGAGCCCTGCACCGCGCGCCAGCGCCAGGCCCGCGCCGGCCACCGCCACCAGGCCGCCCAGCTTGAGCACGGTCAGCACGTTTTGCACGCGCCCGCCGGCCTGCACGCCGCGCGCATTCACCCAGGTGAACAGCCAGACGCCGGCCACCGCGAGCGAGGTCTCCAGCCCGCGCGGCCACTTGCTGCCGCCGGATGCACTCCAGAGCACCGCCGTGTACTGCGCGAACACGAGCGCTACCGCCGCGATCGACGCGGTCTCCGAGACGAAGAACATCGCCCAGCCGCGCAGGAAGGCCCACCACGGCGGATAGGCCTCCTTCAGGTAGGCGTAGGGGCCACCCGACTTCGGCAGCATCGCCACCAGTTCGGCATAGCACAGCGCGCTGAGCATGGTCATGGCGCCGGCCAGCAGCCAGACGGCGAAGAAGGGGCCGGGGCTCAGCACCAGCGCCATGATGGGGCCGGGCGTGCGGAAGATGCCCGAGCCGATGATGCGGCCGACGACCAGGGACAGGGCTTCGCGCGGGCCGAGGGCGCGCGTGAGGGTCGTCGCGGGCGGGATGGGAGCGTTCAAGGTGCACCGGGCGGGTCGAAGTCCAGTTGTCCTGCCGGGGACCGCGCCGGCCGAGGCGACATACCATACCACGGTGCCCGCGCCGCGTGCTACCATTGTGCCCGGGACCCCTGGGTCTCCAGACCCTGCGCAACCCCGATCGGGAGAGAGCGCCATGATCAGCCGCCTTGCCTGCCTGTTCCTTGCGACCGTGATCGTCGCCTTCTGCGCCGCCGCCGCCGGGCCGGCCCGCGCCCAGGACTATTCGTTTCTGGACGACACCGAGTACCTGGCGAGGGGCGAGGGCCTCCGCGTCTACTTTGACGCGACCGTCGAAGTGGCGTTCGGGGGCATCATCTCGAGTCCGATGTACCAGGCCGTGTCGACGAACACCACGCCCAGCGTCTGGCTCGTGCTCGTCCTCCCGGGCGCCGCGACGATGAACGGCTGGCAGGCGCAGTTCCGCATCACGGGCGAGGGATCGGTCACGTCGGCGACCGTGCTGGGCGACGGCGCCGGCAATGCGGGCTCCGGCGACGACTACCTGGTGACCTACGCCACGCCGCGGCCGACAACCGACGTGCATGTGCCGCTGCTGCGCCTGGACCTGCTCGTGCAGGCGGGCGGCACCGGCGGCTTCCCGTTCGGCGAGATGTTCATGTACACGGCGCCGGCGGCCGGCGGCCAGGCGATGCCCGGCTGGACCACGGGCTCGGGCGCCTTCCGGCCCACACACTCGCTGACCAGCGCGTACCACGGCTGGACGTACCCGTGCATGACGCTCAACAGCTTCTTCGGCGTCACGGCGGTGGAACCGCAGACCTGGGGCGGGGTGAAGGCGCTGTTCCGGTCCCGCTGACGGCGAGTGCCGGTGCGCTCAGGGGCGCACCTGACGCTTGTGAAGCAGGTGCGGGAGCAGGTTTGAGGTTGTCCAATAAAGGGCCCATCCGAACGGCCCTTTATTGGACATTGTCGTTTCGACCTCAAGAGTGGATCGCACTCGAGGCCTGAGTTCTAGTCCCCGTCCAGGATCCGCCCCAGCCCGCCCAGCACCGAGCCCTCGCCCTGCGAGCGGCCGCCCATCCGCGGCGACGAGGCGATGATGCGGTCGGCCAGGCGCGAGAACGGCAGCGACTGCAGGTAGACCGTGCCGTGCCCGCGCAGCGTGACCAGGAACAGGCCCTCGCCGCCGAAGATCATGCTCTTCAGGTTGCCGGCGCGCTCGATGTCGTAGTCGATGCCCTCGGTAAAGCCGACCAGGCAGCCGGTGTCCACGCGCAACGTCTGGCCACGCAGTTCCTTCTTCACCACGGTGCCGCCGGCGTGGGCGAAGGCCATGCCGTCGCCCTCGAGCTTCTGCAGGATGAAGCCCTCGCCGCCGAAGAAGCCGGTGCCCAGGCGCCGCTGCAGCGTGATCGTGATGCTCGTGCCCAGGGCCGCGCACAGGAACGCGTCCTTCTGGCAGATGAAGCGGCCGCCGAGCTCGGCCATGTTCAGGGGGATGATCTTGCCGGGGTAGGGGGCGGCGAACGCCACGCGCGCCTTGCCCGTGCCCTGATTCGAGAAGTGCGTCAGGAAGATGGACTCGCCGGTGAGCACGCGCTTGCCGACGTTGAGCAGCGCGTCGAAGATCCCGCCCTTGGCCTGGGAACCGTCGCCCATGCGGGTTTCGAACGTGATGCCGTCCTCCATGTAGTTCATGGCACCGGCTTCGGCGACAACGACCTCGCGGGGATCGAGTTCAACCTCGACGATCTGCATGTCGTCGCCCAGGATCTGATAATCCAATTCGTGGCAGCGCATCGGAAAGCCTCCTCAGGCGGTTCACGGGGGTTGGACCGGTCGGCGAATACCCGGACCAAAGTAGTATTGTTCAGTCAAGATTGCACTTGGGTGCGGCGGTGCCGGGCCGATAATCGATTCTAGTGTTTCATTTCCGGCGCCGCAAGGGGCCGCCATTTCCTGAAGGAGCAAGAGGCCATGACGTCACGCAAGAACCTGTTTCTGATCGCGTGGCTGGCCGTCATCGCGCTGGCGCTCGGCGCCTGCAGCGACAGCAGCACGACACCCGAAGACAATGACACCGACACGACGGCGCCACTGGTGCAGAGCACCATCCCGAGTTCCAGCCAGGTCGGGGTTGCGACCAACGCGCTCATCACGGTCACCTTCAACGAGGCGATGAACCAGGCCAGCGCCACCGGTCAGGTCACGTTGTCTTCGGGCGGCGCACCGACCATCACCTGGGTCAGCGATCGTGTGTTCACCGTCAGCCACGCCACGGCGTGGGCCGAGGGTGTGCAGGTGACCGCCACGCTCGGGACCGGGCTGACCGACGTGGCCGGCAATGCGCTGGCCGCCGCGCACCAGTTCTCGTTCTTCACCGAGACGTCGCAGCTGCTGGTGGTCGCTGCGGAGCCGGTGAACGGCGCCACCGGCGTCAATCGCAGCGCCAGCCTGCGCGTGCAGTTCTCGTTGCCGGTCGACGAGGCGTCGTTGGCGGCCGGTATCGTCATCTCCGACAATCTGGCCAAGACGACGTACCCGTTCACCGTCAGCTACGGCAACAACAACTGGTACACCATCGATCCCACCGGCAACCTGCCGGCCGGAACACTGATCACGGTGCAGGTGGCGGGCACGGTCCACGTGCTGCAGTCGCCGCTCAACACGCTGGGTACGGCGCACCAGTTCTCGTTTACCACGGGCGTGGACGTGGACACGACGCCGCCCACGATCGTCTCGTTCAGTCCGGCCACGGGATCCACGAGCCTTTCACCCGACATCGGCAGCTTCGTGATCACGTTCAGCGAGCCGATCGACCTCAACACGCTGGAACCCGTGTCCTGGAACATGGAGTTCGCGGCGTATCTCATGGGCGGCACGGAGCCGGCCTGGAGCGAGGGCAACACGGTCCTGACCGTGGCGCTGCCGACGCTGCCGGCAGGCCTGGAGATGGCGATCGTGTTCAGCGGGTTCGCCGACCTCAGCGGCAACGTGCAGAGCAGCTTTACCACATGGGAAGGCCGTGTTGCGGGCAACCCCGTCATCTACCCGATGACCGACGGTCTCCGGCAGGATTGGGCGGTCAGCTGGTCGCGTGGCCCCGACGGCAGCACCACGCCGACGGAGTCGGGCGGCAGTACCGTGTATCGCCAGGTCGAGGTCCAGGGCAACGGTGACGTGCACGTGGTCGACTACGACAACGACACGTACACGACGCCGCGCCGCTGGGACATGTACGACCGCCTGGCGTCGTCCATCGAGTGGCTGGGCTTCGGCGACAGCGGCGGTGAAGGCGGTACCCCGAACGAGATCCTCTTCAGCGCGTCGCTGAAGTTCCTGCCGCTGCCGATGGTGGCCGGGACCTGGAACGACAACGCCACCGTCACCGTGCCCGGCGAAGGCACCTACACGGCGACGTTCAGTGGGCAGGTGATCGGACGCGAGGACCTGGACCTGCCCATCGGCAAGTCCGCCGTCGACAAGTCCGCAGCGCGCGTGCTGCGCCCCATCTACTACAAGGGTGCCTGGAAGGTGGCACGCTCCATGGAAGTGCACCTGGACGGCGTCTGGTTCATCACCATGGCCGACACCACCTGGTATTCCCCGACGCTGGGTCCCGTGCGCGAGATCACGCGCGAGGACAGCGCCGCCCGGGGCGACGAGCCGGCCAGCTGGTACCGGACCGAGGGCTGGTCGATGCTGGGGATCAGCAACGGAAAGTAACAGCTTTGGAGACAACAGGTTGTCCGGGCAGGCGGGAGGCCGGGTCTCCCGTCTGCCCTTTTACGGGATGGCCTGGATTCGTATACGGGAAATCCCTAAAAGACACGGGGTCAGGCGCCGATAACGTCTTGTGATATTCAAAGCCGGGTCCCAACCACAAGGCCGTGCCGTTTCACCATGAAGCTGCGCCTGAAATCGAAATGGCTGGCCCTGCTGCTGAGTGTGGCGGCGCTCGGCTTCCTGGGCTCGGTCACGGCCGAACAGCGCGCGCGGCAACTCGACATCGAGATGCGCGACGACCTGCTGCGGCAGATGAACGGCCTGTCCCGCGCGATCAGCCCCGAACTGTCGGCACAACTCGCGTTCACGGCCGACGACGTACGCACTCCCGCCTACCAGCAGTTGCGCGACCAGCTCACGGCCTACGGCAGCGTGATCCCCAACCGCGGCATCTACACCATAGCGCGACGCGGTGACCAGTACCGGTTCGGGCCCGAGAACTACCCCGCGATGGATCCGCTGGCGAGTGCCCCGGGCAGTGTCTACGAAGAGGCGCCTGCCGAGCTGGAGAACGTGTTCCAGACGCGCACCGCGCAGACGATCGGTCCCTACACCGATGAGTTCGGGACGTTCGTCTCGGCGCTGGCCCCGGTACTGGACCCGCACACGGGCGACGTCGTAATGGTGGTGGCGCTGGACATGCTGGCCGACTCGTGGGCCGAAACCATCAAGCGCGCGCGTCACGGGCCGTGGCTGGCCGTGGGCATCACCGCGCTGCTGGCGGCGCTGGGAACGGTCTTGATCGATCGACGGGAGCGGCGTGCCTGTGCCGGCTCGCCGTGGTGCCAGCATCTGGATGCCTGTGTGGTGGGCATCCTGGCCCTGACCTTGACCACCGAAGCTGCGCTGTGGATGCGGGAACTGGAGGGCCGCGAGCGCCGCGAGGCCTTCGCGCGTGCGGCCGACGCCCAGGCCGCGAACGTCCGCCGCACGCTGCACACGCTCCACCGCGACCAGGTGCTGCTGGCCAAGTTCTTCGAGAGCAGCAGCGTCGTGGACGGGCAGGAGTTCGCCCACTTCTCCGCGCCGCTGACGCGGTTCTCGCCGTCACGCGCCACGTACTGGGTGCCGCTGGTGGACGCCGGGGATGGCCCTGTCGTTGTCCCGGGAACCGACGCCCGCAGCCCGATCGCAATCTGGGAACGCGACGAAAATGGCCAGCCGCGCACCGTGACGGAGCGGCCGTGGTACTGTCCCGTGAAGTTCCACGACGGCCACGACGGCCAGAATGCCGCGATCGGCTTCGACCTGGCCTCCGACGAGGTCATCCGCTCCGCGCTGCAGAAGATCCGGCGTACCGGACTCCCCACCGCCAGCGACCTGGTGCCGGCGGCGGTCGATCCCAACGGGTCGAAAGTCGTGAACACGTTCATGCCGGTGACCAAGCCGGGGCCCGGCGGCGAAGCGCTGGTGCAGGGCTACGTGGTCAACGTCCTGCAACTGCAGGATTTCCTCGACAACTCGCTGGTCGGCGGCCTGGCCCGGCAGGACGAGTTGCGTGTGGAGCTGCTGGACCTGGACGGACGGGACCCGCGCCGACCGCTGGCCGTTTCACCGCGGTACGCCGAAGAGGCGCCGCTGTCACCCGCACAGGTCGTCCCGACGCCCACGGTCTGCGAGCATCCGGCCGGGCTGCATGCCGTCCAGCCGGTCTTCGCCTATGATCGCGCCTACGCCGTGCACGTCGCCCCAACGCCGGCGTTCATGGCGCGGCACACGCAGCGGCAGGCGATGATCGTGGCCGTGGGGGGCGGCGCGCTCAGCGTGCTGCTCGTGATGTTCGTGGCCTTCCTGCGGGGCCGG
Organism: bacterium; assembly: GCA_016703265.1. Taxonomy (NCBI): domain Bacteria; species bacterium. The sequence continues at coordinate 88,763 of JADJCK010000005.1, forward strand.
CAGGTGGAGACGGAACGGCAGGTGCGGCAGCGCACGGCCGACCTTCTCGAGAGCAACCGCCAACTCGAGCAGACCACGGTCCATGCCCGCGAACTGGCCGTGCGTGCCGAGCAGGCCAGCACCGCCAAGAGCGAATTCCTGGCCAACATGTCGCACGAGATCCGCACGCCCATGAACGGCGTGATCGGCATGACCAGCCTGCTGCTCGATACCGAGCTGACGGTCGAGCAGCGACAGTACCTCGACATCTGCCGCACCAGCGGCGAGTCGCTGCTGAACCTGATCAACGACATCCTCGACTTCTCGAAGATCGAGGCCGGCAAGCTGAGCCTGGAGAGCACCGTCTACGACCCGCGCGCCCTGGTGGAGGAGACGGTCGCGATGCTGCGGATGCGGGCGGCCACGTCGGGCCTGGTCTTCCTGTCCGAGATCGACCCTTCGGTGCCGGCGCGCGTGCTGGGCGACCCGCACCGGCTGCGCCAGGTCATCAACAACCTGGCGGGCAACGCCATCAAGTTCACGCAACGGGGCGCGGTCAGCCTGACCGTGCGCGCCGAGGCCCCCGGCACCGGGGAAGTCGACTTGTGCTTCGAGGTGCGCGATACCGGCATCGGCATCGCGGCCGAGACGCTGCAGAAGCTGTTCCGGCCGTTCATCCAGGCGGACGGCGCCACGAACCGCAAGTACGGCGGCACCGGGCTGGGACTGGTCATCTCGCGGCAGTTGGTGACGTTGATGGGCGGCCAGGTCGATGTGACGAGCGAGCCCGGCCGCGGCTCGACGTTCTCGTTCACCGTGCGGTGCGGCGCGGTTGCGGCCAACGTCGTGAGCGAGACGGGGCAGGCAGCGCACGGCGACGCGCCGGAGCCCGAGGCCATGGCCGGCCGTGTGCTGCTGGTGGAGGACAACCCCACCAACCAGCTGGTCGCCACGAAGATGCTGCAGAAGCTGGGCCTGACGGTCGACGTGGCCGACGACGGCGCCGCTGCCGTGCGGAAACTCTCGCTGCACGCCTACGAACTGGTGCTGATGGACTGCCAGATGCCCGGCATGGACGGGTTCGAGGCCACGGGGCGCATCCGCGGGGGCGAGGCGGGGCACGACCGGGCCAGCGTGGCCATCGTCGCCATGACCGCCAATGCGCTGGTGGGGGATCGCGAGCGGTGCCTGGATGCGGGCATGGACGACTACCTCGCCAAGCCCGTCAAGCGCAGTGATCTCGAGCGGAAGGTGCGGCACTGGCTGCGGCGGGCGCACCTGGATCAGGTTGCGCCCGCCGTCCGCAGCTGATCCGGGCTAGCCTCGCAGCCGGAACGTCACCGGCATGTTCACCCACACCTCGAGCGGCTTGTTGTCGATCAGCGCCGGGCGCCAGACCGACGACCGTGCGGCGACCAGCGCCGCTTCCTTGAGCGCTTCCTTTCCGTCGATGTAGATCACATCCTTGGCGCGCCCGTTCTTGCCCACCAGCACCCGCACCAGCACCGTGCCCTCGACGCCGGCCGCGCGCGCCACATCGGGATAAACCGGCAGGTCCATGCTGACACGCACCGGCTCCTGGTCCACGACGATGAAGTCGTCGGGCGCAGGCGACGTGTCGATGTCGGTCTCGACCACCAGCGAGTCGCCATCGCCGCTGCCGCTGCCGGCGCCGTCGAAGGTGATGGGGGCCAGCGCCTCGGCCATCTCGGTGACGGTGGCGATGGTCTGCGTGGTGGCCTTCTCGTCGGCCACCGGTTCGGGAATGGCGATGGTCGGCGGCGGCGCCGCGATCTTCGCCACGGCCTGCGCCACGTTGATCTGGGGCACGGCGGGCTTGGCGATGGACGGCGGCACCCCGAGGTCGGTGTAGCGCACGATCTTCACCGAGCGCGCCACCGGCGGCGCCGCCGGCGCGCGGTGCGACCACCAGAACCAGGCCGCGAACACCACCACCACCAGCAGCAACGCGCCGCCCGTGGCCCAGACCAGCCAGCGGGCCCCTTCGCGGCGCAGCGGGTGGCGCTCGCCGACCAAAGGCAGGCTGGGAGCGGCGTCCAGGCCGAAGGCCCAGGGGATGTGGCGCACCTCGCCGCCGCGGTTGTCGTTTGCGGTCGCGTTCATCGCGCGGCCTCCACGGCGGCCACGTCCGCCTCCTGCATCGGGATGAGGCTGAAGCGCTGCATCTTGGCGTCCTCGAGGGTGTCCATCATGTCGACCATGGGTTCGTAGCGGGCGTCACGGTGGATCTTCACGAGGATGATCAGGTTCGGGTTCGCGGCGGTGCCCGCCTCGAACCGCGAACGCAGGTCGGTCCAGGCGATGGGCTGCAACGGGTCGCGGCCCTGGCGCGCGAAGAGCTTCTCGTCCTTGGCCACGTACACGGTCAGCACGTTCGACTCGGGCACTTCCACGCGCGCATCGGCCTCGGGCATGTTCACTTCCATGGCCAGCGGACGGCGGAACACCGTCGTAACCATGAAGAAGATGAGCAGCAGGAAGGCGATGTCGACCATGGGCGTCATGTCGACGCGCACGCCGACGCGCCCCTTCTTGACGCGCCCGAACACGCCTGGCTTTTTCCCGCCCGCTTCGGCAACGGCAACGTCGGACATCGGGCTACCTCCCGCCTGCGGCGCCGCCGTCGGGCCCGGGCTGGTCATCGGCCTTGCGCAGGTCGGTCATCAGGTTGAATCGAAGCGTCTTCGCCTTGGCCAGCGTGTCCATCAGGTCGGCCATGGCGCCGAACGAGGCGTCCTTGTCGCCCTTGACGACGACAACGGCGCCCGGATTGCGCTCACGCCACTGCACGATGGCGGCCAACGCGTTGTCCGGCGCCATCTCCTGTGCGTCGGCCACGTTCTCGCTCGAGATGAACATCTGCCCGGTGCGGTTGACCGTCAGGATGATGGTCCCCGTCTCGGGCACATGGATCTCGGAGCGCGACAGCGGAAGCTCGACGGCCACCGACTCGGGCGCCTTGAACTGCGTCGTGGTCATGAAGAAGATCAGGAGCAGGAACGCCACGTCCACCATGGGTGTCATGTCGATCCGCACGGAACTGCGACGGGTTGCCACGTCCTACGACTCCTTGCCGGTCTCCAGCAGCTTCAGGACTTCGTACGAGGTTTCGTCGACGCGGTTGTTGAACGCGTCCACCCTCGTCGTGAAGAAGTTGTAGAGGAAACTGGCCAGAATGGCCGTGGTCAGGCCCATCGCCGTGTTGATCAGCGCCTCGCTGATGCCGAGCGCCAGGGCAGTGGCGTCCGGGGCCCCGGCCCTGGACATGGCCTGGAACGAGCGGATCATGCCGATGGTGGTGCCGAGCAGTCCGAGCATCGTCGCCAGCGACGCGATGGTCGACAGCCAGGTGAGGTTGCGCTCGAGGTTCGGGCTCTCCAGCGCGCTGGCTTCCTGCAGCGCCCGCCGCGTCTCGTCGAGCACTTCCTTCGAGGCGCCGCCCGGCTTGCCGCCGGTCTGCGCCCGGTAGCTCTCGATGCCGGCGCCGACGACGTTCGCCAGGCTGCCACCCTGCTTCTTGCACGCATCGACGGCAGCCGCAAGGTCGCCACCGACGAGCGAGCGCTTGATGTTGGCGATGAAGCCGGCAACGTTGCCGCGGCCGCCGGCGCGCCACAGCACGAACGAGCGCTCGATCGCGAAGACCAGCATCATCAGGAAGGCCCAGATGCCGAAGATCAGCACGAGTCCTGCCTGCTGTATGAACTCGGGCAGCATGGTCCTGATGACAGCGGAGATCGCCAACAGTACGACTGCGATCAGGAGTAAGGCGTAGTTCTTCATCGTGACGACTAGTCCTTTCCGGCGTTGCGGGCTTGGTTCAACAGTTCGGATCCGGTCTTGAGCATGGCGTTGTTCGGGTCGATGGCGCGGGCCTTGTTGAATGCGGCGCCCGCTGCGTCGAACCGGCTCTGGCCCAGCCGGGCGCTGCCCAGCCCGGCCCAGCCGTCGGCGTTGTCGGGTTCCGTCTGCGTGGACGATTCGTAGGCCTCTGCGGCCGCAGTATAGTCGCCGGCGCGCAGGCGGCAGAAGCCGATCCCGCGCTGGGCCTTGGCGTTGCCGGCCTCGCGCACGAGCACCTCGCGGTACTCGGCCTCGGCACTCTTCAGCGAGTCGACCGCGGCCAGCGCCTGGGCCAGCAGCAGCCGCGCGGTCACCTGGTCGCCGTTGATGGCGACGGCGCGACGGAAGTCGCCGATGGCCGCGCGCGGGTTGCCGCCCTGGTAGCGGGCGATGCCCAGGTTCAGATGCGCGGCGGCCTGGTTCGGGTCGCGCGCGATGGCGTTCGCGAAATGCGCGGCGGCCTCGGCCGTGCGCCCGGCCTTCATCTCGAGCAGGCCCATCTGGAACGGCACCGAGGAAGAGGTGGTGTCCATCTGCGCGGCGCGCTGCAGCGTGACCAGCGCGTCCTGCTCGCGCTTCTGCGACTGCTGCCACTCGGCCAGCGCGAACTGGTCGTCGAGCAGCCAGCCGTCCGGCGTGCCGGCGGCCGTGGCCAGCTCGGCCGCAGCGCCCGCGCGGTCGCGCAGCGCCTGGTCGCGCGCGCGCAGCCCTGCCTGAAGGTAGGTCAGCGTGGCGACCGAGTGGCCGGGCTTCAGTTCGAGCGCCTTCGCGGCGGCCGCGGCGGCGTCATCGTTGCGCCCGAGCTCCTTCATTGCCGAAGCCAGGCCCAGGTGGCCCTCGATGTCCTGCGGCGCGACCTGCGCATAGCGCAGCCAGGTGCGCGCCGCGAGTTCGGGCTTCTTCGCGCGCCGGTACAGCTCGGCCAGCTCGCGCAGCGCCGGCGTGAACGTGGAATCGGCGGCCCCGGCTTCCTCGAACTTCTGCCGCGCGTCGTTGGGGCGGCCCACCTTCGCGTAGAGGCGGCCCAGCTCGAGCAGCGTATCGGCGCGCGGCGTCACGCCGGGCATGGCGAGCATCTGCTCCCAGGCATTGACGGCCAGTTCGTCGTGTCCCTGCTCCTGGTACACGCGGGCCACCAGCGCGGTGTAGCGCGGGTCGACCGGGTCGAGATTCTGTGCGCGCAACGCCTCGATCTCGGCCTGCGCGATGGCCCCGTTGGCCAGGAACATGAGCGCTTTGGCGTGATGGTAGCGGTCCTCGCCCTTGAGCACGCCCTTGCGGTCCTTCGCCTTCTCGAGCAGGTCGCGACCCTTCTCCCAGTCGCCGGCCTGCAGCAACAGCAGCGCCTGCCCGTAGCGCGCGGCCCAGCACTTCGGGTCGGCCGCGGCCGCCTCGTCGAAGGCGTCGGCAGCCTGCGTCGTCTCGCCCCGGCGCAGCAGCAGCAGGCCCAGCTCGGCGCGCGGCTCGGCCCAGGCGCCGCCGCGGGCCTTCAGCGCGTCCTGGAAATGCTCCTCGGCGTCCTCGTAGCGCCCCTGCCGCAGTGCCGTGAGGCCCAGGCCGAAATGCGCCTCGTCGAGCCGGTAGGCGGCCTCGATGGCGGCCTTGAACTGGGCGGCTGCCGCGTCCCACTCGCCGGCTTCGAGCTGGCGGTTGCCCAGGCGGATGGGGTCGTTGTCGAGCGTGTAGGAAGGCGTGGGGGCGGCCTGCGCCTGCGGCGCGAGTGACGCGGTCATGGGCGCCATGGAAGCGGTGATGGGCGCCAGGAAAAAGGCGAGCGTCAGCAGCTGCGATAAGCCCGGCTTTACCGTGCCCGCGCCGCGCCGCCGGTTGGCGATTCCCGTGCCGAGGACGTTCATCATCAATCTCCCTGCTGGGCGCCGCTGCCGATCGGGTCGCGGGTCAGCTGGATCGTGCGGGCCATCATCCGCGCCGGGACCACGCCGCCGCGCTCGACCTGCCTGAGTCCGCGCGCGGTGGCCAGGTGTGTCAGGAACTTGCCGCCCTCGAGGCTGCCGGCGCCGCGGCAGGCCACGTACAGGAAATGGTGCAGCGGGTAGTCGCCGGCGGCGATGCTGGTCGCGTTGGGCGACATCGGCAATTTCCCCTCCGCGGCCACCACCCCGACGTAACGCGTTCCGGCCGGGGGGCCCGCAGCGGCGTCGAACCCGCCATCCAATGTACTGACCATTCCCCACGAACGCGGGTCGTTCGCGACGGCCGCCACGACGGAAGCCGGGTCGGCCAGGAAGATAATCCGGCCTCCCGCTGCCGGCGCAACGCCGGATTTGTCGTCGCCCGCGGCGGCAAGGCCGAGCCCGGCGCGGAAGGCGTCCCACGAGCCCTCGTTGGGATCGCAGGCGTAAAGCCGCTCACAGAAAGGCGCCAGGCCGCCCGGAAGTTCCGCCCCGGCGCCCGCCGGGAGGGCCAGCGCCGCGGCAAGGGCCGCCATGGTGACCGGGCCGGTGCCCGCCTCGCTGCCCGCCAGCAGCACCAGCCCGCCCACGCCCACGGAAAGCACGACGGCCGTGTCGCCGTCGGCGGCGCGGAACAGCTCCTGCTCGGCAGCGGTGGGCAGCCGGTAGGTGAAGGCCACGTCGGCCTCGCGGGACAGCAGTGCCTCGAGCGCCTGGTTGGTGCCCCCGGGCAGCAGGTTGAACGTGAGGGCGGGATAGTCGTGCTGGTACTCGACCGCCAGGCGCTCGAGCAGGGTCGGGGCCAGGTCGCGCCCGGCCACGGTCAGCGTCGGGTGCTCGTTGCCGGCGCCCTCGAGCGCGGTCTTGAACTGCTTCCAGGGGATGCCGCCGCGATAGAGGATCAGCCCCACGATCACCGAGAGGTAGATCGCAACGCGCACCAGCAGCCAGATCCTGCGACGCGGGGCCATGGGAAGGGCTTCTTCCACCAGACCGTGCCCTGCCGGCAGGCAGCCAGGGGGCCACCCGCGCGAGGCGCGGACCGTTTTTTGTTGCGCCATTCCGGTGGGCGCGGGCATAATCGCCGCATGAACCACCAGAAGTCTCTCGGCGCCGGCCTCCCGTGCCGCGCCTTTGCGCTCGTGATCGCCGTCGTGCTCGTGGCAGCGGCAGGTTGCAGCAGTGCCGGCCCGTCCCGCCAGGGAGCCGCCGCCATCCCTGGCGCGTCGGCTTTTTCAATGTCCCCCGATGAAACCGCTTTCATCGACGATTTGCAACACCGGACTTTCCGATTCTTCAACGAACTGGACCACCCGGTCTCCGGGCTGACCCCGGACCGGGCCCCCAGCGAATCGTTCGCCAGCATCGCCGCAACCGGCTTTGGCTTAACGAGTTACCCCATCGGCGTGGAGCGCGGCTGGATCGCCCGCGAGAAGGCCGCCCGCAGGGTCCTGACCACCCTGGCCTTCTTCCGCGACGCCCGCCAGGACACAACTGCTGCCGGCGCAGCCGGTTACCGCGGCTTCTACTACCATTTCGTCGACATGGAGACCGGCCACCGCTTCCGCGACGTGGAGCTGTCCACCGTCGACACCGCCCTGCTGCTGGCCGGCGCCCTGTTCTGCCAGTCGTACTTCGACGGCCCCTCGGCCCTGGAGGACAGCCTCCGCGCCACGGCCGAACGGCTGTACGACGCCGCCGACTGGACCTGGGCCAGCCCGCGCCCGCCCCTGATCGGCCACGGCTGGTCGCCCGAAGAAGGCCACCTGCCCTACGACTGGGGCGGCTACAACGAGGCGGCCATCCTCTATATCATCGCCCTGGGCTCGGACAAGCACCCGGTCGACCCGGCCGCCTGGGACGCCTTCCGCAAGGGCTACAAGTGGGGCACCTACTACGGTCAGGACCACCTCGGCTTCTCGCCGCTGTTCGGCCACCAGTACTCGCACGTGTGGATCGACTTCCGCGGGCTGTCCGACGCCTTCGTGAAGGAACACGGCATCGACTACCACGAGAACTCGCGCCGCGCCACGCTGGCCCAGCACGCCTACGCCCTGGAAAATCCGGGGGGATGGCGCGGCTACGGCCCGCGCCTGTGGGGCCTGACCGCCTGCGACGGCCCCGTCGGCGGCTCGTTCACCATCGACGGCCGCGAGCGCCACTTCGAGACCTACTGGGCGCGCGGCGCCTCGTTCACCTATGTGAACGACGACGGCACCATCTGCCCCTCGGCCGCCGGCGGCTCCATCGCCTTTGCGCCCGAACTGGTGGTGCCCACCCTGCTGGCAATGCGCCAGGACCACGGCGCGCGCCTCTACGGCGAATACGGCTTCTTCGACGCGCTGAACCCCACCTTCCGCCGCACCGACGTGGTCGTGCAGCACGGCTGGGTCGACCCCGAGCACGGCTGGTACGACGACGACTACCTGGGCATCGACCAGGGCCCCATCGTGACGATGATCGAGAACTGGCGCACCGGCCTGGTGTGGGACGTGATGAAGAAGAACCCGCACATCGTGCGCGGGTTGCGGCGCGCGGGATTCAGCGGCGGCTGGCTCGATGCAGCGCCGGTCACGCCGTGAGGCGCGCGGCCCTCGCCTCCGCCCTGTGCGCCATCCTCGCCCTGTCCGGCTGCACCCGCGGCGGCGACAGCGCCGGCGAAACCGAGCTCACCTTCTGGGGCATGGGCCGCGAGGGCGAGGTGGTGGGCGAGCTGATCGCCGCCTGGGATGCGCAGCACGACGATGTGAAAGTGAATGTGCAGCAGATCCCCTGGAGCGCGGCGCACGAGAAGCTGCTCACGGCGCATGTGGGGCGGGCGACGCCCGACCTGGCGCAGCTGGGCAACACGTGGGTGCCCGAGTTCGCGGCGCTGAGGGCGCTGGCGCCGCTTGATGAATGGGTGGAGCGGTCGCAGGTCGTGGCGCGCGACGATCATTTTCCCGGGATCTGGGACACGAACGTGATCGACGGGACGTTGTACGGCGTGCCGTGGTACGTGGACACGCGGGTGATCTTCTATCGCACCGACCTGCTGGCGGCGGCCGGGCATGACAGCATGCCGACCACGTGGACGGCGTGGCGCAATGCGCTGGCGGATATCGCGCGGCTGGGCGGGGCCGGGAAGTACGGCGTGCTGCTGCCGCTGAACGAGTGGACGCAGCCGGTGATCCTGGGGCTGCAGGCGGGGTCACCGCTGCTGGGCGACAGCGATACGCGCGCGGCGTTCGGCGAGCCGGCGTTTGCGGGGGCGTTCGACTACTACCTGGGATTGTACAAGGACGGCTTGGCGCCGCCGGTGGCCAACAACGAGGTGGCCAACCTGTACCAGGAGTTCGCGCGCGGGACGTTCGCGATGTACATCAGCGGGCCGTGGAACCTGGGTGAGTTCAAGCGGCGGCTGCCGGAAGAGCTGCAGGACAAGTGGGGCACGGCGCCGTTGCCGGGGCCCGACAGCGGGGCGCCGGGCGTGTCGCTGGCGGGCGGGGCCAGCCTGGTGGTGTTTGCCGGCTCGAAGCACCAGCAGAAGGCGTGGGAGCTGGTCGAGTACCTGAGCGCGCCGGCGCAGCAGCAGAAGTTCTTCGAGTTGACCGGTGACCTGCCGGCGCATCGCGCGGTGTGGGCCGATCCGCGGCTGAGTGGCGATGAGCGCACAAGAGCGTTCGCCACGCAGCTCGAGCGGGTGGTGGCCACGCCGAAGATCCCGGAGTGGGAGCAGATCGCCAACCGGGTGTGGGTGGCGGCCGAGCAGGCGGTGCGAGGGTCGCACACGCCGGCCGAGGCGCTCGCGGCGCTGGACAAGGACGTGGACCGGATGCTGGTGAAACGTCGGTGGCTGCGCGAGAGAGGCCAGTTGGGCAACGGGGGAGATAAGCGATGACGCGTCGCGCCCTTTCCCTCGAGCGCCGGAAGGCGCGGGCCGCGTGGTGGTTCCTGGCCCCGGCGCTGGTGCTGCTGCTGCTGTTCTTCGTCATCCCGGTGGGGGCCGGGCTGCTGCTGAGCCTGACCGACTTCGATGTGTACGCGATCGGCAGCCCCGAGACGGCGCGGTTCGTGGGGCTGAAGAACTACGGGCACCTGCTGCAGGACCCGACGTTCTGGCAGGCGGCGCGCAACACGCTGATGTTCGTGTTGATCGGCGGGCCGCTCAGCGTGGCCACTTCGCTGGGGGCGGCGCTGCTGCTGAATGCGAAGGCGATCCGGCTGCGCGGGCTGTTCCGCACCATCTACTTCGCGCCGGTGGTGACCACGCTGGTGAGCGTGGCCATCGTGTGGCGCTACCTGTACCACCCGAAGTACGGGTTGCTGAATTTCCTGCTGGGCGGGCTGGGCATCGGGCCGGTGGACTGGCTGGGCGATCCGCACTACGCCATGCCGGCGATCATCTTCCTCGCGGTGTGGAAGAACTTCGGCTACAACATGCTGATTTTCGTGGCGGGCCTGCAGGTGATTCCGCAGGACCTGTACGAGGCGGCGAGCCTCGACGGCGCGAACGGCCTGAAGCGGTTCCGTCACGTGACGCTGCCCGGGCTGGCGCCCACGTTCCTGTTCATCAGCGTGACGACGATGATCGGCTTCTTCCAGGTGTTCGCCGAGCCGTACGTGATGACGCAGGGCGGGCCGCTCGGCGCCACGCGCACGCTGGTGCTCTACATGTACGAAGAGGGTTTCCGCTGGTGGCGGATGGGTGTGTCGTCGGCGGTGGCGGTGCTGCTGCTGCTGATCACGCTGGCCGGCACGTTGCTGCAGATGCGCGCGGCGAAGCGCAGCGAGGCCTGAGCGGGTGAGGGGGCGGGCGTCGTGAATCCGTTGCGATTCCTGCGCGCGGCCGGCGCGCTGATGGTGCTGGTGGGGCTGGCGCGCGGCGCCGGCGGCGTGGCGCTGCTGGCGCGCGGCGGTGCGGCCGACCCGGCGATCAAGGCGGGCGGCGCGGCGGTGGTGGCGGCGGCGATGTCGCTGCTGCTGCTCGGGGCGCTGCTGGTGGCGGCGGGTGTGGGCGTGCTGCGGCGCCGGCGCGCGGCGTGGGTGATCGGGGCGGTGGGCACCGTGGCCTTCGTGCTGGGCGGGGCCGTGAACGGCACCGTGCTGTACGGGCGGCCGGGCGGCGGCGGCACGGCCATCAATGTGCTGGCGGCGGCGGCCATCATCGGCGGGCTGCTGGCGGGGCGCAGTGCGCTGGCTGATCCGGACGCGGACCGGGAAAATTGAAAGGGCAGGCGATGGCAACGGCAGCAAGGTCGGGGCAGGGGCAGGCGCGACGCCGGTTGGCGGGTCACGTGCTGCTGCATGCGATCCTGATCGTGGGCGCCCTGGCCACGCTGGTGCCGCTGGGCTGGATGGTGGCGGCCAGCTTCATGACCGCAGGCGAGGCGAATTCGCTGCCGCCGCGGCTGCTGCCGCAGCATCCCACGCTGCAGAACTACGTGACCATGTTCACGCGGCTCGACCTGCTGAAGCACTTCATCAACAGCGCCATCGTGACACTGCTGGCCACGGTGCTCAGCGTGCTGGTCAATTCCCTGGCCGGCTATGCGTTCGCGAAGCTGCCGTTCCCGGGGCGTGAGCGGCTGTTCAAGTCGCTGGCCGGGGCGCTGGTGGTGCCGGCGCAGGTGGGCATGCTGCCGTTGTTCCTGCTGCTGCGCCAGCTGGGCCTGGTCAACACGTACGCGGGCGTGCTGGTGCCGTACCTGGCGAGCATCTTCGGCATCTTCATGATCCGCCAGTACGCGCTGAGCGTGCCCGATGACCTCCTGGATGCCGCGCGCGTGGAAGGCGCCAACGAGTGGGCCGTGTTCCGGCTGGTGGCGCTGCCGGTGATCAAGCCCATCCTGGTGACGCTGGCGGCGTTCACCTTCCTGAGCGCCTGGAACGACTTCATGTGGCCGCTGATCATCCTGGCCGACAGCGACATGTACACGCTGCCGGTGGCGCTGGCCAACCTGGTGGGCGAGCATGTGCAGGACACCGAGCTGATGATGGCCGGCAGCGTGGTCACCATCATGCCGGCGCTGGCGGTGTTCCTGGTGTTCCAGCGGACCTATGTGCACGGGATCATGAGCGGGGGAGTCAAGGGATGAGCTTCAAGCGGATCCGGAAGGCAGGCGTCGCGGCGTTTCTGCGACGGTGGCTGGTCGTCCTGGTGTGCCCGGGCTGGTTGGCCATCGGTGCGGCAGAGGCGGTTATTGCGGGTGTTTTTTCCGAGCCGGTTGACGTATCAACCAACTTGGTCGCCTCAGCGACCCCGTTCGTGGGCGTTCTGGCGGCAGAAATGGTTGATACGTCAACCATCGGCCAGAAACGAACTCTCGCAACAGAGGAGCCCACGCCACAGGCCCCCACGCCGCAGGCCCCTGCCATCTGGGACGCCGACCAGGGAAATGCGCTGATCGACGACTTCAGCTCGATCGCCGCCTGGACGCCGGCGCCCGCCGACGGCGTGAAGCTGGACCTGGTGGCCGACGAGGGTGCGCTGCGCATGGACTTCGCGTTCAGCGGCGGCGGCTGGGCCATTGCGCGGCGCGATGTGGACCTGCCCCTGACCGAGAACTACGCGATCACCTACCGCCTGCGCGGCCAGAGCGGGCCGCAGCACCTGGAACTGAAGCTGATCGACGAGACGGGCCAGAACGTGTACTGGCACGTGCGCCGCGACATGCAGTTCCCCGCCGAATGGACCGACCTGCGCACGAAGAAGCGCCAGGTGAGCTTCGCCTGGGGGCCCGACGGCGGCGACAAGCCGCTGCGGCGCATCAAGACGATCGAGATCGCGGTGACGGCCGGCAGCGGCGGCGCCGGCAGTGTGTGGCTCGACGACCTGCGGCTGGTGGCATTGCCGGTCAGCAGCGGGCCGGTGCCCATGCCCGTGGCCGAGGCCAGCTCGCAGGTGGACGACAAGTCGCCCGATCTTGCATTGGACGGCGACGCGAACACGTGGTGGCTGGCGGGCCACGAGGAGACGGCGACCACGTTCACGCTCGACTTCGGCGGCGAGCAGGAGTTCGGCGGCCTGACCGTCGACTGGTTGTCCGGTGCGTGCCCGCGCGAGTACCTGGTCGAACTGGACAGCGGCGACGGCCACTGGCGCCCCGCTCTGCACGTGCCCGGCAGCAACGGCGGTCGCGACCAGCTCTACATGCCCGAGTCGGAGGCGACACGGCTGCGGCTCGTCGCGCTGGTGCCGGGCGAACTGCCGCCGGCGATCAGCGAGCTGAAGGTGCAGCCGCTGGCGTGGTCGCAGACGAAGGAAGCGTTCATGTCGAACCTGGCGCAGGAGGCGCGGCGCGGCCTGTACCCGCGCGGCTTCCTGGGCGAGCCCACGGCGTGGACCGTGGTGGGCCGGGACTTCGACACGCGTGAAGGGCTCATCGGCACCGACGGGGCGCTGGAAGCCGGCCCGGGCATGTTCTCGGTGGAGCCGTTCCTCTGGAGCGACGGCAAGCTGGTGACGTGGAACGACGTGAAGGCCACGCAGACGCTGGAGGGCGGGTTCCTGCCCATCCCGCGGGTGACCTGGAACCATCGCAACGAGAGCGGCGCCAACTGGCAGGTGACGCTGACCGCGGCGGGCGCGGGGCCGGCCGAGGCGTCGTACATCCTGGCGCGCTACCGCGTGCAGAACCTGGGCGACCGACCCGACACGCTGCGCCTGTACCTGGCGCTGCGGCCCATGCAGGTGAATCCGCCGGTGCAGTTCCTGAACATCCGCGGCGGCACGGCGAAGGTGCGGCAGCTGGAGCGCGAAGGCGATGTGCTGCTCGTGGACGGCCGGCCCGCCGTGCAGCTGCTGACCACGCCCGACGGCTGGGGCGCGAGTGCCTTCTTCGGCGGCGACATCGTGGCCGACTGGCTGGAGCAGGGCCGCATGCCGCCGACGCAGGCGGTGGGCGACCCGATGGACGCCGCCTCGGGCGCCGCCTGGTGGGACGTGGTGGTGGACTCGGGCAAGTCGCGCGACATCGCGGTGGCGCTGCCGCTGCACAACGCGCCGGCGCCCGCGAAGCTGGACGTGAACAAGGAACTGAAGGACATCACCAAGGCCTGGCATCGCAAGCTGGACAAGCTGCCCCTGAAGATGCCGAAGGGCCTGTCGAACGAACGCAAGGCCCTGGCCGAGGAAGCGATCGCCACCGCCAAGGCGCAGGTGGGCTGGATCCTGGTCAATCGCGCCGGGCCGGCCATCCAGCCGGGCACGCGCAGCTACGCCCGCAGCTGGATCCGCGACGGCGCGCTGACCGGCGAAGCACTGCTGCGCATGGGCCTGGTGCCGGAGGCGCGCGAGTTCCTGGAGTGGTTCGCGCCGCACCAGTACGAGAACGGGAAGATCCCCTGCGTGGTCGACCAGCGCGGGCCCGACCCCGTGCCCGAGCACGACTCGACCGGCGAGTTCATCTACCTGGTGGCCCAGGTGTGGCGCCATACGCACGACCGCGAACTGCTGGCCGCGATGTGGCCGCGCGTGCAGCACGGCGTGGCCTACCTCGACTCGCTGCTGGACACGCGGCGCACACCCGAGTACATGACGCCGGAAATGCGCCATTTCTACGGCATCTTGCCGCCGTCGATCAGCCACGAGGGCTACTCGGCCAAGCCGATGCATTCGTACTGGGACGATTTCTTCTGCCTGCGCGGCCTGAAGGATGCCGCCTGGCTGGCCGGCGAGGCCGCCGCTGCGGGCCTGGATGTTCCTGCTGGCGAGGCAGCGCGCCTGGCCGCCGTGCGCGACCGCTTCGCGACCGACTTCGCGGCCTCGATCGCCGCGTCGATGAAGGTGCACGGCGTCTCGTACGTGCCGGGCTGCGCCGACCTGGGCGACTTCGACGCCACCTCGACGACCATCGCGCTGGATCCCTGCGAAGCGGCCGACCTGCTGCCGCCCGGCGCCCTCGAGGCGACCTTCGAGAAGTACTGGACGTTCTTCGCCGACCGCCGCGGCGGCGCCCCCTGGGACGCGTTCACGCCCTACGAAGTGCGCTGCATCGGCGCGGTGGCTTCGCTGGGCTGGAACGACCGGGCCTGGGAGATGGTGGACTGGTTCCTCTCGCAGCGGGCCGTGCCGGGCTGGAAGGTCTGGGGCGAGGTGGTGGGGAGCGATCCTCATGCTGCGCGGTTCATCGGGGACATGCCGCATGGCTGGGTGGGGTCGGATTTCGTGCGGGCGCTCTCTGTTTGCATGCGCACGCCGCCGAAACGTTGACCTGTCAACCATTCGGGTGATGGCGACATCGTGAAAAGGCCCGCAGAACCGGTTTCTGCGGGCCTTTTTCATGGGTGATGGTTGACAGGTCAACCATCCGCGAAAAAAGAACACTCACAACAGAGCCGCCACTGCGACAACGCGCTCAGCGCACCAGGCTCATCCGCACCGTCTCACCCGAAATGGCGCCATCCACATGCAGCCGCCCGAAGTACGAGCCGCTCGGCACCGAGCGCCCGTGGCTGTCAGTGCCGTCCCACTCCAGGCGCTGCGGCCCCGCGCCGAGCGACGAGCCGCCACCCACCACGCGCACCAGCTCGCCGCGCAGCGAGTAGATCCGTACCTCGGCGGTGGCAGCCCGTGAAAGGGTGAACGAGAGCGTCGCCCGCGGGTTGAACGGGTTCGGCGAGACCGACAGGTGGCCATCAGCCGACGAGGGCAGGTCGCCGACGCCGGAAGCAGAGTCGGGGGTGCGCACGACCACGGTGAGCGGGCCGCTGCTGTCGAGGGTGATGTCCGCGCTGGAAGCGGCGCGCAGCGAGCGCAGCAGGACGCGGTTCTCGGCCGGCAGGTAGAGCTCGAGGTCGAGATCGGCCGGCCAGGGCGTCGTGTCCCAGCGCAGGGTGGCCGGGCCGGCGGCGGGGCTGGCGAGGGTCAGCGACCAGGACAGGGGGCTGGTCGGGCCGACGATGTCGCGCGTGAAGCGGGCGCCGGCGGCCAGGTGCCAGTCGGGGTGCAGCAGGCAGAATTCGGGGCCCGGGACGGGCGCCGCCGGAGGCTGCGGGCGGTCGAGCTGCGGGTCGAAGCCGGCGGTGCCGGCGGGGTCGACGCCGAGGGTGACGATGCGCTCGCTGCCGGCGGCGTCGGTCAGGGTGAAGTCGGTGCGCCAGGCATCGTCCGTGCTGTCGAGCGCCGGGTCGGCCTTGTCGGTGGCCGGGGCCATGGCGGCCGCGTAGAGCATGCTGCGCCAGTAGATGATCAGTTTGACGTCCGGGGCCAGCACGTTGACCCAGTAGGCCTGGTACGGGTAGAGCGTGGTGATGTCGACATACTGGCCGGTGTACGCGGAATAGCCCTGCAGGTCGGGCGAGACCAGGCCGGCCTGCACGGCTGCCGTCCAGCCCATGGGATCACCGTCGTGCACGACGACGATGCCGTCGTCCCGGCCCGCTATCCAGCACGGATAACCGATCAGGTTCCAGCCCGGGGTCGTGGCGAGGACGGCGCCGTCGATCTGCATGGTTCCCTGGGCGACCATCTGGTAGGCGCTGGTGGTGCCCACCCAGTAGCCCTGGCCCATGACGACGGGCTGGTTGGCCAGGGCGGGCACGTAGCCGGTGGCCGGGTCGTGGGTGTAGGCGAAGGCATAGCCGGGCGCGTTGCCCAGCAGGGCGGTGCCCACGGTGCCCGAGCCGGCGGGCGGCACGAGCGGCAGGCTGACCAGCGACCAGCCGGGTATGATCGAGCGCGCGGTCGGGTAGATGGGGGGGATGTCGTTATCGCCGACGCGCAATGAGAGTCGCCGCGCCGTGGGCAGCCCATGGTTGCGGTAGGTGTAGGTCAGGTGCGGAAACAGGGGTACATACACGCGGCGGTCGGAGTCATACAGGTCCAGGCGAATGCCATCGTCGGCCGTGAAGTTCGGCGCGAAGGTGACGGTGACCAGGTCGTTGCGATCGGTCTCGACCACCAGCGGCCAGTACTCCGTCCCGACCGCGGGGTCGAACGGGGCGCGGATGTCGTTGTCGAAGCGCGGCCCGAGCGGCCAGTCGGGGTGCCAGTAACTGGCGCAGACATAGTTGCCGGGGGGCAGGGCGGGCTCGGGACGTTCCCACGCCAGGTCGAACTCGTCGGTGGCCGAGCCGGAGCTGCCGGCGCGGGCCAGGGGATCCTGCACGCCGCCGGCCGCCGCCGACACGTCGATGCGGAACTCGGGCAACTCGGGACCGCCGTCGCAGTAGTTCAGCTGCGTGGTGGGGAACAACCGCGCCAGCGGCTGTGCGAAATCGCCCGACACCGGTGTCATCGCGTGCAGGAACGAGGAGCCATCCTGGGTCACGTTGTAGGCAATCCGGCCGTCGATCGCGGGTGCCCAGGTCTCCTGCACGAAGAAGTCCTGGTTGGGCGTCGAGGTCAGGCACATGAGCTCGAACGTCACCAGTTCGATGCGGTCATTGACGGCGGGCCGCGGCACCGAAAGGCCGACGACGAACTCGCGGTACGTGGCGTCGGAGGTGCCGATATTGAGCGCGTTGGGCGGCAGGATCGCCTGCAGCACAAAGAGCTGGCTGGCAAGCGGCGGCAGGTTGAGCCGGAACTCGAACGCGTCGATGGGCTGCCCCGTCGGGTTGATGAGGACCGCGTGCATGCCGAACGGCTCGCCCACCGTGGGCGTGTGGTTGATGTAGCCGTTGTCGAAGACCAGCGCGAACTGGTCAGGCTCGCTGCACGACAGCTGGGCCCGCGCCGGCGCCGCCGTCACCATGGCGAGCACGAGGCCCAGGCAGCAAAGGGCGGGACGTCCGGCGAAGCGCTTCATCGTGGTCTCCTTACCTGCGGGGCGCCGCCGCAGCCGGCACCGTGGACGTGGCGGCGCCTAGCGCCGGAACAGGGCCTTGACCGAACCCCAACCCGTCATCTCCACCGGCACCGGGCTGCCGGAGCGCATCTCGAGCCAGAGCGAAACCGGGAACGTGGCGAGGGGAAACTCGTACGCGCCGCCCATCGACATGTCCAGGGAGTTGCCGAAGGGCGGGATCAGGTAGAGATCGTCGCCGTACGTCGGCATCCCGACGGGCTGGATCTCGATGCGGCACGTCGTCCCCAGGTTGGACGAGGCCACGACGAACTCCCACACATCGATCGTCTCGATGGAGCCGCCCTGCAGGGGCCGATAATCGCCGAGCCAACGGTTGGGCAGGCCCGCGGGCGAGTCGGGCATGACCAGCCACGCGTCGAAGCCCTGGTTGGGCGGCGGCGGCGGCGATGGGAGGTCGAAGGCATCGAGGCCGGACAGCGCTTCGGGGTGCAGGCCGAAGGTGTGCCATTGGGTGGCGGACTCTGAGATGACGGCGCGGATCTGGTAGATGGCAGCGGGAGTGGCGGTGGGGGCTGTCATCAGGGCCGCGGCCGCAGCGAACGGCACGAGCACGGAGCGGAATCGCCGGATGGCTTGCATGGCATCTATCCCGGGGTCGGGAAATGGTGTTGGGGATGGCGCGCCCCAGTAGACCATTCTGACGATGTGGAGTCAAGACATTGGCGTCCCAGCCGCCACCATGATAAACATGTTATCGCGCGTAACTTATTTTACCACTTGCGTTTAGCGATTTTCCGAAGTATATTCCCACCCTCCTCCCGAACACCCAAAAGCGAAAGGCGCCCGCGATGCACCACACCATCGTCCTACCCGCCTTTACCCCGGACCAGCCCGCAACTCGGGTCGATGCCGCCCTGCGCGAAGCCCTGACAGCCTGCGATCGCGCCCAGGAATGCGCCGTACTGTGGTTCGCCGAAGTGCAGCGCCGGAACCTGTATCGGGAATTCGGCCACGCCACACTCGAGCTCTACGCCACGCAGTCGCTGGGCTTCACGCAGAACCGCTACTGGCAGTTCAAGCGCCTGGCCGACGACCTCGAGCGATTGCCCGTGTTGCGCGAGGCCGTGGCGAGCGGCGAGCTCGGCTGGACCAAGGCCCAGCAGGTGGCGCGTGTCGCCACGCCCGAGACGCAGCACGCCTGGGTGGCCAAGGCCGCCACGACCGGTCGCCGCGAACTCGCCCGCGAAGTCCAGGCCGCGCGCGATGTGGCGCGGCTCGACGCGCGACGCGCGGTGGCCCTCGAAGTGCCGCCTGCCGCGTCCATGCCGATCGAGGCCTCGTTCACCCTGCGCGGCGATGTCCTGCAGGTGGCCCGCCTCGAAGCGCTGCTGGAGAAGGCCCGCAAACAGCGGCGCGGCCCGGCCGGCGCGACGCGGCTGGACCTGGTGCTGGAGGCGTTGGCGGCGTTGGTGGATGGCCCGGCGGACGATGCCGGCGACAGCGCCGCAGCCGGGCGCCCCGGCGTGCACGTGGTGGTGCAGCAGTGCCCCGACTGCAAAGCCGCGACGGTCGCCACCGCCCGCGGCGATCTGGCACTTGCGCCGGCGCAAGTCGAGGCGGTGACGTGCGACGCGATCGTCAGGGGGGAGAAGAACCACTCGGTGATCCCGCCGCGGACGCGCGCGGCTGTGCTGGCACGTGATCGACACCGGTGCGCGACGCCGGGGCGCCGGGCCACGCGGTTCCTGGAGGTGCATCATGTGGTGCCGCGGAGCAAAGGAGGGGGCAACGGCGAGGCGAACCTGGTGACGTTGTGCAGTCGGTGTCATGGGTTTGTGCATGAGAGGGGCGAGGCCGCGGCGTTTTCGATGGAACCGCGCCAAGGCGACGCATTGGGGGTGCCTTCAGTTTTGTGACTACCTCTGACGGTATGTCGAGGCCAAGTACATGGAGGTCGAGAAGGCGCGGCGGCTGCGGTACCAGGACGACCGTGCCACGCGATGGCCCCACGGGGAGGGTGTTGAGACGTCAGCGCAGTTGCGCCGGCGCAAGTGGCCAACAGGCGCGCAGTACCCATGTTGCCGGCGCTCTTCCGGGGTGCCCCGCTGCTATTGCAGTATCGCCCCAACGTCCTGGGCGCCGCCGAGTACGCGGACAATTTCGATGGGGCGCGCATTGGCGGAGTAGACCACCAGGTAGGAATAGACAGGGAAGAACCGCACGGGGCGTGAGGTCAGGTCGTCCCGGAAGTGCCCGGCGTCAGGATTCGCCGCAAGGAGTTCGAAGATCTCGAGGAAGCGGTCGTGGACGCGCAGCGCGGCATCGACGCTGTCGCCGGCAATGTATTGCAGTATTTCCGTCAGGTCCTTGCGCGCCTCAGGCACGAGGAAATAGCGCGGCATGCTACGGCTTTCGTCTCTTGATCAACTCCCGCAGCTCGGCCATGACCTGCGGCCCGTCCAGCAACTGGCCGGCGTCGGCCTGGTCGATTCCCTTCTGGATGTCCCCGCGCAGCGCCTGCAGGCGGGCCTCGAGGATCAGGTCTTTTTCCCTGAGAAGGCGCAGGCCGTCTCGCACGACTTCACTGACCGACGCATAGTCGCCGCTGGCGACCTTACGCTTGGCGAATTCCTCGAATTCCTTGCCGACTGACACGTTCATCCCCGTACCTCCAGCGATTGCCAAGTCCTGAAGGCATCTTAGATGTGATGTCAAATATTGTCAATAATTGCTATCGGACGTAAAGTGCCGGGAGTGTGAGTCGATGACAAGCGCAATATTTTCAACAAGATACCTCTTTGTTAACAAGAACCCTCCACCTCGCATCCTTCGCCGCCCCGACGCCCGGCCGGTCGTCCCACGGGGGGAGTTGGGACGTCAGTGCAGTTGCGCCGGCGCAAGTCGTCGGCCATCGGTGGGCCATCAGGGCGGCTGGCGTCGCCCAGGGGGCGTGAAGTCGCGGCGATCCAACTGAAGACGATGATCGACGGGAATGTCCTGGCTGTTCCTAATTCGACAAGTACTGCGCCACGAAATCACCAGGCCTGACGACGTCGACTCCCCCATAGCCGCTGACCTTGTGCAAATGGCGGTCGCCACTCACGATGATCCTGCAGCCCGATGCCAAAGCGCAGGCAATGAACTTGTCGTCCGTGGGGTCGTCGCACACGGCCTCGACCAGTGGAGGAGCGAACACGCATTCCGCATGTATCGCGAGCAGCGCCAGCATTGGTCCAATATCCACGCCCGGGAACTCTGCTGCGAGCCGATGTCCGACTCGCTGATACTCGTCGAGAATTTCAGCCGACAAGACGAGCGAAATCCGCCCATGCCGCCAAGCACTCAAGATTTCATACGGCGGCCCACCGAAGAACACTCCCGACACCAATACGTTCGTGTCGAGTACCGTTCTCAATCCTTGCCCTTGATGGCTTTGACCGCCTTCCGAACGTCGGTCTTTGTCATTCCAGCTCGCTTGGCCTGGCGGCGAGCCTCGCCAATGAGGCCATCAAAATCGCTGAGAGCCGGCGCAGCCAGCGCCTTCAGAATGACAACGTCGCGGTCGCCCACGACCACGAACTGGGTGCCAGGTTCAAGGCCGAGCTGGTTTCGGATTTCCTCTGGAATGACCACTTGGCCTTTCGAGGACATTCTGGTGGTGGATAGTTTCAAGATCCTCGCCTCCCGCGGTTGCCGTCTTACTGGTAAGACTAGCGCCGCGGGGTGCGCATGTCAATCCACTTGCCCATTTCAAGCCAGTTGCGCCGGCGCAAGTCCGCCTCACCCGGGAGCGGGTAACGCCCTCAGAAGCAGGCAGCCAAATCGGCGAAGTCGCGCGCGTCCCCGCAACGGCCCAATTCCGCCCAATTACCGGACTTGTCGCCTGCGGTCGCCGGCAAACCGGGATCCAGACAACGGGTGGCGACGCCGGGATGCCGGGCCACGCGGTTCCTGGAGGTGCATTGGTTGTTGAATTGCCCCCGCGATCCGGTGCAAAATCAGACAAATGCTGTAGGGATTGACCGCCAACCGGAACGGTGGACGCCATGAATTTCGTCTCACGAGGGGCCGCGGCCCTGTTCGCCGTCGCCGCGATCACGCTGGGATCCACGGCTTCGGCCCAGATCACGGTCACCAACGCCGTCTTTCCCGTGGCCGGCGACACGCTGCGGATGGCCGTCGACTACGCGCCGGCCGACGGCACGGTGGTGCTGGGGCCGCCGGGCTTCGGCGTGAACTGGGACTTCAGCGGGCTGCAGGTCGACGCGACGCAGAGCACCATCTACCGCGCCACCGGCGCGGTGCCGGGAGCCGAGCTGGTGGCCACCACGACGCTGAACATGCCGCCGGCGACGATCATCTGGCACGGCTCCGGGTCCCACGACGAGTACTACGACGTCACCGGCGGCGAATTCAGGCTGCAGGCCGTGTACGGGCACAACTTCGACCTGGTCGGCAACACGCTTTTCAGCCTGTACCCGCAGCTCAACCTGCGCCGCGCGCCGCTGAATTTCTTCGATATCCACCAATACACGGCAAATCTCGTTGAACTCTTCGACCAGCAAGCGCTCTCGCCCGTCCTGGCGGCCGTCCAACCCTTCAGTATGGCAGACTCCCTCCGCTACTACATCTACTGGTCCGTCACGGCCTCGGTGGATGCCTTCGGCACCCTGACCATCCCGGGCGGCACCTACGAGGTGCTGCGCGAAAAGCGCTCCCAGTACCGCGAAGCCCTCCTGTACTGCAAGATCAACCCCCTGGGCTGGCTCGACCTGACGACCGAAGCGATGGCGGCCGGCGCCCAGGG
Source organism: bacterium (assembly GCA_016703265.1). Lineage (NCBI taxonomy): Bacteria > bacterium. Next base: position 111,058 of record JADJCK010000005.1, read on the forward strand.
CCTGGGCGCCACCACCACCATCTACTACTCCTTCTACAACGACACCGTGAAAGAGCCCATCGCCGTGGTGAACACGGGCGACGACGGCCTGCTGCCGCTGGAGGTCTCGTTCAAGCACACCCCGCCGGGCGCACCGGCCGGCGTGGCGGCCCTGCCGATCGCACCGGCGCGGCTGGAGCAGAACCACCCCAACCCCTTCAACCCGACCACGACGATCGCCTGGGAACTCGAGCGCGCCGGCCATGTGCGGTGCGCGGTGTACGATATGCAGGGGCGGTTGGTGGCGACGTTGGCGGAGGGGGAGATGGCGGCCGGGATGCACAGCGTTGAGTGGGACGGCGTGGCCGCGCCCAGCGGGGTGTATTTGTACCGGTTGCAGGGGGAGGGGTGGGCGGTGGAGAGGAAGATGGTGTTGGCGAAGTGAGGGGGTGACGCTGTTGGCTGGGGGATTGCGCATCCGCACGGCCCGGCCTCAGGGGGGGGGAACGGGGTGGAGAATCTGGTGACGTCTTGTTCTCGGTGTCATGAGTATGTGCATGAGGCGCGGGAGCAGGTCACCTGCGACTCGTCCGCCAGTAGGGCGACTGGCGCTGCGGCGCCTTGATTGAAGACGCGAACGGACGCCGGCTGACTCCGGCGCCATTGTGATTGTCCCCGCGGTCCGATACACTCAGGCCTCGCGGGCCCAGTCTCCGACCACCTCGGGATTGGGGCTGGTGCACCGGGACACGATCGAGGCCCGGATCGGCGAGGTCGGATTTCGTGCGGGCCATGTGGGACCTGGTGGGGGACCATGGAGCGCAGCAGCGTCGAGCGGATCCTGCGGGAGTCGATGGCGGCGCGGCTGGTGCTGCGGACTTTGTACCGGTCCGGGAGTGCGGAGGCCACGGAGCGCGATATCGATGTAAGGGATATCCAAGGGGGGTTATGCCGGGCCTGGTGTCATTTGAGGCATGAGATGCGGACGTTTCGTGTGGATCGGATTGAAGAGGCGAGGATGTTGGCGAATGGGCTTTTTGCCGGATGGGCAAGAAGATGTGGTGGTAACTTGCTGGCTCATTGAGACAGAAGAGTAAGCTGCAGACTAAGTGACTGCGCGGCCTTGCTAGGCCGAACAGTTCGAAAACGGTAGCCGCTAGAGCTACTCAACTCGGGGCGATTCGCGTACGTTCAGGAATCCGCAAAACAGGGGAGAGGGGCAGATGATAGAGTTCGTTTCGGTGGATGGATTCAAGTCTCTCAATCATTTCCAGCCTGCATCCCCAGCCTGGCCTCAATGTTCTGATAGGACCAAACGGATCTGGGAAGACGAACATCATATCGTTCTTTGAGTTCCTCGGAACACTGATGGAGCGAAGCGTCTCTAGCGCAGTTAGTGCAGCCGGCGGTGCGGGTGCCGTGTTTTCCAAGGTCGGTGCGGAGCAATACGCCGACCGAATTGCCGCGACCATTCGTGGCAACATCAGGCTTCGCAAGAACAAGTTTATGTACTACGAGTACCGATTTGCCATTTGCATGCGCGACGCGGAACGCACGATCGCATTCGAGTCGCAGAGTTTGAAAGTAAAAATTCGCACCGTTCGGACAACGAATTTGCATTCACCACCTACGTTGGCATTTGATCTGGATATTGAGCAGTCGACATCGGAAAGTACTTCCGCTGTCGTTCATGCCTTTGATGTCTCAAAACTTGGATCTCATGTCTATTCGCGAGTAACAACCGCACGGGGGAAGACAATTGCCGCCAAGGAGATGCTCTCCGCGATAATGGCTCATCCCCCGGTGCATGAACATTCACTCGTTCCCCGCTTGCGGTTCATTTTGGATGAATGGGAGGGAGTACTCTCCGACCTTCGAGGAGGTCAGGTGTTCAATATCTCGCCGAGTCAGGCGCGCGAGCCGGAAGACAGTGCAACTGATCCTGGCATCAAGCGAGATGGGTCAGGACTGTACGCCACCCTTTACGCATTGAGTCGTCGCCAAGTGGTGCGTCCGAGACGCGGTGCGATCGGATTCGGCCCTCCGCGGGCGCGTGCGCCGAGGGTCTCCATTGAGGATGTCCTGAAGTATCTCCGACTAGCAAACGAATCGATTCAGGATCTGCGCGTAATCAATGATCCATTTGACAACAAGTTGCAGGTGAAGGTAACTATTGGTGCCGGCGGCGAGCAGGGTGCCGTATTGCCACTGGCCGCTATGTCGGACGGCACAGTCAAGTGGATAGCTTTGGTGACGGCGATCCTGACCAACAATTCGTTTGTTTCGATCGAAGAACCAGAGAACTACTTGCACCCATGGATGCAAGCAGAGACGATCTCATTAATGCGTGCATCACTGGACCCGGAACAGTTTATCCTGATGTCCACTCACAGTGAGACCATTCTCAACAATCTAGTACCCGAAGAAGTAGTGGTGGTTTCCTATCGGGACGGCGCTAGTTTCGGCCGTCGCGTGACCAATGTCGCAGAACTGATGTCGGAAATACAAGCGACAGGATTTGGACTGGGGCACTACTACCTTGCTGGGAGCCTGGAAGATGCATGAGGTCGCTTTTCTTGTGGATGGGCACATGGAGCAGAGAGCCCTTCAGCGAATATGTCCAGGTGCTGTAGTGCGGATTGCGAACATGAACGGAAAGAATGTGTCAGTAGACGCCATAGTAAAGAGAGCGGCAACTCAGTGTCGACTGCTGCAAAAGCGATGTCGCTACATAGTCATGCTTACCGATCGCGAGGATCGTGAAATTTCTGCCGTCAAAATGCGGGATGCAATATGCGCCGGACTTCAGGCTGAGGGTGTACATGACGACATTATCGTTGGTGTCGCCGACAGATGTACGGAGAACTGGATACTTGCGGATCGCGACACAGTCTGTCGATATGTCGGACGAATGTGCGAGCTGCCCGGAGCATCATGATGGGCGCCTATGGGAAATCAGTGCTCAAGGGTGTCCTCGACAATTATCATGAAACGACTGATGGGGTGGAGCTTCTGGCTCGTTGCCATGCGTCGCGAATGGCCGCCAGTCCATCGTTCGCTTGTTTACTCGAGCGGTTGGGGGTCATCGATTGTTGGTGGCTGCAGCGCTAGCGTCGCGTATGTTTGTGGGGGTGTGCAGCGGGCCAGGACGCGCACGTGGGCGCCTGGGGGCTGTGCGGCAGGTGGGATACGGCTCCTGATGGAGGCACAATGTCGAAAGTGATTTTTCGCGACATCCTGCGAGATAGTAGCAAGAGGATGCGCGCAATCTCTGATCTATCTGGGCACTACAATCACCCCAGCGGTGTAGGCGACGCACGCGAGGGCGCCTTGATTGATGCTCTTAGGGAACTACTTCCGGATCGATATGCAGTGAACAAGGCGCATATTCGATTCAAATGGAACGATTTCTAACGAAATTGACGTCGTCATCTATGACAGAGTGCTGCCTTTACTGCAATGATGGCGGCGGGCCGGCGTGTGATACCGATCGAGCGGTGTATGGAGTACTAGAGGTGAAGTCGCGCCTCAATCGCCAAACCTACCGTGAAGCCGTTGACGGCATCAATAGCATAGCCGCCTTGCAGCGCTTTTACAAAGAGATGATCCCTGGCTTGCTGCGTACCCAGCGGCAAGTGGGCCGCGAATTGGTCTTCAGGCGTGTCCACCCGTCAGGGTACCTGGGCATCGGTCTTGGGGACGACTCCATCGGCCTCATGCTGTGGTGGCTACTTGAACTATTGACAATGAGCCAACGCCAAGCACTGTACCGTCCGAACTACTCGAAGTACCGTGAAGCGCTTGTCGACTCGTTTGACGGCGAGATTGATGAGTGGTTTGTGAACTTGGAGCGAACTCCTGACGCATAGCATTGGCCCGTGCCTTCTGGACCTCGCAGTGTCGGTGGGGCGCTGCGTCATTCAGATTGGCGTGCATGCCTAACCGTAAGCTCCCCCGTCAAGTAGACAGTTCGAAGGTAGAGTTTTCGGCTTCCATTCTCTGCCTGTAGACCGACGGCGGCACCTTGCCAAGGCTGTCGTGCGGTCGCTCCTCGTTGTAGTCGAGCATCCAGTTCCAGGCCAGCTCCCGCACCTGGTCAAGGTCGTCGAACAGGTACGCGCTAAGCAGCTCGTCACGGAACGTCTTGTTGAACCGCTCGATGTAGGCGTTCTGGTTCGGCTTCCCTGGCTGGATGTACGGATCTCGACGCCGTTCTGTTCGCACCAGGCCACAAACACCTCGCTCAGCAACTCCGGCCCGTTGTCGCAGCGAATCGCCTCCCGGCAAGCCGCGCCAGCTCTCTTGATCTGTTCGAGCACTCGAACAACGCGTTCGCCGGGCAACGACGTGTCGACCTCGATCGCCAGCAGTTCCCGAACGCCATCATCCAACACGTTCAGCGTCCGGAACCGGCGACCGCTGTACAGCGTGTCGTGCATGAAGTCCAGCGACCAGACCATGTTCGGTGCAGCCGGTACCGCTAACGGCTGCCGCGGGCGATCACTCAAGCGCTTCTTGGTCCGGCGCCGGTGGTTCAGCCCCAACTCGCAGTACACCCGGTACAGCCGCTTGTGATTCCACTGCCGGCCGTGCAGGCGCAGCTGGTCGTGGTACTTCCAGAAGCCTCGCCGGGGGTACTTCTCGGCAAGGCCCTGCAAGGCGTCGATCACCTCAGCGTCGCGCACCAGGCGATCCTGAGGCGTCTTGTACCACGCGGCACGCGACAGCCCGACGGCGGCACAGGCCCGCTGAACCGACAGGTTCCTTTCGGCCACCAGATACCTCACGGCTTCTCTCTGCTCCGGTGGCCTTAGAGTTTTTTTTGGATCAGGCTCTTCAGCGAGTCGTTCTCCAGGCTGAGGTCGGCGTACATCCGCTTCAGCTTGGCGTTCTCGGCCTCGAGCTCCTTGATCCGCTTCAGTTCCGGCACCGACAATCCCCCGTACTTCGACTTCCATTTGTGGTAGGTCGACGGGCTGATCCCGTGCTTGCGGCAGATATCCTTGATCGCAACCCCGGCGTCGGCCTCGTTGAGGATCGCCACGATCTGGGTCTCGGTGAATTCGGACTTCCTCATCAGAACCTCCTGGCTTCAGTATGCCAGAAAGCTCTACTTCTCAACTGTCTGAATTATGGGTGAGCTTACGTAACCAGTGCAGTAATTCACGCCGCCTGGCAGGGCGATGGGTTGCGCAGGCGTCGCGCCGGCCTTCTTCTCCGTGGAGTCCCGTCCGCAGGAAGAGACAGGGGTTGCATCAAACGATGAGCACGGCCTGGTACGCAGACACACGCGAGGCATTCATGGCAATGCCCTCGGACACGATAAGAGATCAATTGGCGGCGCGTGCCGCCACAGCGGGTCTCGATGTCCCGCCGGATCAAAGCGATGAGTGGTTGCATAGCACGGCAATTCTTCAAGAGCACCCGGGGATCAGGTACAGATAATCAGAAGTGCGCTGCAATCCGAAGCAGGGCATGCCGTCCATCACGTGATCTTGGAATATGACTTCCGGAGACGTGGCCTACGCATGGACTGTGTGCTTCTCGCTGCGGGAGTGCTATTTGTAGTCGAGTTCAAGAGAACATCCGTGGGCAAGGCCGAGCGCGAACAAGTTATGAACTATGCAGTAAATTTGATTGAGTTCCACAAGGTGACCCAGGACTGGTGCCGAGACGGGCTGGGTATCGTTGTCCCTGCGATTGTACAAACGTCGTCGTCAGCGCGTAGCGCGCCAAGTGGCCGGGATTTGCATCAGGCGCTTGGGAGAGCGTGGCAAGAGCGCCGATAGTCTCTGGTGCCGGGACTCTCGGGCAGTCACTGAGTCTAGGACTTGCTAACGCAAGAGGCCTGTCATGCCCTGCCATGAATGACTGGCTGACGTCGATGTTCAGTCCATCGTCTTCAATCTTGGACGCTACCCTGTCTCTGTATGGAAATCACGACGTTTCGGCGATTGCAGAACACGCGGCGCCGGCGGAGGAAATTGCCGCGGCCACAAGAGAGATCCGCGCGTTGGCGGATGCGGCCCTGTCGCGCGGTGAAAAATTGGTGGTCTTCCTGTCGGGCGCACCCGGCGCGGGGAAGACGCTCGTGGGGCTGGATTTGGTGATGCGCGGTGAACTGGCTGCTGAAGCAGTATTTGTTACGGGCAATGCCCCGCTGGTCGAGGTGCTGCACAAAGCCCTAGCCACATCGTACCTGGCTTCGGGAAGGCGCGGCGGTTCGTGGGCGGCAACAGGCTATCGGCGTGAGGATTCTGCGATTGTAGCGGGTGCCGCCACCCACAAAATCGTGAAAGCTCATCGATTCTTGGGTAGCATCGGTTCCCGCCATGCCAATGTCGACGGTCGGATACTTGTCTTCGACGAAGCTCAGCGAACCTACGCCAAGGGCCGGCCCGTACAGGGGCGCGCGCTTGTCGATCACGAGGCGAATCTAGTGTTGTCCGCGCAAGAGGAGTCGTTTCGGGGTCAGGGTTCCGTTGTTGTCGCGTTGATTGGACACAATCAGGCAATTAATAGCGGTGAGCGGGGAATGGTTGCGTGGCTTGAAGCCGCTGACGCGCTAGGTTGGACTTTCGCGGCTTGCGATGACACGATGAATTTGGCTGAACTTGATGGTGACACGCGATGGAAGGGCCACGAGAGACGAATCCGCATGGCGAATGGGCATCTGCGGCAGTCGATGCGGTTTTACCGCAATGTCGAAATGGAGCAATGGGCGGACGCCGTGCTCTCAAATGATGCTCCCAGGTCCGGCGAAATCGCTCAGCGTCTTCGTGCGGCCGGCATCGAGATTCAGATGACTCGCGACCTAGAATCGGCACGAGAGTGGGCGCGCGACAGGGCTGTTGGGGGATTGCGCGCTGGCATTATAGCGTCGGGCCAGGCGCGACGATTAGCTGCTGCCGGCCTGTTTGTCGATCACAAGCCCGACATCGCGAGCTGGATGCTTGCGCCTAGCGCGGACCTGCGATCGTCAAACGCGCTAGAAACCGTCCAGAACCAATACCAGGTGCAGGGGCTCGAACTCGATTTTACCATCGTTGCGTGGGACCTGGATCTGCGGCGTGGCTTGAGTGGCTGGCAATCTCACAAGATAGTCGGTGATGGATGGCGCAAGGACCGGCATTCTGGGAATCGCATCGAACGGATATCGAGTGCTCTTGACAAGATCGAGGCGTGGCATGCTGCTGTATGTCCCAGAAGGGGATGTCAGTGGTCGAGATGATACCCGGCCGCCGCATGAGTATAATGCCATAGCCAAATTCCTGGAACATTGTGGTGTAGTGAAATTGCGGGCCCGCGATGTCGCCTGAATGCAAGAAAGGACTGCCACCTCTGGTGTGTCGCGACATCTTTTGGGGCTCTAGGTTACGCGGTTCGCGTTGCACGTGCTGGTCCGGATTCTGATCGCAATAGCGTCGTTGAAGATTCCGGGAATAATTGCGAATTGGACAATAGCGGGGAAGTCCGGGCGATCGGCGGGACGAACTATGTCAGTAGGCGGGCCCGAGGCCATCCCGTCAACGAGAAGTGGGCGGCAGCGGGTCTCGGCCACGGCTTCCACGCGTGAGACTCTGGCGAAATCTCGGTGCTTTCGGTCCATTTTCCACAGTGTGTGTCTCTTGGCAGGCAATCGAGCAGGTAAGGTGTCTCTAGCGAGCGCATCGCGATAAGGCTGGCGGGAGTGACCTCGTCATGCAGCGAGCAATCTTTCGCGAGGACAACTTGAATGAGGACCCAGTTGGCGAGATTGGCCGCAGCTACATTGGCTTCATTCCGTGACAGGAAGAATCGACGCTCGTTTCCTCGATGGTTGTCTTGACCTCGAGTTGCTTCTTGATGCCATTGCGCGTCGACAAGATGTCATAACCGAAGGCGTCGCTAAGCTGCGACATCCACGCAGCTTCGCATCCCGATTGCAATTCGCCGCGAAAAACGATCTCTTCACCGAGCTTTCCGAGCCAGTGTCGAAATAGGTCGGAATTGTCCGCAGTGCGCCGGGCAGATCGTAGTACTACATCGCGATATTGCGCCAGCCATGCCAAGTGGTTCTCGACATGGGTCGGAAGATACTCGGCCAACACAGTGTCGCCACATACGGCCGTCATGAGCCACTGCGGCTTGCTCACTTCGAGCAAAATGCGGGCGATCATGGCAAGAGTGATGTTGTCGGCGTGGTGGCCGAGAGACGCCAGCCGGTCACCCAAGATGATCGAATCGTCGCCGATCTTCGCCAGTTGTTGATCGATCAAATACTGAGCCATCGCGTCGAAATCCGCTGTGCCGGCGATAAATGCTGGCAGGCGTCGAGCCGCGGCTGTCCACTCGCTAATGCTAGGCCTCTTGCCGGTCTTGGCCGCGTAAACCAGCAGGTACACGCAATGGCAATGTCCGCGTGTCGGGGTCAACGCGTTGCCTCGGAGATATGCTGAATTGTGCAATCCCAATCAGAAGATTCCACGACGGACCCGGCGTTGGTCTCTGGCGCATCCCCATCCTGGGCGACGTACTCCTCAGGAAGTGAAACCGCGACAAGAGCGGGGTCGTCCATCAGTGCCGCAAGTGTCACCACCTTCGCCCGCAGGCGGCCATCGACAACTTGATCGATGGAATTCTTGCTTGCAAGGATCGTGAAGCGAGTTTGTGTGTCGTCCGGCAGTCCAAGACGGTGAATTCTGTCTTGCTCTGCGGGTAGTGCCCCGCACTGAATGTCCTGTCCAGATATACCGCGTGGTGGCACCAGTGATGCAAGCTGATTCCCTCCCCACATGCCGCAGGATTTGCAAGCAGCACAGAACAGGTCGAATCGTAGCGGAATCTGTCGAGTTGTTCTTCTCGTGTAGTTACAGCGGACTTTGAGGCTGAGTCGACCGGGGGAATGCCTCCGTGCACAATCGCTGGATTCCACTCGGCAAGCAGGCGACGTAGCTGTCGCAGATTGCGCACAAAGCTGGACCAAATAAGAACCTTTTCGCCATTCTCCGCGGCTGCACCGACGATGCGCAAAATTTCGCGGTACTTCCATGGGAGCTCGTAGTCGGTATAGCGGGAAAGAAGGTCGCGGAGCTGTTCGTCGCCGCGCAAGTCCAGCGGCGCGTGGTGGAACGCAATATCATCGTCCGAATCGGACCCGGCGACGAGCAAAGCGGGTTCGTCGCTGCTTCGAGCAGATACATAACGATCTTGCCAAGCTTGCGGAGGGAGTGCTTGCCGGCTCCGTCGAGAGCGAAGGAACCGCGATAGCGCCCGACAAGAGCGGAATAGATAGCGTCCTGAACCGCGCCCATCGGGTGTACGAGGAGCTCGATCTGGGTCGGAGGAAGTCCGAGGTCTGATTTCCTTGTCCGCACGAAGTAGCGCGATATGGCTTCATTGGTTGCGGCGAGCGCGCTTGGCGGGCAATCGACACGACTCTCCATGGCGCAGCTGGGCAGGATTTGATTTGCTTGACCAGGGTAAAGGAATTCAATCATGGCGACCAAGTCGTGGGGGCCTTGCGGCGTTGGTGTGCCAGTGAGAATATCGCGCCGTACGCCCGAGTATGCCATGTCGAGTGCGGCTCGCCCGTGCTTGCCGGCGCCCCCTCTCTTCACGCGATGGGCTTCATCTAGTACAATGTGCGTGCGAGCGCTTGCGGTCCATTCTTGCAAGCGCATATAGTCGCTGCAGAGACGGTGGTAGTTTGTAAGCATAATGTCTGCGGTTGCGGACAATGCGCTTTCGGGCCCCAGATGTACGGCGACTTTTGGCGGTCGGAAAAAGCAGACTTCGGCATCATCCTTCCAGGCGGCAAATGCGGTCAGAGGTGCCACTACTAGCATGCGTTCCACACGCCCTGTAGCCCGCAGTAGCGCAAAACATGCGAGGGCCACGCTTGTCTTGCCGGCACCCGGAACAGAGAAGTCCGCTCCGTGTGGTAGTGCCAGCAAATGCCCCAGGTTGCTAAGTTGAAATGGCTTGAGGCTGCGGCGAAACCCCGCCTCGTGCAAACGTTGAACTGATTGCAGTATCCAATTCCGGCACGCGGTCCAAAGCCGCAGTGCGCTGAACCCGGTCGTCCGCCAGCAGGCGCAGGCGTGCCAACATGGCCGGCCCAAATGTGACTTCCGCGCGAAACATCCGTTGGACATCGCGCAGGACCTCAAGGTTAGCCAGCATAACTTCGACGCGCACAATCATATGATAATGGTCGCCGCCCGTGATTCCGCGGGCGACGGCTTCCTCAAGTCGCGCCCACGCGCCGGTGGGAGTTTGCGCACTGCGCGTAACTATGACGTTGGGTTGTGGTGCGCCCTGAAGCTCGAGGCTGATCATCGCTTCTCCGTCAGTTGGTCCACCGCCGAAAGAAACGTAGTTAGCCGTCCTTGAAATGCGGTTTCATCCCATTCGGGCATGAGTCGCGCGGCGTCTAGTGCAGAAATGGCCTTAAGTGTCGCTTTTGAAGCGCGCTCCAATGCGGCCAGAGGTGCGTGCGCAGTCTCATGGGCGTCCTGGGCATCTTGCGCGTCATCTGCCACGCGGTCGATGGCTTGTTTGGCAAGGTCACATAGATCTTGATAGTCAGCAGTGTCCCCGGTCGTGAGCAGCACGGGCTGCTTTTTATCCAGCCGCGCCAGATACTCAAGAACAGTTCTCGTGCACGAGGGCGCATTCGCACCTCAAGCACATCATCGTACGCTAACAGCCGGAGAGTCGGCGGCCGCGGCCTCGCGCGCCACGTTAACCAGGGGCGCATAGCGATCATCGTTCTGTAACTCGGCGTCAACTCGGGCAGAAGCGTCGTCGCGGCGGAGGTGACGTAGGTCTCGGTAGTTGACGCCCGTGAGGGTGCCAAGATAGTAGACGTCCCGGACTGATTCACCATGGGTGCCTGGGCGATTGCGAGTGGAGTTTTGCGGTTCAGAACGCAGACTCGTGATCCTTGAAATCCGCAAGTTGCTTCGCACCCTGGCTCAATTCTACCAGTTGGTATACTTGTTTAAGCTTGTCGTGTGCATCCTGGACGTCACGCGTGCTGCGGTGCATGATCTTGGCCACATGCTGATAACTGCGAGCGTTCTTCTCGTAAAGTTCCTCGATAAGAAGGGCCTCGTTAATCCACGAGTACTCCTGCTTGAAGTCCCGAGCGATTTGGAGTTCGGTTTCGAGAAGTAGGATCTCATCGTGATTGGCGTCGTCGGGGAGAACAAGACACTGGACGTATTTGCAGTTTAGATTGTGGTCATCGCGGAGCATCCGCCGTAGTGCGGCCACGCGCCTGTTGCCATTGATTAGCACGCCCTCTGCCGTAACAACAGCAGGCTCGCGCTGCCCGCGCTCGCCAATGTCAGCGCACAAATCCGCGAATCCATCCTGTGACGCGATGATCTGCATTTGTACGTCCTGGGCGTGGGCCCCCAGGGGGTCTGCGCTAAAGAGATCCGGCTGGCCAAGGCTGTGCTCCTTCTGCTGCTGTTCCGCGCGTGTGCGGTGATTGAGGGTGTAAAAGCGCACCCAATCCACTTCGAGTGAGACCTTGTATAATAGCTTTTCTGCACGCGGCCACGCGATCAACTCGACCCGCTGAGTCTGTGAATTGATGCGGCCTTTGATGTATTCAAGGCGCTCTTGGTCCAGTCCTCGGTTGCTCATTTTAGCCCCTCACTGATGTGCAGCGTGCGGTGCCGAATCTCATGGAGATGTCTTTGCGCTTGCGGCCGTGGATTTGTTGAAAGTCTATGCGCCCGATGTTGTCTGGTGCTTCGGCGGCCGAAATGCCGAACGCACCGAGAAGACGCTCTGGGAACTGCAAGGCGGTGGTCGCCTCTTCGCGTTTGGAGGCTCTGCTGGGAAGCTTCATCATGTACGACATATACGCACGGTGGTGGCATGGCGATATTCGATCCCAATTGCGCGCTGCTGGCGCGGGCATGGGCGCTGGGGTGTTCCGCAGGGGACTGAAAAGATGACGCCATCCAGGTGATCGTCGGGGTTGCTGGCGAGCTTCTTTTTGATGCGTGATGCGCCGCGCCAAACATGATCTCCCGGATGCTGCTGAAGGCTGTTGCAAATCCACCACAAATAGAGTTCGTCCGCCCACGCCGGTCGGTGCCAGTTGGCGCTGCTGTGGGCGCCGTCAGGGTACCCTTTTTGAATCAGGGCGATAGTTCTACTTTGCCCAAGTTCAATGCGATATACCGTGTCGCTGGTGCGCGCTGGTGCGGAGTAATTACTAATTGCGCCCCGTTCGCGCAAGAATGCTAGAAACGTCTCCGCAAACTGACGTCTGTCTTGATTTGAGGCGGCGAGGCGACCGCGTATGCGCTCGATTGCTGCCGGCAGAGCGCTGACGTACTCGTCGCGTGTAAGTCCAAATCCATTGAGCACCGAGTCGTTCTCCGAGAGGGAGATGTGTATGAGGTTGACAATGTGGTCAATGATCTCCCCGGGAGGCGCGCCGCAATGGCGGCATGGAGAGCCGTTGGCGGCACTCATCGCTCCTGACTCCTCTTCTTTGTGGCGCGCCACGCTTCAATGTGGCGGTCGACCTTTTTGAGAAAATGCCCGTCGCCGGACTGGTGGCCTTGGGCTTCTCTGCGAGATCGATCCTTTCCCACATCGGCAATCGTCGGTGCACCGGCCAGCTTGTCGAGCAGGTTTATGGCCAGGTAGTGAACGACAGGCACCGCAACGCCATCACCCATGGCCATGTATGCGTCATTGTATGTGAAGTGATCGGGGAAAAATGGCTTGCGTTCCAGGCAGCATCCCCGAATCGTTCAGTGAAAATTCCCATTAGTCGTGCCGCTTCGATTCGTGACAATAGTCGACTCTGCAGGTTGCCGCTTTGCGCAAGAGGACGGTTTGCCGGCTGGATCCGCCTTTCGGTGTGCGGAGACATCCGGCGATGCCGTCGAAGCGCACTTCGGCCCGCTGCTGTCCATTGCGAGTGCGTTTGTACAGGAAGCCTATTGCCCCGGTTGTAGACGACTTTGCCGTGCGCACCTTCTGTCGACTCCTGTCCTCCATTAGGCTGATTAGCTGTCTTGTCTTTGTTTGCGAATCCAGAGTGACGTCGGCAGGGTGGGGTTCGATGATAGAGCTTACCTTCACGGGAGAGATGGGCGGTAGTCCGATGTTCCACCATACCCAGCGCGATTTTAGTTCCTCGGGGAGTTGCTCATATGCAGCTTGGAGCGACCGTGGGTGCCATGGTCCCTCCGTGGGCTTTTCGCTGGATACGCTGGAGATATCGAGCAGAGCGTCGACAGCAACAATGAAGATTCGTGGCCGACTCTGCGGCACAAAGAAGCGCGCATCCATGTGCAGGGCTCCGAGGCGCATCCCGAGTGCGGCGAGTGATTCGCATAGGCCGATGAGGTTCTCTCCGTACAATAGCCCGCGAACATTCTCGAGAACGATAATTCGCGGGCGTTGGCCCATGCGATGTAGCTGGAACATTATCTGCCAAAACGGCCAGTAGGTCCCACTGCGTCCTGCCGACATGCCGCGCTGCCACCCGGCCAGCGAAAGGTCCTGGCATGGAAATGAAGCCCATGCCATCTCGACTCCAAGCGGAAGAGGCAAAGGCACGCTCTTCGGATCTGCAGCGTGCGCGGCAATTGCATCTGCAATTACATCGACGCTTCGCGTGTCAAGGTGGGCATCGCCAAAGTTGTGCCGATAGATGCTGTTCTTCCTGGGGTCATTGTCGTTCGCCCATGCACAGGCCCAAGCATGTTTGAGGCCGAGCCGAGCCATGCCGGTTCCGGCAAAGAACTCATAGAACGTGCGGGTGTGCTTCTTTGTTGTCACGAAGTTCCTTCTTTGGGCGTGAGCGTTCCCCGAACGCGGCTCTAAACATCGTATGATTCTATCGTGTCGCCTGAGAAATTCAAGCGCTTGGTGACTTAGATTGGAGCGACGGATCTAGGTCATACTATCGGCACTAGGTTGAGATTTTGGTCCCCGAGGTCGCAATTCTGTCTGCATCTGCTTCAGTGGGAATCAGCACGATGAGTTCAGAGCGGAAGCGCCGGCACTTTAAAGACCCCCCCCAGCTCAGACTCCCTATGCCAGCGGACGAACTCAATCGATGGCCGCGGTGCGCCTTCAATCGGAGACCGTAGCGGCTGTCCGTGCAGCCCGCGAATGCGATCGAGCGTCTCATCGCCGCCGGTGAACTCCGCGGACACCAGGATCCGGCAATCGTCGCTCAACGTCCATGCGCCGGCGTCGAACAGCTTGTGCATTGTTGGTTCGACGGCGAAGCCGTTGTCGACCGTGTCCGGTCCTCTGCACGCGTGCCATTTGATGTGCGCGGCCTCGCAGCGAAATACTGCCCCTTCAGGGCAGCCCGAAAGCCCGTCACGGCGCAGCGATGTTCGTATGCGCGGAGGATGTTCTCGCGGAACCTGGGATCCCGGGGAATTCGATTGACCGTATACTGAGCCGTTTCAGCGACCTGGCCGACCAATGGCAGCCTGAGCCCAACGGAATCCAGAATGTCCTGATGCAGGCTTTCCTCGAAATGGCATTCCAGGACTGTGGCGACGACCGAGCCGAGAAACGCCGGATCGGCTTTCAACAGCGCCGCGAAGCCGTCCTCCAAGTGTCCCGTCGTGGCCCGGAGGGCCGCCATTTGCGGGAAGTCACCGGCTTGAAGGGGGAGGTTATCGGCTCCCGCGACTTCCCAAAGGCCGTCACTGCGCAGGTGCCAGTATGGGAGCTCGGGCTGGTGCCTGGACGCGACCGGGGGCGCATAGGCATTCAGCAGCGGATTCAGCGCGCTTTCCATTTCAGCAAATGGGATGTCGCGCTCGCCGTTCTGAAGCCTCGCGATCGCCAGCAGGAGCAGCAACGGCTTGTGCGGCGCACGACGCGAACCGCGTCGGTACACTTTCAGATTCGTGGCTGCGTGCAGGTATTCGGCAGCGGTGGGCAAGGTTTCAGGTCCCCGCATCGAAGATCTGGTGCAAGTTCAAGGTTTCTCGCCAACATCATACACCGCGCGTCATCTCTCTGGCAATGGAGCTTGGTCGCGGAGTATTGTCGGGCCGGTCCCGGATTAGCTACTATCGGACATCATTGCCCCATCACCCGACCACCCCTTCCTGAGCTCCCCCCGCCCGACATTCGTGTTACTCGACCGACGCTCCAGCAGCTCCGCATCGCGGACAACCCAGATGCCATCGCTCTGCAGATGCCAGAACGGGTACTCGGGGTGCGTGCTCCTGCGGCTGGGCCCAAACTCCCGCAGCAGATCAAACAGCGGCTGGTCGATCTCGCGATAAGCCACCTCGCGCCCCTCGCCGCGCGCGCAGCGCGCCAGCACCAGGAGCAGCAGCAGCGGCTTGTGTGGCGCGCGCTCGCCCTTTCGCGACCACTGGGTCACGTTCGTGATGCGATCAAGGAACTCGCTGCGATTCATGCTCGACCGGGCCCGCGATCGTCGATCCGTCGGCGCCAGGGGGCCGCGCGGCGTGTGTCCGGGAATGATGCGGGGGAAGATACCATGATCGGTGGGGTGGGGTGAATCGGGGGATGTGGGGACTTGCGCCGGCGCAAGTCGCGCAACATCCGGCCCCGGACCTTCAGCCCTGCTCACGCCGGGACCCCCCGATCACCACCGATCTTATGCAACCGCCCCGGCACGATCCCCGGCGCCACCCTGATCTCCCGAGCAAATGAGGCCATCGCCTCCGCGTTGCGGCCCGGCTTCCCGATGCGGCGCGCGCCCGCCGTCCATCCCTGCGGCGCGGGCACGAACCCGACGGCGACGCCCACCTCCGCGCACATGCCGGTCAGGGCGGCCGCGAACGCGTCCGGGTCGGGGGGCATCGTCAGGTGCGGCGGTTGTGGTGGGTGGGGGTGCGGCCTGGGTGCGCTGGGCTCGCCGAGCCGGGTGGTGGTGGCCGGCGGAGCGAGCTGGCGCGGCCGAGGTGGGTCGGGTGAGACTTCTTTCGGTATGGTCTAATTCTCCCGACACTGTCGGGAGAATTGCAAACGGCTGAAAAGTAGTCGGTTACGTCGCGTTTGGGGGGACTTGCGCCGGCGCAAGTCGAGCGGCCCAGGGTGGACGCGCATTCGGTTGCGGGTTGCCGGTCCATCACGCACTTGATCGTCGTTGGCTCCGCTCGCGTTGGTAGAGGAGGTCGCAAATTGCGACCACAGCTGCTGGAGATCGAGTGGCTTCCAGGGCTGCTGTCGGAGCGAGCCCATCTGCACTGTGCCGCGCGCCGCGTTCGCCTCCCGTGAAGGGTGGCGACCTTGTGCGTTTTCAACTTTACCATCAGTGATGGTAAAATTCCAAGGCCGACATTCAATCGGTTACGCGAAATTCGCTGGAACTTGCGCCGGCGCAATTCTGCCGCGCAGCGGCCTGCGCATGGGAAGTCCCGTGCTGACCGCCGCCCTGACGCGCACGCGTGATGCTCCGCACTGGGCTGCACATGACGAAAGCCCGCCTGACGGAAGTTCAGGCCTTTGCCACGGCGCATGTCGTCAGATGTTTTGCGCTAATGCCCAATTCTATCGACTGTGTCGATAAGATTCGTTTCTCAAAAGGTGTGGTGTTTTGTCGGGTCGCCACATTCTGCCGTCACTGACGGCGGAATTCCAACCGTGCGAAAATCAATCGGTTACGTCGCAATGAGCCGCACTTGCGCCGGCGCAAGTCGCCCCGTGCGCCATCTGGCCTGCTGCCTGCCTCATCGCCATCGCGTGTGCGTGCGTGGCCGCCTCGTCGGCGTCATCGCGCAGCCCCAGCAACTCCTCAGGAACGGCTCGTTTGGCGCTCCGCGCGCGGTACGTCGTCGGCAGTGAATCAGCCGCAACGTTGCACCGCGGGCGCCCATCGCCCGCGACGCATCGCGCCGCTTCCGTGAACGCTCGTTGGCACCAGGACCGTGTCGGTACGTCCGGCGGAATGGGATGGAGTCATGCCCAGGAAACGAAAGTCCGTAAATGCAGAGATCCCCGCGCGAACCGCCGGTCCATCGGAGAACTACGACCTGCTGGTGACGGGCATATCCGGCCTGCTGGATGAGGCTCGGGGCACAGTTGTGCGTTCGGCAAATAGCGTCATTGTGGCTGCGTACTGGGAGATTGGTCGACGGATTGTCGAATACGAGCAAGGAGGGCGGGTTCGTGCTGAGTATGGCGAGGATCTGCTCGCACGGCTGGCGCGTGATCTGGAACCTCGATTCGGACGAGGATTCTCCAGACGCGGACTTTACAAAATGAGAACATTTTTTTCGGATTGGCAGAAATTGCCGACACTGTCGGCAAAATTTCAAGCGCCTGTCGAATCGTCAGTTACGCCAATTCCGTTCCCCCTCTCGTGGTCCCATTATGTCCGTCTGATGTCCGTCGAAAATCCCGCCGCCCGATCCCTTTACGAAGTCGAATCGATCCGCTCCGGATGGTCCGTCCGCCAGCTCGATCGCCAGATCAGCACCCAGTTCTTCGAACGAGTCTCCGCTTCCGCCGATCCGGATCGCATGCTCGAGAATGCCCGCAAACCCGCGCCGGTCGACCCCGCCGAACTGCGGCACCACATCCGCGACCCCTACCTCCTCGAGTTCCTCGACCTGAAGGACGAGTACAGCGAAACCGACCTCGAGGACGCTATCGTGCGTCATCTCGAGTCGTTCCTTCTGGAATTGGGCGCCGGCTTCACCTTCGTGGCGAGGCAGAAGCGCATCCGCATCGGCGACGAGTGGTACCGCATCGACCTGCTGCTCTACCACCGCGCCCTGCGCTGCCTAGTCGTGGTCGACCTCAAGCTCGGTCGGTTCTCGCACGCGGATGCCGGCCAGATGAACCTCTACCTCAACTACGCGCGCGAGCACCTCATGGGCCCCGACGAACACGAACCGGTGGGCCTGATTCTCTGCAGTGCCAAGAACGACGCCGTGGTCCACTACGCGATGGGCGGCAATGAGGTTGTCCGGCAAACGGCCTGCGGCGAGGGCCCCTTACCAGACAGCCTCGCTTTGAAGCCCGGACTCATGGCACGCGCGGTCAGGTGCGGCAATCGTCGTCGCCGGACGCACCACGCCAGACCGCCAAGAGGATGTGCCAAAAGCACTTGCGCCGGGCGCGCTCGTCAGGCGCGGCCGTTCGCCGGTGACCTCACTGGAAAACATACCAAAATACTCGGAAATAATGCTAGCGTGGCGCACGGTCGCCTCTCGCGCCCTCGCGCGACCGTTCCTCGAGATCTGGAGGCCCACCATGAAATCCAACCAGATTCCCCTCGCCTGCCTGGCTGCACTCCTGATCACGTTCGTGTCCCCGCCGACGCAGGCCGGACCACCGGACGCTGCAAACTCGAAGGTCCACTTCCCCATCGCCGATTCCGCGGACTACACGATGGTGCTGTACGTCCTGCCGGACGGCACAGGGCCCGGCCTGACCAACGCAAAGGTCCTTGACCCGTTTCTGGGGACCATCAACGCGACGATCCTCGTCGAGCTCCGCGACAGCGACGACGTCCTGGTCATCGGCTATCCCGCAGTCGACGTCTGGCTGGAGGCCCGGGATGGGGGCTTGTCCATGTGCAGCGACAATCCGGCGATTGCCGATTTCAATTCAGAGTACCGCGCCGGTCTGGGCTTCGAATATTGCACGGAATTCTCGGGCCCGTTTTACGGGGGCGGCCACACGGATCTGGCCGCGGGGGATCAGGTGGTCGTGATGACGGCCTCGACGGGTTCGACTCCGATAACCTCCCCGCTGAACGACCTGCAGATGAACAGCGCCGACATCAACGGCGACCTGATCATCGACCTCAATGACGTGCCCCTGTTCACCAGCGACTACTACCTCGGTGTCTATGTCTTCCGTTCGGATTTCCACGCTGATGGCTTCGTGAACCTCAGCGACATCGGGGTCTTTGCCACGACCTACAACAAGAGCTGTCCCTGAGATGGTACTGTCCGGGGGGAGCGGTGCCTGAAGCCTCTGTCTTCATTAACTTTCCTCCAACCGCGAAAACGAGGTTGTCCAATAGAGGGCCCATCAAGAAGGCCCAATACTGGACAACCTCATTTCCACTCGGATGACCTGACGAGAGAGCCGCGCCCCCGGGGGCGCAGCCCTCCCCAACAACAAACCTACCTCACGATCGTCAACCTCTTCGCCCCCAACCGCTCCCCACCCAGGTCCAAACTCACGAAGTACACGCCCGCCGCCACCTGGCGCCCGCCATCATCGCGCGTGTCCCAGCGCGCCTCGAAGCGGCCGGCCGGCATGCGCCCCAGATCCACCTGCCGCACGCGGTGGCCGCGCAGGTCGTACACCGAGTAGCGCACCGAAGCGTCCTGGGCCAGCGAGAACGAGAGTGTCGACTCGCCGCCGGTGGGGTTGGGCCCGATCGAATGGAAGATGCTGATGCGCGGCTCCAAAGAAGCCGCGTCCGACGTCGACAGCAGGTTCAACGTGCCGATGCCGCTCGTGACGCTGCCGCAGCCGTTGGACACGACCACCTTGTAGCCGCCCTGGTCGGCGAAGGCCACGTTGGTGATGGTCAGCACCTGGGTCTGCGAGCCGCTGATCGTCGAGCCGTAGGGGCCCAGGCCGTCGACCAGGGGCACGTCGTTGTGCAGCCACTGGTAGCTCAGGCCGGGGAAGCCGCCGCCGGCAGCCGACGAGAACATCACGGTGGCGCCCAGGTTCACGTTCTGCGAGAACGGCGAGGGGCTCAGCGAGATCCAGGGCACGCCCGTCTCGGTGTAGCGCGCCCAGCGCGGCGAGTACGTGGTACCGCCCTGCACGCTGGTGAATTCGCCGCCCGCGTGCACCTCGTTGAACAGGGTGCCCAGCGCCACGACGCCGTTGTTGGCGCCGCCCGAGGCGTCGTGCCAGCTGGCGCCGTCCCACCAGGCGATGTTGTTGCAGCTGACGCCGCCCGCCGCGGTGAGCGTAGCCGCCGGCGTAGAGCCGGCCGCCGTTCGTCTTGAGTGCGCGCACGCCCACCGAGTTCGTGCCGCCCGAGCCCAGGTTGTAATAATTCGCGCCGTCCCAGCGCGCGATGTTCGGGCTGCCGGCCAGGCCGGGGAACTGGCCGCCGATGATGAGGCTGCCGTTGTAGACCTCCAGCGCGAACACCCAGCCGCTGAAGGTGCCGCCCACCTGCGACCAGCTGGTTCCGTCGAAGCGGGCCAGGCCGCCGGTGGCGATGCCGTTCGCGCTGGTGAACGTGCCGCCGGCGTAGAGGTAGCCGTTGTATTCCTTCAGTGCGTACACCTCGCCGCTGGGCATGCCGCCGATGTTCTCCCACACGTCGGTGGTCTCGTTCCAGCGCGCGACCCTCTGCAGGGCCGTGCCGCCCGACGACGAGAAGTTGCCGCCGGCGTACGTCGTGCCGCCCATGCGCTCGATGGAGTAGACGTTGAAGTTGAAACCGGCGCCCATCGGCTCCCAGGCCGGGGGCGGGAAGGCGCTGATCGGGTTCTCCCGCCAGCGCGCGATGCGCAGCGCGCCGACGCCGCCTGCGGTCGTGAAGATGCCGCCGGCGATGAGCTCGTTCGAGCCGTTGAATCCCGGGTACTTGAAGGATTCCAGGGCATAGACGGCGTTGTTCATGCCGGTGCCGAACGGGCTGAGTGCGCCGCCGTTCCAGCCGGCGATGTTGCTGGCCGTGCCCAGCCCGAGCGTGGGCTGCTGGAACGAGCCGCCTGCCACCAGGCGGCCTGCGAACGTTGTCATCGCGAGCACGTAGCTCGCGCTGCCGCCGCCGAACGGTGCCCACACGCTGCCGTTCCAGTGGGCGATGTGGTTGGCCGTGCCGCCCGCAAAGGTGAAGGCGCCCACGGCAATCAGTTCGTTGCGGTACGAGGTCGTGTCCTCGACCCGGTCGTTGGTGCCGCCGCCCAGCGCCTGCCACGCCGAGCCGCCCGGCGGCCAGAAGGCCACGTGATTGACCGTCGCCGCGCCGGCCGTGATGAAATCGCCGGCGATGACGATGCCCTGGTGGATTGTCACGCTCCAGATCGTGGCGGCAACATTGCCCGGAGTGTCGACGCCATTCTCGAAGGTGTGGAAGGTGCTTCCGTTCCAACCGACCATGTTGTTGCAGACAACACCGTTGAACGTGCGGAAGCCGCCGACGACCAGCAGTTCGCCTGCGAACACATCCAGGTCGTAGATGCCGCCACCATCGGTGCCGTTGGTGACGGTCGCGAAAAGCCCGCCGCCGGGGTATCCGTGCGTGAGGTGGATGGCGCCCAACTTGTAACCGGCGGCGCACAGCTCGCCGTTGAACTCCGCAAGCGCACGCACGGCCGTGCCCGTCTGCGAGCCGAAGTCGGCCTCTTCGACGTCATCCCACAGGTTCGCGCCGGCATTCCACCGCGCGATGTAGTGTGCCGGGATGCTGGCCTGCGTCGTGAAGTGCGTCATGAACGTGCCGGCGATGTAGAGCGAGCCGTTGTAGACGATCATGTCGTTCACGTTGCCGGTGTTCGTCGCCGAGAGGCCCTCCCAGGTCGTGCCCGTCCAGCGCCGCACGGTCTGGTCGAATGTGCCCACATCGTTGTCCCCGTCGCAGCCGGCGACGAGCTGACCATTGAACACGACCAGGCTGTACACCGAAAGCGGGATGCCGAACCCGAACGGCGACCACTGCGCCGTCGACGGATCGTACTGCGCGATGTTCTGCGCCGCCACGCCGCCGATCGAGGTGAAGTTGCCCGCCACCACCAGCCGTTCCTGGATCGGGCCGGCGCCGTCCGGGTCCCACGTGATGGAGTCGTAGATGTTGCCGTTCGAGCCGTTGGGCAGCGTGCCGTCGTCCATCGGGCCCTGGATCCAGTCCTCGCATTGGGCCGCAGCCACGGTGGGCAGCAGCAGCGCGGAAGCCAGCACCATCGCCACCGCGGTCTTCATTCGCAGATTCATCGGATTCTCCTCGGTCGCACAGGGTGGAGGCGGAGTTGCCGGCCGTCCATCCAGGACGGGTCGACGGCGTCACGCCGTTTCGTGCTTTCGAGGAGTCATACGCTCGGGGATGTCGGGGCGAACACGGTTGGCGGCGCCCGCTCATGACCGGGCGTGTTCAATGAAGGGCTGCCTGCCCCGGGTTCGGGTTCCGCCGGTACGCCGCCCGGTCCAACTCGCCCAGCGAGCGGATCGGCGTCGCCGGCGAGAGGTACTTCGCCAGGAATTTCCAGATCTTCACCCGCGTCTCGCGCGCCGCCCGCGTATCGATGCGGTCGAAGCTGTGGCCGCCCGGCACGTCCTGGAAGATCTCGTACTCGAATTCCTTGTCCTCGGCCTTCAGCGCGCGGATCAGGTGCTCGACTTCCAGCACGTTCACGTCGTCGTCGTTGGTGTTGGTATGGATGAGCAGCGGCGTTGCCAGCTTTGCCGCGTGGTTGACGGGCGAACGGCGACGGTACTCGGCCACGTCCTCGTTCGCGGTCTTGCCGATGTGGAACGCAGCGGAGAATTCCTCGCGGTAGTCGTCCTCGTAGTAGCCCATGCGCGCGACCAGGTCGCTGACCGGCACACCGGCGAAGCAGGCCGCGTACTCGCTGGGATTCTCGAAGATATCCATCAGCGCGATCAACCCGCCGTGGCTCCAGCCGACCACGCCCACCCGCGTGCCGTCGATGTACTCGAAGTTCTCGACCATGAAGTCGCGTGCGGCGTTGTTGTCGGCGATCTCGAGGCCGCCGTAGTCGATATTCTCGTAGAACGTCTTGCCGTAGCCGGTGCTGCCGCGGTACTCGGGCGCCACCACCACGTAGCCCTGCGCCATCAGCTCGCGGATGATGTGCGTGTGGTACGTGGTGAAGTTGGCGTGCACGCCGCCGTGGGGCAGCACGATGAGCGGGTGCTTCTTCGCGCGGTCCAGGTCCCTGGGCACGAAGGTATAGGCCCAGAACTTCAGCGGGTTGTTGGCGCCCATCGCGGTCGGATTCTCCACATGCGCGCGCGGCGGTCCGGTGATGAAGACCTTGTCGATCGCGGCGACGTCGCCCACCCGGTGGTACCAGAGGACGTCGTCGACCGCCTTCTCCAGCGTATCCAGCCGGTGGTCGAGTGCCTCGAAGCGCTTGTCCAGCTGCGTGGAGGTGGCCGGCGTGGTTGCGGCGGGGTCCTGCGCCATTGCCATCGTGGCCGTGCCGGCCAGCGCCAGTGCCAAAGCCACAGGCAGCGTCGTGACGAGGGGGAAACGGTGACGGCTCATCAGCAACGCCCTCCGGTGTGCGTGGTCCCGCCTGTCGCGGCCAACGGAGCGGTCATGCCACGGTTGAAGAGGTCGCGTCAACGGACCGACGACCTCGCTGGCCCATACAAGACAAATTAAGTATCATATCCATGCACTACGACCCTCCCCGAAAGGACTCCCGACATGGCCCACCCTGAGCGATGGAGGCGGTGCGCGGGTGCCGTGCGTCTGGAACGACCGTCCGCCGGCAGCCTGCTTGTCCTGTTCCTCCTGTTGGCCGCCGCTTCCGCCCAAGCCATTCCCATCGACCAGTGGACCTACAAGCTCGTCAACAACCAGCACTCGCAGACGCTCAGCCTCGGCTTCGGCGACGTCGATCGCGACGGACTGGTCGACATCGTCTCGGACCAGTACTGGTTCCACAATCCAGGGGGCGACATGCTGGGCGCGTGGACGCGCGTGGCGCTGCCCGTCGGCATGGGCGCCTTCGCGGTCACCGACGTCGACGGCGATGCTTTTGCCGACATCATCGCGCAGAAGACCGTCGGCGACCTGAACCTCTACTGGCTCGAGGCGACCAATGCCGGCGCTACCGCGTGGAGCCAGGTGCTCATCGGCGCGGTGCCTGTCGCCAGCCATCCCGAGGGCGCGCAGGGCTACCGCCTGGGGCAGATCGAGAGCGGGGGCAAGCCCGAGGTCGCCATCTCGAGCGGCGGCGGCATCTACTACTTCCGCATCCCGGCCAATCCCGCTGCCGGTGCGTGGCCGCGCGTGCGCATCAACGCGGCGCCGTCCGATGAGGGCTTTGCTTTGGGCGACGTCGATCGCGACGGCCAGCTCGATGTCGCCGCCACCACCGGCAACGCCAAGGGTGTCTTCTGGTACCGCAATCCCGGCGACGGCGGCGCCGACTGGTCGGGCACGCAGGTGGCCACCTTCACCGAGGCGGACTACCCCGATCGCACCGAGCTCGGCGATTTCAACGGTGACGGCCGGCTCGACATCGTCGCGAGCGAAGAGAACGGCATGCCGAACAACGCCTCGACCATCTGGTGGGAGCAGCCGCTGAACGCATTCGCCGGCAGCTGGACGGCGCACCCCGTCGTCACGCAGGGCAGCACCAACAGCATGGACGTGGCCGACATGGATCAGGACGGCAACGTCGACCTGGTGCTGGCCGAGCACTACGGCAACCTGCGGTTGCAGGTGTGGACGGGCAACGGCGCCGGCGTGCTGAGCCTGAACGTGCTCGCGACCGGCATCGAGAGCCACCTCGGCGCGCGCACCGTCGACCTTGACGGCGACGGCGACCTCGACATCGTCAGCATCGCCTGGAACACGCCGCAGAACATCCACCTGTGGCGCAACGACAACGGCGGCGGCGCCTCGCCCGTGCCGGGGACCGGCGGCGTGCCTGCCTCCGGGCTCATCGCCTCGCTCGAGGCCTGGCCCAACCCGTTCAACCCCGCCGTCGAGTTCGCCGTCGGGATGAGCGGCGCGGCGCTGCTGCGGGTCGACATCCACGACGTGGCCGGCCACCGCGTGCGGCAGCTCCACGACGGCTTCGCCGCTGCCGGCGTGCTGACATTGCGCTGGGACGGGGACCGACGACCAGGGCGCCCGCCTGCCGGGCGGCATGTACCTGGTGCGGGCGGCCTCCGGGGCGGCGCTGGTGGTGGCGAAGGTGTCTCTGGTCGGGGACGGGCGGGCAGCGCGTTAAGGGGATCCCGCGGCCCCGCTGCGTTCTGCCGCCGCATGCCGGCACTTCGTGCTTGCGGCATCACGTTTATAATTGTCCTATCATGAGAGCGTCGCGAGACCTTTCGGGATTTTTGCGACCGGTGTGGCCGGAAGTTGCAGCGGTAGCCAGGCTCCAGGGCACGAATGGATAGGAGGGCACCTCATGTGGATGGGCCCGATGTTGCGATGGATCGCGGCCGTGGGGTCGATGCGGCTGCGGCCGTTCGGGTTGGCGGCCTGCGCGGTGGCCATGGCTGCCATGCTGCTCCCGGCAGCGGGCGTGGCCGCTGCATTTTTCATCGGCATCGGCGGCGACGACGACTATCCAGGCACCCCGGCGCAGCCGCTCAAGTCGATCCAGCGCGCGGTCGACCTGGCCGCGGCCGGCGACACGATCCGCATCCTCGACGGCACGTACTCGGGCGCCGGCAACGCCAACGTCCGCTGGAGCGACCGCAGCCTGACCTTCATGTCCGACAGCGGCAACCGCAAGGAATGCGTGATCGACTGCAACGGGGCCGACGGATTCCGCTTCCTCGACACCGTCCTCACCGACACGCACCTGGTGCGCTTCAACGACCTTTCCGTCGTCGACGCCGACACGGCGATTGCCGTGCTGCGCACCGGCTTCAGCAACATCACGCCGGTCGACTTGCAGATCAGCCGTTGCGCCCTGCGCGACGGCTACGTGGGCGTGGCCTCGCACGGCGGCAATGTGCTGCTTGTCGACAGCGTCCTGGCGGACAATGAGCTGGCCGGCCTGCACGGCGGCTACGCGATCGGCCTGGCCATGAGCGGCTGCGAGGTGCGGGGCAACGGGACCGGTCTGTTCTTTACGCAGATGTACGGCCCCGGTCCCGTCGTGCTGGAGAACACGGCCATCGCGCTCAACGGCACCGGCATCCGGTACTGGCAGGAGAGCGCGAACATGGAGCTGCGGCAGTGCCGCGTCGATTCGAGCCTCACCGGCCACGGCCTGCGGGCCGGCTCCGATTTCAGCGTCCTGACCATCGACGGCTGCACCCTGCGCGGCAACGCCCAGCACGGCATCGCCAACACGCAGGGCACCTATCTCGTCGTCAACGACACGTACATCGCCGACAACGGCACCTCGGGCATCGCCATGCCGGCCGGCTACGCGGCACTGGACCTCGAGAGTGTCACCATCGTCGGCAACACGTCGTGGGGCATCGGCCCGTTCACCTGGGCTGCGCTCGAGGCGCCGATGGTTCCCATGGGGCCCCGCAAGAGCGACAAGGACCCGGCCCATCACATCCGCATCAACAACTGCGAGGTCTCGGGCAACGGCGCCGGCGGCGTCGCGATCGCGGGCGCCTACGACCCGATCCGCGTCACGTCCAGCCTCGTTGCGGACAACCAGGGCCTCGGGCTGCAACTGGGCGGCACGACCGCCGAGGCGACCTGCCAGCTTACTTCGCTGACGATCGTCGCGAACCGCGGCAACGGCATCGACGTGGTGGCGGGCCGGTGCACGGCCACGAACCTGCTGGTCACGAACAACCGGGGCGCTGCGGCCAAGGTGCTGACCGGCAGCGACCTGACGCTGGGCTGCTCGAACCTGTTCGGCAACGGCGGCGGCGACTGGGTCGGCGCCGTGCAGTCGCAGTTCGGGCTCTACGGCAACCTGTCGGTGGACCCGCTCTATTGCGGGCTGACCGCCGCCGACTACTTCGCTGCGCGAGGATTCACCCCTCGCCGCGGCCAACAGCGACAGCTGCGGCACCATCGGCCGCTTCGACGCCACGTGCCCCGCACCGCCCGACACGGTGCCGCCACTGCCGATCATCCTGCGCGACGTGCCCGGCGACCAGGGCGGCGCCCTCTCCGTGTCCTGGCCGCGCCATCAGCGGGACTCCGAGCTGGCCACCCTGCCCGTGCAGGAATACCTCGTGCAGCGCCACTGGGGCCTGGCCTGGCAGACGCTGGGCACCCTTGCCGCCACCGGCGCCGACACCTACAGCGTCGTGGTCACTACGCCCGACATCATGGTGCTGGGCCAGCCCGCACCGCTGGCACCCTATCGCGTCGTGGCGCTGACGGCCGCGCCCGGTGTCACCTACACATCGGCCGCCGACAGCGCCTGCTCGTTCGACAACCTGCCGCCGCCCGCGCCGGTCGTCGAGCTGGTGGAGTCCGAGGGCTTCCGCACCCTGACCTGGAGCCTGCCGCCGATCCTCGACCTTCGTTCGGTGTGCGTGTTCCGCGGCACCGAGCCCGGCTTCGTGGCCGGCGAGCCCGTCGGCTGCCCGAACAATCCGTACTTCGTCGAACACGACCTGGCCGGGTACTACTACCGCGTGCAGTTCATCGACACGCATGGCAACGCCGGCGCATTCTCGGAGGAACTGCACGGCCAGTATGTCTCGGACGTTCCCGGCGCCGGGCCGGTCGTCCTGCGATTGCTCCCCAACCGGCCAAACCCGTTCAACCCGCAGACGACCATCAGCTACGAGCTTCCGAGCGCCGGACGCGTGCGCCTGTCGGTGTTCGACCTGGCCGGTCGCTGCGTGCGCATGCTGGTCGACGCCGACCTGGGCGCCGGCCACCACGAGATCGTCTGGGACGGTCGCGACGACACCGGCCAGCGGCTGGCCTCCGGGCAGCTTCTGGCGCGACTGATGTCCGACGGGCAGATGCGGTCGCTGTTGATGGGGTTGGTGAAGTAGGGCGATTCGGTTGTCGCGGCGGCGGACCGTGAATAATATTGAAAATATGTAGTCATTTGCGCTACCATGCCGGGGCCTGCCCATGTCGCCGCTGCGGCGGTGGGCAAGGTGTTCTCGCCCGTGGAGTTCTGCATGGGGGGTCACGAGATATGCATACTCATCGGGTCATTCCTCACCGTTTGGCCGCGCTCGCGTTCGCGACCGCGATCATCATCTTCGCCCTCGCCGCCACCGATGCCGTCGCCACAACCCGGTACGTGGCCCCGTGGGGCAGTGACCTCAACCCCGGCACGGCGCTGTTGCCGATGGCCAGGGTGCAGACGGCGATCAACGCTTCGAGCGACGGCGACACGGTGCTGCTGGCGGACGGCACCTACTCCGGCACCGGCAATCGCGACATCGACCTTCACGGCAAGGCCATCCGTGTGGCGTCGAGTTCGGGACAGCCGCAATCGTGCATCATCGACTGCACCCACGACGGCGTGACGCTGCACTACGGGTTCATCTTCAGCGGCTTCTATAGCGCGCCGGCCGAGTTGTCCGGCCTGACGGTGATGGGCGCCCGGACGAGCGGTGACACCGCCGGCGCGCTGATGATGCCGGACGGCGCTTCCGAGGCGGCGACCGGCGCGGCGCCGGTGCTGGACCACGTGCGTGTCGAAGCCAACACCGGCAACGGCTTCTATGTGGGCTATGCGCGCCGCATGTTCACGGCGACCGACTGTTCGTTCTCCGCCAACTCCGGCAGCGGTGGCGTTTCACGGTCGGTGCACGCCATCGGCGGCCACAGCTTCGTGCGGTGCCAGTTCGTCGGCAACGGCGTGTCGGGGTACCGGTCGGGAGCCTACTGCTCCTTCCCGACGCAGAATCTCTACGTGGACTGCGAGTTCAGCGGGAACGTCCAGGACGGCTATCTCTGCACGAACACGCTGTGGCAGAGCGAGAACTTCAGCAACTGCACGTTCGCGGACAACGGCGGCCATGGCGCCAGCGTCAAGTACGCGGTGACCTACACCGGCTGCACGTTTGCCGACAACGTCGGCTGGGGCCTGCGGTTCGACATCATGGCCGGTGATCCAGGCGGCGTCACGGTCGGCACCAGCGCCTTCGAGCGGAACGACGCGGGCGGCATCGGCTGTTTCAGCGCCACGACGCTGTTCGGCAACATCAACGTGACGGACTCGACGATCTTGGACAACGGCGGCGCCGGCTTCACGGGTCTGGTCACGCGCACGGCCGGGAGCGTCAGCGGCTGTGTCATCGCGAACAACGGCGGGCCCGGGCTCGAACTCAGGCCGCTCGTCCCGCCCACCTACCCGAGCCCCGTCACCGGCAACTTCGTCGTGACGCGGAACACCATCGACGGCAACACGGGCGCGGGCCTCAGCCTCCGCTTCGAGAGCGGCCACGACCCGGCCACCGATGTCATGGGTGTGTCCGTGTCGCGCACCATCATCAGCGGGCATGTCACGGCGGCCTCCATCGCCGGCATGGTGCCCGGCGCGCTCAGCGTGGAATGTACCGACGTGTGGGGCAACACGGGCGGCGACTGGGTCGGGGCGCTGGCGCCGTTTGCCGGCCTGGACGGCAACCTGAGCGCCGACCCGATCTACTGCGGCAGCGCGATCCCCGAGGACCCGTGGTCGATCAGCGCCGCGTCGCCGTGCACGGGCGACGACGATCCGGCCTGCGGCCCGATCGGCGCGCGCGGCGTCGGCTGCGGAACCTACATCGACTGGTGCAACCTGGCCGGGCCGCCCGTCGTGTACGCGGCGGCCGCGGGTGTGGCCGGGCCGTTGACGGGATACGTCCAGATCATCGGCGTCACGTCGCTCGCCGGCGCCACGCCCGGGTTGCTGGCCCAGGCAGGCTGGGGGCCGAGCGGCTCCGATCCTGCCGCCGGCGGCTGGCTCTGGGCACCTGCGACCTACTACCGGGATGTCCACGGCCTCGATGTCTTCCGCGGGTGGTTCACGGTGGGCGCTTCCGGAACGTATGCCTGTGCATTCCGCTACGGATTCGCCGGCGGACCCTGGGTGTACGGCGATCTCGACGGGAGCGACAACGGCTACCAGGCGGCCCAGGCCGGCCAACTCGTGGTGGGCACAGCTTCGGGCACGCCCGATGTCCAGCCCGCGCAGCTGCGCCTGCACGCGGCGCAGCCGAACCCGTTCAATCCCTCGACCACCCTGCGCTTCGACCTGCCGACCGCCGGCTTCGCGCGGCTTGCGGTGTACGACCTGGCAGGACGGCTGGTGCGCACGCTGGTCAGCGGGCCGATGGAGGCGACAGCGCACACCGTCACCTGGGACGGCCGCGACGACAGCGGCCGGCCCGTGAGCGCGGGCGCCTATGCCGTGCGGCTGGAGGCCGACGGGCAGGTGCGCTCGCAGCTGCTGGCGCTTGTGAAGTAGGAAGGCCGTGGGCCGCGGCGGCTCCCGTCGCCGCGCTCCCGATGATATCGCAGGATTCCCGCCCGGGCCCGGTGAGGGCCCGCGGCGGTTTCTTCGCCTTTCCGGCCGGCGAATCCTGATCCTCAATTTTCGACGTAAATAGCGGCTTTCATGTGCGATACGTCCATTCCCGACGGCTCTCCCGTGGTATACTCGTTCCAGCGCCACGGTGAGCCGTGGCGGCACGCGGGGGACGGCATCCTTGACGGCGCATCGCGAAGTTCTGAAGCTCGGGGGTACCTGATGTCTGCCCGCACCCTGCTGTCCTGCCTGTTGCTCACGGCGCCGCTCGCTTCTGCGGCCGGGGCCGCGCCGGTGGCCTGGCATGTCAGTCCTGCCGGCAGTGACGCCGCCGCGGGCACTGTCGGCGCGCCGTTCGCGACCATCCAGTTCGCCGTCGATATCGCGGCCGATGGCGACACCGTGCGCCTGGCCAGCGGGACGTACAGTGGCGCCGGCAACGCGCCCGTGGCCTGGGCCGACAAGAGCCTGGTCATCGTCTCGGCGGACGGCGACCCCGGCTCCTGCATCGTCGCCTGCGCCGGGCAGGACGGCTTCCGCTTCCTCGACACCGATCTTTCCGATGCGCACGGGTTGCGCATCGCGGGCATTTCGTTCGCCGACGCCGACACGGCCGTGGCCGTTCTTCGCACGGTCAACGGCCTGAACCCGCGCGTGTGGTTGAGCCTGACCCGGTGCACGGCGCGCAACGGCAACGTGGGCGTGGCGTCGAACGGCGGCTGGCTGGTGCTCGATGACTGCGCCTTCAGCGGCAATGCCACGGCCGGCATCGCGGGCGGCTTCACCTTCGGGCTGACGATGAGCGACTGCATCGTGCGCGACAACGGCGTCGGCCTCATGTTCACGCAGATGAACCCGTCACCCCACGCCGAAGTCACGGGCTGCGCGTTCGTGGGCAACGGCAGCGGCATCCGCTATTGGCAGGAGGGCGGCGGGATGACGCTGCGCCAGTGCCGCGTCGATTCGAGCACCACCAGCCACGGCATCCGCACCTCGAGCGACTTCGAGGGGCTGCTCCTCGACGGCTGCACCGTCAACGGCAATGCCGGGCACGGCATCGCCAATTCGCAGGGTTCTGCCGTGATCATGACCGGCGGCGAGGCGTGCGGCAACGGCCTCAGCGGCGTGGCTACGGACGTCGCCGACGCGGCGCTGCGCCTGGATGGCGTGCGGCTGGCGGGCAACGGCGGTTGGGGTGTGGGGCGCTACCTGCGCAGTGACGGCAAGTCCGGCCCCGACGATTCCGGAGCCGCGGGTCCCGGCGTCAGGGACCAGGGCACGGCCAGCGGCTCGCCCGACAAGGATCCGGCCCACGATATCGACATCCGCGGCTGCGACATCGTCGGCAACCTGGCCGGCGGCGTGGCGTTGACGGGCGTGTTCGATCCGCTGGTCATCGAGGAGTCGACCATCGCCGGCAACGGCGGCGCCGGCCTGCAGGTGGGCAGCACGCGTGCCGGCGCGCTCTGCGGCATCGCGCGGGTGACCGTGGTCGACAACCAGGGCGACGGCGTGGAGGTGACCGCCGGCGCCTGGGATCTCACGCAGGTCCTCGTCTCGCACAACCAGGGCCAGGCCGTGCTCGTGTCCGGGGCGGGCGCCACGGTCTCGCCGTCCTGCACCGACCTGTTCGGCAACCTGGGCGGCGACTGGACGGGCGCACTGCTGCCCTACCTCGACACGGCGGGCAACGTGAAGGTCGACCCGTTCTACTGCGACCTTGCCGCCGGCGACTACACGCTGCGCGACGATTCACCGCTGTCCCCGGCCTACAGCGACGGCTGCGGCCTCATCGGCCGCCATGAAGTGGCCTGTCCCGCGCCGCCTTCGCTGGTGGCGCCGGTGCCGCGCGGCGCCGAGTCGCTGGCCCTGGCCAGCTGGCCGAACCCGTTCAACCCGCGCGCGACGGTTGCCTTCGACCTGCCGCGCGCCGCCCACGCACGCCTGGCGCTGTACGACCTGGCCGGTCGCCTGGTGCGCGTGCTGGTCGATGAACAGGTGAACGCGGGGCGCCACGAGGCCGTCTGGGACGGACGCGACAACGCCGGCCGCAACGCCGCCTCGGGCGTCTATGTGGCGCGCCTGGTCAGCGCGGGGGCCGGCGGGTCGGTGCGGATGCACCTGATTCGCTAGAATTCTCAGGCCAGGCGCCGCAGCACTTCCAGCAGCTCGACCATCGCGCCCGTGTCGCGTCCGCAATAGGCGCGCAAGGCGCCGAGGATCGCCTCGCGCTCGCCCGGCGCCAGGTCCGTGGCGTACACCGCGCGCAGCCAACTGCGGCCCGCGGACTGGCCGTCGGCGATCACCAGGTCCTCGTAGCCGCTGCCCGTCCACGCGGGCAATACCGACTTCAGCGAATACGAACCGTGCTGGGCCGGATGATAGACCGCGAACGTGCGGAACGGGTCGGCCAGGTCGCGCAGGCGAGCGCCCAGGTCGGCGGCCATCGCGGTGTGGGCCGGATAGGCACGGCCCAGCGACGCCAGCACCTGCTGTTCGAAGGTGGCGTTGAAGGCCAGCACGGTGCCGCGCGGACCGATGGCCCGCAGCGCCTCCAGCAGCGCCGGCCGCGGATCGTCCTGCGTGTCGGAGAGGAACTCGACGTGCCGCGATGAAGGCTCGCCGGGCGCTTCCTGCACATGCAGCGAGAACTGGAACGGCACCTGCTCGAACGGGCGCGTGCCGTCGAACAGCGGCACGGCCGGGTTCAGCGATTCGAAGTCGAGGTGCCACAGCGGGTACTCGAGCTGCGCGAGCAGTTGCTGCACCGCCGCCCGGTCCACGTGCGGCGCACCGGCGGTCACCGCCGCCTTCTGCACCAGCTGCAGACCCGACAGCTCGCGGTCGGGCACATCGCCCACGCCTTGCCAGCCGCGGTCCAGCCAGCCGAACGCCTTGCGGCCGGCCCTCACCATGGTGGTGACGTTGTTGTCCGGCAGGTTGCCCCAGCACACAGGCAGCATCGCGCAGTGGAACGGGTCGCGACAGTGCGGGCCGATGGGCACCTGCGGCCGCTCCCCGCCGATCGTCGCGGCGAACCGCGCGAACAGCGGCGACACCTCGGGCATCAGCGCGCGCACCTCGTCGGTCACGTCATCGCGTGCGAACAGACGCTCCGGCTCCACCGGCCCCTGGCGCACGTAGCTCGTGTCGATGTGCATGAGGTACAGGCGGTCCAGCTTCACGCCCGCACCCTCGATGGTGCCGGCCTGGAACGCCACGTCCCACAGGTTGATTTCCTTGACCCGCGTCGACGACTTCACCTCGATCAGGTCCCACGCCTGGCCGCCGCCCGCCGCGGGCGTCAGCACGTCGGCCCGCACATAGCGCCTTCCCGCCGGTTCGTCGCACAGGAAGCTGGCCTCGAACACGGGGCGCCGCTCCTGCAGCATCGCCCGTGTCACGGCCACCGTCGCCTCGATGTCGGGACGGTCGCCCGGGCCCGCGCCCGCCGGCACCTCGACGCCGCCCGGGAACAGCAGCTTGGCCAGGTCGCCCACGGTGTGGCCCATGTCGAACACGTACTGCATCGACGGCGGCGGCGCCGGGATCACGTCGCGGTCGTTGTACTGGGTCCACAGCAGCAGGGGGCATTGCAGGCCGGAGAGGAACTTCGACTTGGAGATGACGGGGTTGGCCGTGCCCATCGGGTGTCCTTCCGCAGTTGTCCGGTGATGGGCGAGGCGGGCTTGGCGTGGATTATCGCTCCTGGGGGCGCGCGAGTCCATGCCGGGATCGCCGATGCTCCGGCGGCGCGGGAGTGTTGTCGAGTGCGTGGGGTGTGAAACGAGGTTGTCCAATAAAGGGCCCGCAGCATGGGCCTTTACTGGACAACCTCATTTGTACTCCGGGAGAGATGAAGCATTCCCGGGTCAGCGGCCCGCCTGGCGGTCCGCCATGGCAGCCCGCGCAGATTCCATCTCGGCCCGCAAGGCCAGGTGAGCGGCATGCATGGCCGCAAGTTCCTGTTCCAGCCGCGCCGCGTTGGCCTCCTGCGAAGCCAGCTTCTCGCTGAGCACCTCGCCCGGCGTCTGGGGCCCGCGGGTGGGCGCATCCTCGCCGTCGCCGACGGCCAGGAGCGTCGGCGACACGGTCCCGTACGATGTGGGCACGTAGAGCAGCGTGAGCGACACGTCCTCGACATCGATGACGCCGGACGCCTCGGTGCCCATCAGGTGGACCGTCACAGGCGTGCCCGCCGTCGCGGTGAAGACACCGTTGAGGTGCACGGGAATGGAATAGGATCCGCTGGCGGCGCCCGTGGCGATCGCCACGTTCACGTCCTGCGCGGTGCCGAAACCGATACCGTCGTCGGACAGGCCGAGGGCGCCACTGGTCGCGGTGCCGCTCGTGTGGGTGATGCGGGCCACGCTTTGGCCCAGGGCCAAAACGAAGCCGTTGGCCGGTGGCGTGAGCGTGCGCGACAGGATCGACGCGACGGCGGTGTTCATGGAGGTGAAGTTGGTGTTGGTGACGCTGGCCAGGCCCGGCTCGTTGAACGATTCGACGGAGTTGATGCCGCCGATGGGGAACCGGACAGAGTCGTCGAGGGGCTCGTTGAGTTCGATCACGGCGGACTGTGTAAAGCCCGCGAGCGACAGGAGCGGATCACTATTGAACTCGCTGAGGAGCATAGCAAAATTGCTAAGGCGGCTCTGGAGGACAAGAGTGCCGTCCCCGAATACGTCGGATCCAAACTCGGCGACCATGCCGCCGTTTACAGCGCGACACGTCAGGTTCGCCTCGCCTTCCGGGCCGACCTGCGTACTCAGGACGGACGCGAATCCCCGCTTGATGTTGATGCCCGCCGTGACGGTGTCCGCCGCCTGCGCCCGCAGCGCGAACGGCGTCGCGCTCAGTT
Organism: bacterium; assembly: GCA_016703265.1. Classification (NCBI taxonomy): domain Bacteria; species bacterium. Next base: position 145,963 of record JADJCK010000005.1, read on the forward strand.
GCGTGCGCGGCAACTCGGCCTCGCCGTTCACGCGGATGCCGATGAAGCGCGGCGACGTCCTGGCCACGGCGCCGCTCAGGGGCGACACCGAGCCCAGCGCCACCGCAAACACGCCATTGCTGACCGGGACGCCGGTGTGCGCTTCGCTCCACAGGGCCGTTCCGCCGCTCGCCGTGTTGTAGACGGCGATGTCGAGGTTGACGGGGACCTCGAGCGGCTGGCCGCCCGCGTCGGTGAGGAATCCCTGGAAGGCAATGGTCTGGGGCACGGCAGCGTACGCCGCGGCGCCGGCGACCAGGGTGGCCGTCACGGCCACGAGTCTCAGCAGGTTCAGGGTGCGACAGGGGCGGATCATGGCTTCGGTCTCCTCGGAAGAAGGTATCGGTGACGCCTAGCGGACCATCAACATGCGCTTGGTGGCCGACCAGTCGTTGATGTTCAGGCGCGCGTGGTACAGGCCGCTGGCGACCGGGGCGCCGCGGTCATCGCGTCCGTCCCAGTGCATGGTGTGGCGCCCGGCGGGAAGCGTGGTGGCGAGCAGTCGGCGGACGCGCCGGCCGGCCAGGTCGAAGACCTCGAGCGAGACCTCGGCGTTGCGGGCCACGCTGAACGCGAGCGTGGTGCCGCCGCTGAACGGGTTGGGGTGGTTCGGCGCCAGGGCGTTGGCGAAGGTGGCGCCGTCCGCGGCTGGATCCTGCGGGTCGGGCCCGACTGCGCTCACGTAGCCGAGCCCGGGGCGCCAGAAGCCCTCGGTCAGGACGTAGCTGCCGCCGGCCGTATGCCCGACGACACCCGCTTCACCGACGGTGCCGGCCAGGCGGAAGCTGCCGCCGGCGCTGCCGACCGCGCCGCCTGATATCGTGGGGCTGGTCAGCGTCGCGGCCCCTGCGGCAGCCGGTGTCAGTCCCATCGTGCCGCCAGCCAGGGCCAGGGCCAGCGGGAACGCGCGGATGATCGATGGTCGCATGTCGCGGTCTCCTGTCTGTATTGGTTCAGCCTCAGCGCACCAGCATCATCTTGCGCGCCTGTGCCACGCCGTCGATCTCCAGTCGGTACACGTACATGCCGCTGGCCAGGCCCTTGCCGTCGAATCGCACGTTGTGGTCGCCGGCCGGCAGGTCGCCCTCGAGCAGCGTTGTCACGGCGCGGCCGCGTGCATCATACACGCGCAGCACCGCATGCGCATTGCGGTCCAGGCGGAAGGCGATCTCGGTCAGGGGATTGAACGGGTTCGGCGCGTTCTGGGCCAGTGCGCCGGCCGCCGACGGCAGCAGGCCCACGCCCGAGGTCGTCGGCAGCGTGTGGTGCGCGAAGTTGTACGAGGTCACGCAGCTGTTCACGGTGCCCGCGCCGCTGACATAGAGCTCGTTCCCGTCCAGGAGGATCATGTTCGAGACAATCGGCGCATTGCCGGCGTAGGCCGACCAGTCGGCGCCGTCCCAGACGGCCAGCCCGTTGGCCGGCACGCCACCGGCGGTCGCGAAGGCGCCGCTCACATAGAGAAGGCCGTCCCGCATGTCCATGCCGAAGGCGGACCATTCCAGGCCCGTGCCCAGGGCATGCCAGGTCGTTCCGTCCCACCGGGCGATGTAGTTGATGGGCTGGCCGCCGGCCGCGGTGAACAGTCCCCCCACATAGAGCGACAGTCCGTCGGCGCCGTCGCTGGCGACGTAGAGCTCCTCGCCGATGGCCGGGGACCCGGATCCGGTCGCCGTGAGGCCACCGCCCACGGCCGACCACGCCGTGCCGTCCCACTTCGCGATGCGGTTGGCGGCCACGCCACCGGCCATCGTGAAGTTGCCGCCCGCGTAGAGGTCGTGGCCGCCAGCGCCGTTCGGGCACAACCTGAGGACCTCGACCTTGGCGTTCGTACCGGAGCCCAGGGGGGTCCACTCGGTGCCGTCCCAATGCGCGACGTTGTATGCGTTGTAGATGCCTGCGGTGGTGAAAACCCCGCCCACGTAGAGGTCGGTGCCGCTGGTCGCAACCGTGCGCACCTCGCCGTTGACGCCCGTGCCCACGGTCTTCCAGGCGCCGGCATCCACGTCCCAGGCGGCGATGTACTTGGCCGCGGTCGACCCGGCCTGCAGGAACAGGCCGCCGGCGTAGATGACCTTGCCGCCCTCGGCGTCGATGCCCACGCCCGTTTCCCAGACGGTATTGTCCGGTGCGTGGCCGTTGCCGATGGCATGCCACGACGTGCCGTCATAGCGGGCGATGTTCTTCACCGGCGTCGTCTCGGCGGACCGGAATACGCCACCGACAAAGAGGTTGCCGCCGCCCATGCCGTCCGGCATGACGACCATGGCGTCGATGCTGGACGAGCCGGTGCCCGCCATGCTTTCGCCGACCGCCGACCACGCCGTGCCGTCCCAGCGCGCCAGCTTCGGGGCGTAGCTGCCGCCCGCATAGTCGAAGCTGCCGCCCACGTAGAGGTCGCCGTTCAGCACGGCGAACGCGCGAGCGCCATAGGCGCTCAGTCCGCTTCCCATGGCGAATCAGTTGCTGCCGTCCCACCGGGCGATGAGGTGGACGGAGACGCCGCCGGCCGAGGTGAAGCTCCCCGAGGCGTACAGGTTGCCGTCCTGCACGCCCAGCGCGGTGACGATGTTGTTCACGCCGGCACCCAGCGGACTCCACGTCGTGCCGTCCCAGCGTGCGATGCGGCTGAGCGCGGTGGCGCCCGAGGCCGTGAAGCTACCGGCGGCGTAGAGGCCGTCGGCGCCGGCCACCAGCGCGTAGACGGTGTTGTTGAATCCGTCGCCCAGCGGGCTCCACGCGGCGCCGTCCCAGCGCGCGATGCGGCTGGCGGCCACGCCACCGGCGGCGGTGAAGGAGCCCGCGGCGTAGAGGTCGCCGTTCCAAACGGCCAGGGCCTGGATGGTCGCGCCGGAGAAGCCCGTCCCCAGCGCCGACCAGTTTGCGCCGTCCCAGCGCGCGATGCGGTTGACAGGCACGCCGCCGGCCATCGTGAAGGAGCCGGCTGCATAGAGGTTGGTGCCGTCGGTGGCCAGGTCGCTGACCCCGTTGTTCACGCCCGTCCCCACGTCGGACCAGTCGGCACCGTCCCAGCGCGCCAGGCGGTAGTGGTTATCGCCGGCGATGCTGAACGTGCCGCAGAGGTACACATCGCTGCCGACAATCGCCAGCCCCGACACCTGGCCGTCGGTGCCGCGCAGGGTGAAGCGGTCGTCCCAGCCGTCGCTGCAGTCGACCTTGTCAGCACTGGTGAAGCGGGGCGCTCCGTCCGCACCGGTTTCCAGGTTCCAGCCCCGGGCGTCGAAGCTCCCGCGGGCGTCCGGCAGCAGCGAACCGTCGGGGGCCAGGGCGGTCTCGAGGCGGGCCGCCGCCGGCTCTGCGGCCGTCCCCGAGGTCGCCATCAGGAGAAACAGGCAGATAGCGACGATCCGTGCGCGCGGGCTCGTGCGCATATGTTGTTCTCCGGTAATGAGTTGGATGTTGACGAACGCTATTCCGGGATGAATTTCCGTGTTATCGCTATGATTTTACCCTGTCAGGAGCATGGGGTGCAAGGAGAGTTTTTGACTCTTTGTAATATGGAAATGCGACCTCGCCATCAACGCAACTGGTCACCGGGCCCCGGGTTGCGCTATGGTGCCCCGCGTTCGCGGCCCGCTCGGTTGGCACCGTTTCGGAGGAGTCCCGATGATGTTCGCGCTGGTAGGTCGACGGGTCGTGACGGCCTGGGCCGTCGTTGCCCTTGGCAGCATCGCCATGGTGCCGGTTCCGGAGGCGCAGGCGGCATCGCCGCGTGGCGCGGCTGTAGCTGGAGCGCCCGCGGCCGTGGGCGGCGAGGTGGCCGCCGAACCCCTGGCCATCGGCGAGACCTTCACGCTGGAATCCACGGTGCTGGGCGAGGTACGACGCATCAACGTCTACGCGCCCACCGGCGCGTTGGACGTGCCGGACGCCCGCCTGCCGGTCCTCTACATGCCCGACGGCGGCCTGGCCGAGGACTTCCTGCACATCGCCGGGCTGGTGCAGATCGGCGCGGCCAACGGCACCATGCGCCCGTTCCTGCTGGTCGGCATCGAGAACACCGAGCGACGCCGCGACCTCACCGGCCCGACAAGCGATCCCGAGGACCTGAAGATCGCCCCGCGCGTCGGCCGCTCGGCCGAGTTCCGCTCGTTCCTGCGCGACGAGTTGATGCCGCTGATCGATGCCCGCTATCCCACGAGCGGCGAGACAGCCATCGTCGGCGAGTCGGCGGCCGGCCTGTTCGTCGTCGAGACGTTCCTGATGGAGCCCGGGCTGTTCGACACGGCCATCGCCATCGACCCGAGCCTGTGGTGGAACCGCGGCGATTTGGTTTTGCGGTCCGGCGCGCTGCTGCGCGCGCGGCCGTGGCGCCTGGCCAACACACTGTGGCTGGCGAGCAGCGATGAACAGGGGATCGCCGTGCCGGTCGCGGCGCTGGCTGAATCGCTGGCGGTCTATACCCTGGCCGCGGGCGTGCCGGCCGTGGCCGATTCGGCGGCCGGCGGCGAGCTCAAGGCGGAGACGCCGGGGCTGCGCTGGTTCCACCTGCCGCTGCCTTCGGAGAAGCACGGGACGATCTTCCATCCGGCGGCGTTGCGGGCGTTTCGGGAGGCGTTGGGGGCACGCTGAGGAGGCGCCTCAACGCACCAGCGCCACACGACCGCCGGTGAACGAATCGCCCGCGCGCGCCCGCACGAGGTAGATCCCTGCCGCCACATCACGCCCGGCATCGTCGCGACCGTCCCATTCGCCGGTCCACGTGCCGGGCGTCAGCGTGCCGCTCCACAGGCGGCGCACCAGGCGCCCATCGAGGGAATGGACCGTGACGTCCGCACCGGCTGATTCCACCGCCGACGGGGCCACTTCGAAGGTGATCGTCGTGCGCGGGTTGAACGGGTTGGGGGTCGCGCGCAGGCCGGTGATGTCGGCCGCCGGCAGGGGCGCTGCGGACGGTGTGCCGGGGCCGACGCGTACCAAAGCGTCCTTCGTGACCAGCGGCAGAAGGACCAGGCCATCCATGTAGAATTTCGTTCGGTACGGTGCCAGGAGCAGCAACTCGAGCCTAGTCATGGCTTCTACGTTGCGACAGCGGAACGAGAACCGATAGACGACGCCCGGTCCCGTCACCGAGTTTCCGGCGCACAGCAGGCTGTGGCTGACGCGCAGTCGGCCGGCCAGGGTGTCGGCCTGGAATACGTGGAAGCGTGCCCCGCATGCCGCCGTCATCAATAGGCCTTCCTGCGTGGACGGGTCGGTCGGAGGCAGGAACTGCAGCGCCGCAGGGTCATACGAGAGGTAGGCGTCGTAGGCGTTGAAGGCCGGGCCCTCCACCGGCACCACCAGGTCCACCTGCAGGATATCGCCGGCCAGACCCTGCGCCGGCACGGGGATCACCGACAGCCGCATCGTATCGGTGGCGGCGGTGGCCATGTCGCCGGCACATGCCGGTCCGGGCCGGGCGGTGGCGGCCACCATCACCACCAACATCGCCATCACCGCCAGTACCCGGGCCCCGCCTGTTGTACGGCCGTTCGTGGTTGGGCGAGTCATCGTGTCTCCTCCCGGCGGGCGCGGTTGCAGGTCGCGCTCACCTGAACATGGACTTCAGCGCGCCCCAGGCCGCGCGCTCATTGCCGACAGCGCAGTCGAATTGCACCTGAGCGGCGGTCGCGACAAAGGGGATGGGCGCGTTCAGGCCGGTGCGCAACAGGCCGCTGCGCAAGGTGATGGGCGTGACGCCGCCGGCATGGCCTTCGAACGTGATGCGCACGACGGCACCGGGTCCGCTAACCGAACAACCCAGGTTGGCCACGTCCACGGCCACGGTGTCGGCGACGGCGGGTCCGAACCAGTGCAGGAATGAGGGGCAGGCCGCGCCTGTGACCAGCGAACCGGCTGTCACGCTGAGCGGGCGAATGACGTCGCTGTCGTATTCAACGACCAGCGAACAGCCGCGGAGGTCGGTGGCCCCGGCGTCGACCAGCACGTCGATCGTCCAGATCTCATCGCACTGGAACTGCCCGTTGTCGGGCGTGAAGCTCACTGTGGTCTGTGCCGCGGCGGCCGCGGCCAGCAGACACAACGCCAACGCTGCGGGCAGGCGGTGCGCGGCGGCAGTTGTGCGTTTGGCGAATGTTGTCATGCTGCATTCTCCCCGAAGTCGAATCCGATGTCACCGGCATAACGATTGCCGCCGGGGCGGCGGTCCTGTGACCGCCGCCCCGATGGCGGGTTGCTGCCCTACTTCAGCAGGGTCAAGTGACGGCTCTGCGTCCGATCCGGCGCGACGAAGCGGGCGATGTAAGCGCCCGACGCCGCCTGCCGGCCCTGGTCATCGGTACCGTTCCAGACCATGACATGCGGCCCGGCCGTCATGTCCTGATCCACGAGCGTCCGCACCAGTTCGCCGCGCACCGTGTAGATGCGCAACGTCACAGGACCGTCCTGGGCCAGCACAAAGCTGAACTCAGTCGACGGGTTGAACGGGTTCGGCACGTTCGGTCGCAGTTCGGAAACCGACGGCAGGTTGACCGGCGGCAGGTTGTTACCTGCGCCGTTCACGACCACCGGCTGGTTGGCCGCATCACGAGCCGTGACGTTGCCGATGCCGATCCGGGGATCACCCGCAGCCAGCGTGCGGAACGAGACCGTGGCGAGAACGCCTTCGCCCGCGATGCCCTGGTCACGCACGCCCATCAACGCGGCGTCGACCGTGCCGGGGGCAGGAGACAGGACCACCGCCAGTTCGCCTTGGCTCTGCAGCAGGTCGCCCGGGCGCATGCTGACGGGCTCGGCGATCGCCGGGTCCCAGGTCAACGGCACGCTCAGGCCCTGCAGTTTGCCGTCAGCCGCCAGGATGACGGCCACGTCGAACGTCGTGCCCACCGTACCCGGCATCTCCGCCGCCACGGCGATCGCATTGACGGCCGCCGGCTGCGCATGCGGCACGAGCTTGCTGACCAGGTCGTAGTTCATGGCGAACACGATCAGGTCTTCGAACTGCACGCGACTGTCGGTCATCGGCCGCGCATTGACGCTGTAGCCGGTCGTCCGGCCCACGTCCAGGTAGTTGAAGGGGCCGTTGTGTGCCACCGTGATGCCGTAATGGGCACCCAGAAGCGAGATGTCCGCCGTGCTCACCAGATTGTCGCCGCTGCCGGCGGTGATCTCGTCGGACACGTCGCCCAGATGGTAGTTCAGCGTGCCGCCGGTCAGGGCCGACGCCGCCGAGACATTGCCGCAGCCGTCAGTCACGAACGCGGCGTAGTACCAGAAGTCACGCGTGGCCGGCTCGTCGATGTAGCTCAGGGCCGTGGCCGACACCTGGGCGACATGAGTCCAGCCGGCGCCCGGCGGAGCAGTCGGCACGGCGCCGGTTCCGTCGTCGTACTCGGGATAGTCGCCGAAGCCTTTGCGCCACAGGTCGATGAACTCGGCGTCGCCACCGGGGGCGGTCCACGCCAGGGTGATCTTCGTGGTGCCGTCGCTGTCGTTGCCGAGCTTGACCTGCGTTGCGGTCAGGCCCGTCAGCACCGGCGGATTGGTCAGGTCGATGGAGACTTCGCCCGGCGCGCCCGGTACGCCCAGCAGCAGGACGTTGCTGCAGTCGCGCACGTCCACGGCGGTCACGGTCACGGTGCCGATCGCGTCGGTGAGCACGCCCGGCGCCTTGGCCAGGTTCAGGTTGAACAGCACGCCGCCGCCGGTCGGTCCGCACGGTGAACCCAGGACGGCCCGGTCCACCGTGTACGAGCCGCCGCCGTTATCGACGATTTGGTGGTTCAGGTTGGAGAATCCGCTGCTCCAGCTGCCCACTCCGGTGGCCATGGGGATGGACGTGGACGGAACGCCCGTGCACAGCACCAGTTCGGGGCTCAGCTGGAATGTCACGCTGACGCCCCGGCTGGCCGTTGTGTCCAGCCGGTTGAACGTCACCGGGATAGTGACGCAGGCGTTGGTCGGCGTCAGGCACAGCGCCGCGTCGCCGACGCTGACGTTGTTGTCGCCGTACATCACGCAGGCGCCGTTGACGGCATCCAGCCACGGCGCGTACGTGGCGCCGGTGGAGATGTCGTCGCCGAGGCTCGGGTTGCCGACGATGTTCGGACCACTGTCGTCGCCCCACCAGTTGCAGGTGGCGGTGACGGTCGTGGCCGCGTTCGTGGAGAGTCCGTAGGAAATGTTGTCGTGAATATTGCAGTTAACGACTGTGGCGTCGATCGACGAGCCCGGGTACTCGTACACCACGATCCCGGAGTCCCAGTTCGTGACCTCGCAGTCATCCATGGTGAAACTCAACGGCCCATCGCTGTAGGCGCTCGGGCCCCAGCTGAGGGCCAGGCCGGTGCCGACAAAGGTGCTGCCAGTCAGGCTCACGCTGGCGGCAACCTTATCGCCCGAGGTCATCTTTTCCGCTTTCGTAGGGGCTGCGGAAGCAGCTTGCCCGAAACAAGGGCCTTGCCCGGAGGTGTACGCGTAGAAGGCGTCACCCGTCGGGTTGGCCACGGTGCTGTCATCAAAGCTCCCGTCGGCGTCAATGAAGTACACGCCCGTTTGCGACGTGAGGACAGTGCAGTCGTCGAAGTGGGCAGTCGCTGGTCCGTAGACAAGCAGGCCCGTCGCCGTAACCGAAGCAGGGGTGTAATGCACACCTGAGACATCGCACCCGGTCGCAAACACCAGGGCGTTTCCAGATACCTGGATGCCGTTCTGGGCGGTGATCGAGGTCGGGCCCTGCCCGACCGTCGTCACACCCGTCAGGTGGGCGGTCAGGCCGGAACCGGTCATGACCACGCCTGTCTTCTGGAAATCATCCACGAGGACGTCCGTCATCGTGAAGGTGTGGGGCGTCGCGTCGGTGACGGTCGTGTAGACGCCCACGCCATGCTGAGTGCCGCTGAACGGCGTGTCCATGACGTTAAGGCAATTCACGTTCGTCAGCGATCCGCCCGAGTTCCAGTAACTGACTCCGCTAAACCGGTTGTTGCTGTTGCCACGCCCGAGGCCGTCGATCGTCAGATCTGCGATGTCAACGCCATCGGCATGGTCGACGAAGACGATGGGCTTCTGCACGTAGCTCGTCGTGAACGACAACGGCAGCACCACTGGCGAATCGATGAATGTCAGGCCGACACCCGCGCCGGTGATCGAGAGGCCGTCCACGTCGATGTGGACCTGCTCGACGTAATGTCCAGCAGCGACGGTGATGTCATCGCCGGGATTGGCTGCGTCGACGGCGGCCTGGATCGTGAAGTAGCCGAGGCTCTGCGTGACGTTCATCACCGGGTATTCTACGGTGACGTAATAGTTGCCGACGACAAATCCGTCGCCGTTGTTGTCAACATAGTTGGCGGCGGTGTCGCCGAACATCCAGTTGAAGCCGTACGCGACGTTTGTGCCGAACTCACGGGGAGCCCCTGAGCCGACGGCATTGACCGGGTTAAGGATATAGGCGGCCGAAGGTGCCGCGACGATCAGGCCAGCGACGTCCGCAAACGTCAGGCTCGGCGAGCCGGCATAGGTGTGAACCCAACTGGTGCCGCCGGCGGCTCCGGGCGTTTCGTAGACCTTGCAGACAGTCGTCTGCAGGAAGGCCCAGCCGGACGAATACCAGCGGTCGGCCGCCCACTCGGCGTTCGAGGGCTCGTTGGCGATCACTGCATAATTCCCGGCGCCGTCCGTGACCCACATGTTGAAGTAGGGGCCATACAACGACCCGGAAATGGACACATTGTCAAGCCTGTCAACATGAAGTGCACCGACTTGCTCAACGGTGGCGCCGTTGAGCAGGTTTGTTCCCAAGGCCGCTTTCTGGCCACCTTCGTAGATCTGGAACTCGACGGCTCCCGCACCCAGGTCCAGGCGGTCGACGATGTTGGGCGGAGATCCCGAAACAGTGGCGTTACGAATGACAAACGCATCCCAGCCCGGGTCCACGTTAGCGCCCTGCGCCCACGCCGCCCCCGCCGCCAGCAGCAGCGTGAGCAGACACAAATAGAATCTCTTCATGGTTTTCTCCCGTTTCAGCGAGTCGGAGTTGCCCAGTCGGGGAGGCGGCGAGCGGCCTGCATTTCCGGCGTCGCGCATCCCGCGTGAGGAATCAAGAGCGAGCGAATCACCTCCCGAACGGACGCTCGGCAGCCGTGAAGTCTTGGTGACAGGTCTTGGGCGAGACCGGCCCTGACGCACCTAATGGCGCCAACGGGCCCGAAGCAGGGGGTCGACAATAGAGGGTGTCCTGAGCATACAGAGGCAACACAATGGGCGAGATTGTCGGCACGATCTTCTGCGGGGGACCCTATCACAGGCGCAGGTGGGAAATCAAGGGGCTCACGTCCCCCATGAAACAAAATCGCGATTAATTCTGCTAATCGGGGCACCCGGATCCGCGATGGCGGTGGAATATTTCGGGCCGCCGGACACATTTTGCGATGGCATTCATTGATTCCCGGTCCTTACTTGTACTACAATAATCGACGTCGAATCGCCCGAATTTGACAGGGAAGTACCATGATGCTGCTGTTTGCGACCGAATTCCCCATAGACCACGGTCAGGACCCGATCGTGTTCCTCAAGGTTGTGCGCGAGTGGATCCTCGCCACCGAGGGCACGGCGCTGACCGAGGCCGATCTGGAACCCTTCATCGAGCGTGACGAGCTGACGGTGGCCGCCGGCGACGAGCTGGTGCGCCTGCTGCGCGTCAACGTTCCCGAAGACCAGTCCGTGGCCGTCGGCTACGCGCGCGAAGAGGGCCCGCTCAAGTGGGCCACGACGCTCGTGTTCTCGCGGCAGGCCGACGACACCTGGGTGTCGGTGCGCGTCTCCGTGGATGCGCGCGAGCGCGGCCTGCCCGTGCCCCCGGCGAAGAAGCCGGTCATCGTCCACACCCTGCTCGACGAGCTGGGCGGCGCGATGGACGGCGCCCTGGCCGCGCGCACCACGCCGGTGCGCCTGTCCGACCTGGACATGGAACTGGCTGTCCGCTGCGTGTCCGGCGAGGCGGGTTGCCGCCTGCCGGTGGTGTACGTCAGCGTCGACCAGACGGGCGGCCACGTGCTGCACGTCGACGCGCTGGCCCTGGCCCTGGCCGGCACCGCGCACGTGCTGGTCGAGCCCGACCGCATGTTCTCGATGCAGCTGAAGCATCTGTCCGGCTCGCGCAATGTCTATGGCGGCACCATCGGCGTGCACTGGCCCGACGGCAACGGCCGGCGGCCGTTCTTCGTCGGCGGCTCGTTCCGCACCGCGGCCGACCTTGGCCCGGCCGTGATCGAGGAGATACGCCGCGCCCTGGTGAACCGGCCGCCGATGCCGCGCTGTGCCTGGGCCACCGTGGCGCAGGCCCACGCCCTGCTGACGCCGCCGGTACTGAAGTCGAGCGAAGCCGAGGGCTAGGCGTCGGCGCGCCCGTGTGTGCTGCCTTTGGATCAGGGCCCCGGGGAATGCCCCGGGGCCCTTTCCATTACTGCACCCGAGTACATTGACAGGTGGTATAACCGTGGTTATACTAGCTTCATGAAGACCGCGATCTCCATCCCCGACGAGCTGTTCGAGGCTGCCGACAACATGGCCCGGCACATGGGCTTGTCGCGCAGCGAGCTCTACCGCACCGCCCTGGCTGCGTTCCTCGCGGCGCATGCCGAATCGTTGATCACAGAGCAGCTCGATGCCGTGCATGGGGCGACTCCCGCCGGCGGCCTTGATCCGGTGCTGGCCCGGTTGCAGGGCGCCAGCCTGGTCCGGGAAGACTGGTGATCAGCCGCGGAGAAGTCTGGTGGGCCGAATTGGCCGACCCGCGCGGCAGCGAGCCGGGCTTCCGGCGTCCGGTGGTGGTGGTGCAGGCCGATGCCTTCAATCGCAGTCGCATCGGCACTGTCGTCGTGGTCGCGATCACGTCGAACCTGGGTTTGGCAGCGGCTCCCGGCAACGTCCTGCTGCCCGGCTGCGACTCGGGCCTGGAACGCGAATCGGTGGCCAACGTCTCGCAGGTCCTCACGCTCGACCGGCGCTTCCTCGGCACGCGCGTGGCCGCGCTCCCGCCCGACGTGATGGCGGCCATCGACACCGGCCTGCGCCTGGTGCTGTCGGTCTGACCGCACACACTCCCTCAGGATCCGGTTGCATCCTTTCCCCGCCCGCCCGTATTGTGCCCCTCATCGGCCGATGATGCGCATTCGCCCTGGCTTCGCGGCATATCCGGTTGGCCCCGCTGCGAGGGGGAATGGCATGCGACGACTGTGGAAGCCGGTCCTGGTACTGGCGGCCGTGCTCTGCCTGGCGCTTGTGCTCTTCTCCCTGTACATGGAGAAGAACAGCACCTACACCTGCGACACCTGCGGCTCCGTCATGCTGGTCACCGAGCGCATGCTGCTGCCGGGCGGCGGCACCACCACCTGGGTGCGGCAGCGCCCGGGGATCGAGACCTGCGTGCACACGCTCAAGCCGGGCGCCAACCTGGGGCATTACGACCGGACCATCGCCGACGGGCAGCTGGTCCTCGTGCGCCGCAAGGAGGCTTACGGCGGGTTCATCATCGATCGTCGCCTCGGCAATCCCGACCGCGTCGAGATCACGTGGTGGTATCGTATCGATGGCGACGGCCACCTGGGACACTCCGGGGTCCACACCGGCACGGAAGCCTGTCGCTTTCCGCAGAACATCGAGTTCGGGCCGTTCAAGCTGGTCTGGTCGCCGAAAACGGACGGCAGCACCGTGGGCTACGGATTCGGGCCCGGCCTGAACAGGCTCGACCACGAATTGGCGATCTGCGCCACGGACCTGGGGGGCGTCGAGGACGTCGACGCGGCCTCGCCGCAGTGGCAGTACCGGCGCTTTTCCGAATAGCGCCATCACCCGCAACGGGAGCCAAGATGGGCAAGCGCCTGGGCCTGGTGGCCGACCCGCTCTTCCTGCGGCACGAGAAGCCGGGCCACCCGGAGCGCCCCGAGCGCCTGCTTGCGGTCACCGCCGAACTGGAGCGCACCGGCCTTGCCCTCCGACTTCACGACGGTGCCGTCGCGCCCGGCCACGCAGCCCGAGATCCTGCGCGCGCACGACAGCGCCCACCTCGACCGCGTCGTGCGCCTGTCCGCGCAGGCGCCCCTGATGTTCGACGAGGACACCTACGGCAACGATCACACCCTGGCCGCGGCGCTGCACGCCGCCGGAGGCGCCGTCGATCTGGCGGTGCGCGTGCTCTGCGGCGACCTGGACCGCGGCCTGGCCCTGGTGCGCCCGCCCGGGCACCATGCCACACCCGCGGCGACGATGGGCTTCTGCGTCTTCAACAACGTGGCGATCGCCGCGCGCGCGGCGCAGGCGGCCGTCATGGCGAACGGCGGCGCCACGCCCCGCGTGGCCATCGTCGACTTCGACGTGCACCACGGCAACGGCACACAGGACATCTTCTTCGACGACCCTTCGGTGCTCTTCGTGTCCCTGCACCAGTTCCCGCTGTGGCCGGGCACCGGCTGGTTCACCGAGGCGGGCGTGGGGGTCGGTCGCGGCGCCAACCTGAACGTGCCGCTGCCGCCCGGCGCCGGTGATGCGGGCCTGCGCGCCGCCTACGCGCGCCTGGTGCTGCCGGCACTGCAGCGCTTCGCGCCCGACCTGCTGCTCGTCTCGGGCGGCTGGGACGCGCACTGGCGCGATCCGCTGGCGCAGTTGCAATACACCCTGAGCGGGCAGGCCTGGCTGGGACAGGAGCTGGTGCGCGCGGCCGACGCGCTGTGCGGCGGCCGCCTGGTGGTGGTGCTCGAAGGCGGCTACGACACCGAGGTGCTGGCCCACGGCGTGGCCAACCTGGCGCGGTCGCTAGCGGGGCGCGATGAGGTATCCGACCCGCTCGGCGCCGGTGACGCGGGGGAGACCGATGCGACGACACTGATCGACCAGGTGGCCGCGCAGCTCGACTGATTAGGTCCGGCTCAGCCCCGCCTCCCGACACCCAGCTTCTTCATGCGGCTCTGCAGCGTCGTGGGCTTCAGGCCGAGTCGTTCGGCGGCGCCGTCCGCGCCGTAGATCCGGCCCCCGCACATCTCCAGCACATGGCGCAGGTGACGTCGCTCGGCAGCGGCCAGCGTCAGGTCGAGGTCGGCATCGACTCCGGCTGCGGACGTCGCCGCCATCGTCTCCGCCATCGTCGCTGTGGGGTCGCCCTCGCCCGTGGCCGCGCGCCGCGCACCACCCATGAAGAACCGCGCGTCCAGCGCCCCGGCGGACTTCATGATCGTCGCGCGCTCCAGCGCATTGACCAGCTGCCGCACGTTGCCCGGCCATTCCTGCGCTGCCAGTTCGCGCAGCGCCGCGTCGTCGACCGTCCAGGGGCCGCGGCCGGTGCGCCGCGCCAGACCCGCCAGGATGGTGGCCACCAGGCGCGGCAGGTCATCGGCGCGTTCGCGCAGCGGCGGCACCTGCAGCGGGAACACGTTCAGGCGGTAGAACAGGTCCTCGCGGAAGGCCCCGGCGCGCACGCGTTCCTCGAGGTCGCGGTGCGTGGCCGCGAGGATGCGCACATCCACCTTCACCGTGCGGTCGCTGCCCACCGGCTCGAACGTACCTTCCTGCAGCACGCGCAGCAGCTTGGCCTGCGCCGCCGAAGGCATGTCGCCGATCTCGTCGAGCAGCAGCGTGCCGCCGTTCGCGGCCAGGAACCGGCCGGGCCGCGCCGAGCCGGCGCCGGTGAAGGCGCCCTTCACGTGGCCGAACAGCTCGCTCTCCAGCAGCGACTCGGGAATGGCCGCGCAGTTGAGCGACAGGAACGCCTGCGCGCGGCGCGGGCTCCAGTGGTGCAGCGCGCGCGCCAGCACCTCCTTGCCCGTGCCGGTCTCGCCCAGGATGAGCACGGGCGCGGTCGTGCCCGCCACCTGCTTCGCCTGAGCGACCAGCCCGCGCATCAGCGACGACCGGCTGCCCTCGAGCGGCGCCGCCGGGTCGTGCGCCTCGTCGCGCGAGGCCAGCACCCGCTGCCGCTCGTCCAGCTGCTGGCGGTAGCGCTCGAGCAACTCGGCCTGTTCCGCGTAGCGGAAGGCCAGCGAGATGATCTGCCCGTACACCTCGGCCATCTCCACCGTGTTCTCCTGGTAGCTGTCGCAGACCACGCGGTCGAACGTGATCAGCCCCAGGTTGCGCTCGCCGGCGTACAGCGGCACCACCATGCACGAATGGCCGTGGGGCAGGTCGAGGATGCCGTCGTAGGGATCGCCCTCGCCTCCCGAGTGGTCGTGCTCGCGCAGCACCACCGGCCGGCGGTGCTCGAAGGCGCGTGCGATCGACGGGAAGTCGCGCAGGCGGATGCTGTGCTGCCGCACCTTCTCGTCGGCCAGGCGGCCGCGCGCCGCCAGCACCCGCAGCTCACCCTCGGCCAGGCCCAGCACCGCGGCCAGGTCGTGGGGGATCAGCTTCTGCAGCGAATCGAGCGCGCGGCTGAGCACCTCCGGAAGGTTCTCCGGCTCGCTGGCCAGGCGCGCCAGGTCCTTCAGGTCGCGGGTCGCATCGTAGATCGCGGTCATGGCGGGAGCCTTTCCGGGGGGCGCGGCGGACAACGAAATTTCGGTGAAGAAACGAAATATCGGTGATGAGTGCAACGATTATTCGGTGTTTTTCCAGCGGGCGCCAGGTCGAATTTCCGTAAACAATGATGCCACAACAAGATAATCGGATGATGGTGACTGGCCCCACCCTTGCGTTAGGCAGACCAAGCTAACCAATCACCCGCCCCCGAGGGCGACCCACCCGCAAGCAAGGAGAGTCCACCATGAGCAATCAGAACGTGATCAACGGCCTGAACGGGATCCTCGCCGACAGCATCGTCATGTACCAGAAGCTGCACCACTACCACTGGCGCGTGAAGGGCCGCGGCTTCTACCAGCTGCACGGCATGTTCGAGGCCTTCTACGACGAGTTCGCCGAAGTGACCGACAGTGTGGCCGAGCGTATCCTGATGATCGGCGGCGCGCCCCTGGCCAGCCTCACCCAGGCCCTGGAGCTGGCCTCGGTGAAGGAGGATGTGACCGTGCCCGACGGCCAGCGCATGGTGGCCAACCTGGCGACCGACCTGGAGTCGTTCCGCGCCAAGGTGCGCGGCGTGGTGGAAATGGCCGATGAGAGCGGTGACCGCGGCACCGTCAACCTGCTGGACCCGATCGCCGACGGCCTGGACAAGAAGCTGTGGATGATGGAGGCGTACCTGGCCGGATAGCCGGCCGGCCAGGATCGCCGCGGAAGGGAGTCGACACGTACCACTCGGCACAAGGGGGAGAAATCCATGAAGAAGGACAAGGACCAGGACAGGAAGCTGACCACTGCCGCGGGGGCACCCGTGGTGGACAACCAGAACTCCATGACCGCGGGCCCGCGGGGGCCGATGCTCATGCAGGACGTCTGGTTCCTCGAGAAGCTGGCCCACTTCGACCGCGAGGTGATTCCCGAGCGCCGGATGCACGCCAAGGGCTCCGGCGCCTTCGGCACCTTTACCGTCACGAACGACATCACCCGCTTCACGAAGGCGAAGCTGTTCGGCGCCGTCGGCAAGAAGACCGACCTGTTCGTGCGCTTCTCGACCGTGGCCGGGGAGCGCGGCGCGGCCGACGCCGAGCGCGACATCCGCGGCTTCGCCATCAAGTTCTACACCGAGGAGGGCAACTGGGACCTGGTCGGCAACAACACGCCGGTCTTCTTCCTGCGCGACCCGCTCAAGTTCCCGGACCTCAACCACGCGGTGAAGCGCGACCCGCGCACCAACCTGCGCAGCGCGAAGAACAACTGGGACTTCTGGACCTCGCTGCCCGAGGCGCTGCACCAGATCACGATCACCATGAGCGAGCGCGGCATCCCCGCCTCGTACCGCCACATGCACGGATTCGGCAGCCATACCTTCAGCTTCATCAACGCGCAGCAGGAGCGGTACTGGGTGAAGTTCCACCTGCGCTCCCAGCAGGGAATCAGCAACCTGACCGATGCCGAAGCCGAGGCGCTCGTCGGTCGCGACCGCGAAAGCCACCAGCGCGACCTGTTCGACGCGATCGCGAAGGGCGACTTCCCGCGCTGGACACTGTCGATCCAGATCATGCCCGAGAAGGACGCGGCAAAGATGCCGTACAACCCCTTCGACCTGACCAAGGTCTGGTACCACAAGGACTACCCGCTCCTCGAAGTCGGCGTCATGGAATTGAACCGCAACCCCGAGAACTACTTCGCCGACGTGGAGCAGGCCGCCTTCAACCCGGGCGCCATCGTGCCGGGAATCGGCTTCTCGCCCGACAAGATGCTGCAGGGCCGGCTCTTCTCGTACGGGGACGCGCAGCGGTACCGCCTCGGCGTCAACCACCACCAGATCCCGGTCAACGCGGCACGTTGCCCGGTGCATGGCTATCACCGCGACGGGGCCATGCGCGTCGACGGCAACCACGGCGGCACCATCGGCTACGAGCCCAACAGCGAGGGCCAGTGGGCCCAGCAGCCGGACTTCGCCGAGCCGCCGCTGGCCCTGGACGGCGCCGCCGCCAACTGGGATTTCCGCGAGGACGACGACGACTACTTCACGCAGCCCGGCCTGCTGTTCCGGCTGATGACGAAGGACCAGCAGCAGGTGCTCTTCGAGAACACGGCCCGGGCCATGGGTGATGCGCCGATGGAGATCAAGATCCGTCACATCGGCAACTGCCGGAAGGCGGACCGTGCCTACGGTGAAGGCGTGGCCAGGGCGCTGGGAATCGCCCTGGCGGATGTTCCCGACTGAGGTCGATGCAGGAAGGCAGGGGGGCTCGCGCCGCTAGTCCAGCGGCGTGAGCCCTTCACGTATCGCGTACTTCGTCAGCTCGGCAATGCTGTGGATCCCGAGCTTGTCCATCAGCGACTTGCGGTGCGACTCGACCGTCTTGGCCGACAGGGTCAGCCGGTCGGCGATCTCCTTCGTGGCCAGGCCCTCGGCCAGGAGCTGCAGCACCTCGCGTTCCCGTCCCGAGAGCAGGGCGAACGCGCCGCCTTCGCCCTGCCGCGCCATCTGCACGTAGTCGCGAATGACCTGCTCGCCGACCGCCGCGCCCAGGTGCACGCCGCCGTCGCGCACCGTGCGGACGGCCACCAGCAGTTCGTCGAAGCCGGCGTCCTTCAGCAGGTAGCCGCGGGCGCCGGCGCGCAGCGCCTCGAGCACGTAGCGGCGGTCGCTGTGCATCGAAAGGATGATCACGCGCACCGACGGCGCTTCCTGCGCCAGGTGCCGCGTCACCTCCAGGCCGTTGAGCCCGGGCATGGTGATGTCGAGCACGGCCACGTCGGGCTTCAGTTCGCGCGCCAGGTCGAGCGCGGTCAGGCCGTTGTCCGCCTCGCCCACCACCGTCAGGTCCGGCTGTGCCGACAGCAGCGGGCGCAGGCCCGCGCGGAAGATGCCGTGGTCGTCGGCGAGCAGGATCGTGGTCATCGCGGCCCTCCGGGAATGACGGCGCCCAGGCGCACGCGCATGCCGCGCCCCGGGGCCGAATCCAGTTCCATGCTCCCGCCCAATTGGCGCAACCGTTCCTCGATGGCGAACAGCCCGAACTGCGCCCCCGAACCGAGCCGCGCCTGGGCCGGGTCGCAGCCGCGGCCGTCGTCGGCCACCTCCAGGGTCACGACCCCGTCGCGGATCTCCAGCGTGACCTCGACCGCCTCGGCCTGCGCGTGCTTCACCACGTTGTGCAGCAGCTCGCGGGCCGATTTCCAGAGCGTCACCTTCAGGTCGTCGGGCAGCGGGTCGCGCGAGCGCTGCCGCACCTTCACGCGCAGCCCGTGCCGGCGGGCCGTGTCCTCGCCCAGCCATTCCAGCGCCGGCCCCAGGCCCAGTTCGTAGAGGATGGGCGGCGACAGCTCGAAGGTCAGGCCCCGCGTGTAGCGGATGGCCTGGTCGCTGAGCGAAACCAGTTCCTCGAGCGCGGCGTCGTGGCCGCCGAACATGGCGTCGCCGCGCAGCGACTGCAGGCGGATCTTCATCAGCGCCAGGGCCTGTCCCGGGTGGTCGTGCAGGTCTTCGGCGATGCGACGGCGCTCACGCTCCTCGGCCAGGCTCACCTCGGCAGCCAGGCGTCGCAGGCTTGCCGTGCGCTCGGCCACCTGGCGTTCCAGCGACTCGTTCACCTCGAGCAGCGTCGCGTCGTCCTGCCGGTGCTGGAACCAGGCGCGCAGCATCTCGGCCAGCGAGCGGATCAGCTCGCGCTCCTCCACCAGGAACGGCCCTTCGGCCGCTGCCGGGCGCTCCTCCAGGTAGGCCACCGTGATGTCGCCGGTGCGGCCGTCGCGCAGGCGGAAGGCCTCGGTCTGCAGCCACGGCGTCTCGCGGAATCCGGGCGTGGACCAGGTGCGGTCGCCGCAGCGGATGCGGCCGGCAGCCACGTCCGGGTGCATCCACGCCCGCGGCAGGCTGGCCGCCACGGCGGGCACGATGTCGTCGAGGGGGCTGGAGGTGTCCTGGAGCAGCCGCGCGGCACGGTGCAGCGCCGTCAGTTCCTTGACGCGTTCCTGCAGGCGGTTCTGGAGGGAATCGGGCAAGGGACGCCTTCCGGGTCCTGGACGCCTTCCGGGTCGGGCGCGGCCCATCGAAACTAGCCCGTGGACGAGGTCGGGACAAGGAGCACCCACTCAGGAAAAGCCTGAGCCCGAATCAGGTTCGGCCTGATTGCCCGGCCCCCGCCCGGGCAACCATCGTGTTGGGGCCACGATTCCCCCATCTTCCCGCGGGAGGGTCCCATGTTCGACTCCGGCCATACCGGCTTCATGCTGCTCGCCACCAGCCTCGTCATGTTGATGACGCCCGGGCTGGCCTTCTTCTACGGCGGGCTGGTGGGACGGCAGAACGTGCTGTCCATCATGATCCAGAGCTTCGTCTCGATGGGCGTGACCACGGTCCTGTGGTTCGTCTGCGGCTACTCGCTGTGCTTCTCCGGCGGCGCCGGGGGCATCATCGGGAACCTCGACCAGGCCTTCCTGCGCGGCGTCGACGCGACCACGCCCTACGGCGACGGCTCGATCCCGCTGCTGGTCTTCGTGGCCTACCAGATGATGTTCGCCATCATCACGCCCGCCCTGATCACGGGCGCCTTCAGCAACCGCGTGCGCTTCCCCGCCTACCTGGTGTTCCTGGTGGCGTGGCTGATGCTGGTCTACTTCCCGTTCGTCCACATGATCTGGGGCGGCGGCCTGCTGGCCAAGTGGGGCGTGCTCGACTTCGCCGGCGGCATCGCCGTGCACAACATCGCCGGCATGGCGGCGCTGGCC
Source organism: bacterium (assembly GCA_016703265.1). NCBI lineage: Bacteria > bacterium. The sequence goes on from JADJCK010000005.1 coordinate 166,213, forward strand.
TCGGTCCTGTTCGTCGGGCGGCGGCGCGTGACCGAGCAGGGTCCGCACTCGATCCCGCTGGTCGCCCTCGGCACCGGCCTGCTGTGGTTCGGCTGGTACGGGTTCAACGCCGGCAGCGAGCTCAAGGCCGACCACATCACCGCGCTGGCCTTCATGAACACCGACGTGGCGGCCAGCTTCGCCGCCGTCACCTGGATGATCATCGAATGGTCGCGCGTGCGGAAGCCCCGCTTCGTCGGCCTGCTCACCGGCGCGGTGGCCGGCCTGGCAACGATCACCCCGGCGGCCGGCTTCGTCTCGACGACCACGGCGGCACTCATCGGCGTCATCGCCGGCGGCGTCTGCTACCTGGCCGTTGAACTCAAGAACCGCCTGCACTGGGACGACGCTCTCGACGTCTGGGGCGTGCACGGCGTGGGCGGCGCGCTGGGCATCATCCTGCTGGGCGTCTTCGGCTCGGTGGCGATCAACAGCGCCGGTGCCGACGGCCTTATCCACGGCGGCAGCACGTTCTTCTTCAAGCAGGTCGCGGCCGTCGCGGGCTCGAGCCTCTACGCCTTCGGGTTCACCTGGGGCATGCTGTGGCTCATCAACAAGGTCACGCCGGTGCGCACCACCGAGCAGATGGAAAAGACCCTCGACGAGTCGCTGCACGGCGAACAGGCCTACCTGGCCTGAGAAGTGGAGATTGTCATGCGCAGGACGATGATCGCAGGGCTTGTGCTCCTGCTGGCCGGCGCCGCAGCGGCGCAGGAAACGCAGATCTCAGGCTTCGTGGACGCCGCCTGGTTCTATGATGCCGCCACGAAGGCGGGCGAGTTCGGTGTCGACCAGGTCGAGGTCGACGTGGAGCACCAGGCCGGCGAGCGCGCCCTCGTGCGCGCCGACCTGGAGTGGCTGAAGGACGGCGAGGGCTACGTGGCCCAGGTCGAGCAGGCCTACGTGCAGTACACCGCGCGCTGCGGTTGGGCCCTCAGCTTCGGCAAGTTCAACGCGCCGATCGGCTACGAGGTGCTCGACCCCACGGGCATGTTCCAGTACAGCCACTCGCTGCTGTTCACCTACGCGGCGCCGACCAACCTCACGGGCGTGAAGGTGGCGCGTGACCTGGGCGCGGGCTGGGACCTGGCCGCGCACCTGTCCAACGGCTGGGACCGCTCCACGGCCGACAAGCACGTGACCGTGGGCGGCCGGCTGGGCCTCGTGCGCGGCGGCTTCAGCGGCGGCCTCAGCGCCATCTCGGGCAAGGAAGACATGCCGGGCGAGGGCGAGGGCGATCCGTCATCGCCCCTGACGCGCACCGTCTTCGACTCCGACCTGTCGCTGGTGCGCGGTGCCTGGCGCTTCGGCGGCGAGGTCAGCCTGGGCGACGTCACCACGGCGGGCGGCGACGCCCAGTGGCTGGGCCTGATGGCGATGGCGCACGTCGACTTCAGCCCCCGGGCGGGCCTGACATTGCGCGTCGACCACCTGGACGACCAGGACGGCTGGCTGTTCGGCACCGTCGACGGCCAGGTCCAGGCGCGGCGATCACTGACGATCGCCCCGACGTTCACCCTCGCCGACGGCCTCGGCGCCCTCGTGGAGATGCGCATCGACCAGAGCGACCGTGAGGCGTTCCTCGACAGCGACGGCCTGCCGACCGACAGTGCCGTCACGTTTGCGGTGGAGATGACCGGCAGCTTCTAGCTGCCGGCTGCTGGTCGTGACAGAAAAAGGGGGCCCGCTCGCCCGGGCCCCCTTCGTCTGCCTGGATGCCTACAGCCGCTCGGCCGCGAACGTGTCGCCCTGGTTGAAGTCGCCCGTCTCGAACCCGAGCCGGAACCACCGCTCGCGCTGTTCGCCGGTGCCGTGCGTGAAGGCGTCGGGCACCACGCGCCCCTGCGTCTGGCGCTGCAGGTTGTCGTCGCCGATCGCGTTGGCGGCCCGCAGGGCCTCCTCGATATCGCCCGGCTCGAGGATGTCGAAGCGCCGCTGCGCGTGGTGCGCCCAGAGGCCGGCCAGGAAGTCGGCCTGCAGTTCCAGGCGTACGGAAAGTTCGTTGGCATCGCCGCGGCCCGCCCGCTCCATGCGGTCGGTGATGCCCAGCAGGTTCTGCACGTGGTGGCCGATCTCGTGGGCGATCACGTAGGCCTGGGCGAAGTCGCCGGCAGCGCCGAACTGTTCGCGCATCACGCGGTAGAACGACAGGTCGATGTAGACGGTCTCGTCGCCCGGGCAGTAGAACGGACCCACGGACGAGCCCTGGCGTCCGCACGCCGACTGCACCTGGCCCTCGAAGAGCACGAGCCGCGGCTCGCGGTAGGTCTCGCCGGCGGCCGCGAAGATCTCGCGCCATACCTCCTCGGTGTCGGCCAGCACCACGCTGACGAACCGGGCGCCCTCGTCGCTGGCATCATCGACGGGCAGGCCGCCTGACTCGATGCCGGCAGACTGGCCCGAACCCGACTGCTGCTCCAGCAGCGCCGTGGGATCGCCGCCCAGCAGCGTGTAGATGATCAGGACGACCAGTCCGATGCCGCCCAGGCTGCCGCCGATCACGGCCGGGCCGCCCCGGCCCCGGCGATCCTCGATATTGCTGCTTCCCCGACGGCCCTGCCAGCGCATGCGTGGTTCCTTCCTGACGATGTTCGGCCCCAAACCCGACGATGTCGCCTCCCCACCCTACCGGCGACAGGCGGGGGCGTCAAACCGGATGCGGGCCGCCGGGAACCTTCCACGGTCTCCATCGATTGACAGCAGGTTGCGGGTGCCCGCAGATTCAGCCATGCCACCCCGGCGCCTCGCTCGATCGGCGACCGCAGGTAAACGGACTCCTCCCGGCGTTCGTCTTGTGGTCCGTAGCGAGGAGGACGCACATGGGAAAAGCCGATCATGACCTGCAGGGCGGAGCTTCACCCCCCGAAGCCGCGCCGGAAACCGACCTGATTCTGGCCCGCGCCGCCGCCCAGGGCGACGAGGAGGCCTGGCGCCGCCTGTACGACGCCACCTGCCAGCCGCTGTTCAACTTCCTGGTCTACCAGACCGGCGACCGCGAGGCCGCGCGCGACCTGCTGCAGGAAACCTACGTGACGGCGCTCGGGCGCCTGGACACGTACCGCGGGCAGGGCACGCTGCTGAGCTGGCTGCGGGCGGTGGGCCTGCGCAAGAGCCTCGACTGGCGACGGCGCGTCAAGCTCGGCGTCCGCAAGGTTGCCGCGCTGGCCCTCGAGCGCACGTCCCTCACGTCTTCCAGCGCCGAAGCGACGTTCCCCGCCCTGGGGGACGGCTTCCAGGCGGCCCTGAACCGCCTGTCGCCGCACCAGCGCGCCGCGCTGCTGCTGCGCGAACTGGAAGACGCACCCTTCGCCGAGATCGCCGCGGTCCTGGGCTGCGGCGAGCCGACGGCGCGGGTCCATCATCACCGGGCCTGCCGCAACCTGCGCACCTGGCTGCAGGGCGGCGACGACCTGGTCTTCAGCGAGCTGCCGGGAGGTAACCAGTCATGAAGCGCTACCTGAAGCACGATCGTTACCGGCTGGACGAACACGAGGCCGGGAGTCTGTGGTATGCGGTGCGCCGCGAGTTGAAGGACAAGGAAGGCGGCGGAGCGCACCGTCCCGCCGCGCGTGCCTGGCGTCCGGCGCTGGCGACGGTGTCGGTGGTGGCGATCGCCGTCGTGACGGTGTCGTGGTGGCTGGCCGGTCGCGGCCCGTCACAGGCGGAGCATGCCGCGCTGTCCGGCGGCGGCACCACCGTCGCGGCGCTCGAGGCACATGAGGCGCCTGCGAGGAACCGCCGAACCGGTGGCGTCGCCGGCCTCGCCGGCGAGTCCCAGGAGGCGAGGCCGCCGCGAACCGCACCGACTCCGGGCCGGCCGTGGCCGCCGAGCCGCGCCTGGTCGTCGCACAGAAGGCGACCGTGGCTGCCGACCGCAGCGGTGTCATCACCGGCCGCGTGGTCGACCAGTCCGACGGCACGCCGGTCGCTTTCGCCAACGTGATGCTCGTGGGCACCACGAGGGGAACCAGCACCGACTCGGCCGGCGTTTTCCGCTTCGAGCAGATGGAGCCCGGCCGCCGCCATGAACTGCAGGTGGTGATGCTGGGCTACGCGCCGCTCGACGTGGCGGTCGATCTGCCGGTTGACGGGCGCGCCGACGTGGCGTGCGGGCTGGAGCCCGTGGTGGTCGCCGCGCTGCAGCCGTTCGACGTGACCGGTGAACAGTACATGGTCGAGATCAAGAGCGCGGTGACCGAGAGCCGGGCGACCGGTGAGACCTTCGACAAGTACGCCATCGACTCGGTCGAGGATGCCTTGTCGAAGCAGGCCGGGGTCGTGTACCGCGCCGGCGAGAAGTACGTGCGCGGCGGCCGCTCGGGCGAGGTGTCGATGCAGATTGACGGCAGCGCGCCCAGGCCTGCCCCGGCGAGCGAAGGCGCAGTGCAGGTTTGGCCGTGGGGCAGTCCCGCGGCCGATCGGGCGGGGCCGACGCGAGCCGCGAAGCGCGCGATGCCGCAGCTCCGGCTCCGTCACCGGCGGCACCACGCCCCCCAACGGCGAGAAGTTCGAGCTGATGTACTTCGAGCACGCCGGCGTGAACCCGTTCGTGGCGACCGACGACGACGCGCTGTCGACCTTCGCCCTGGATGTGGACAATGCCTCGTTCTCGCTCGCCCGCAGCTATCTGGACCGCGGCGAACTTCCGCCTGCCGACGCCATTCGCGTGGAGGAGTTCGTCAACGCGCTGGACGCCGGCTGGCAGCGCCACGGCTCGGAGACCTTCCGCATCGGGCTGGACGGCGGGCCGTCGCGCTTCGGCGAGGGCTACCACCTGCTGCGCGTGGGCATCGTCGGGCGCAGTGTCGAGGACGGGCGGCGCAAGCCGGCCAACCTGGTCTTCGTGATCGACGTCTCCGGTTCGATGGACCGCGAATCGCGCCTGGGCTCGGTCAAGCGCGCGCTGCGCACGCTGGTCGACGAGCTGGGCGAGGGCGATCGCGTGGGCATCGTAGTGTACGGTTCGCGCGGCGACGTGCTGCTGCCGCTGACCGACGTCTCGCAGCGTTCGACCATCCTCGGCGTCATCGACGGGTTGCAGCCGAACGGCAGCACCAACGCGGTGGAGGGGTTGACGCTGGCCTACGACCTGGCGCGGCGCAACTACGATGCCGGCATCATCAACCGGCTGGTCCTGTGCTCGGACGGCGTGGCCAACACCGGCACCGCCACCAGTGCCGAGGGCATCCTCGCGCTGGCTCGCCGCGGCTCGGACGACGGCATCACCCTGTCGACCGTCGGTTTCGGCATGGGCAACTACAACGACGTGCTGATGGAGAAGCTCGCCGACCAGGGTGACGGCAACTACTTCTACGTCGACGGCCCGCGCGAAGCCGAGCGCGTGTTCCGCGAGAACCTGACCGGCATGCTGCAGACCATTGCCACGCAGGCGAAGGTGCAGGTCGAGTTCGATCCGCGTCGCGTGTCCCGCTGGCGGCTGTTGGGCTACGAGAATCGCGACGTGGCCGACCGCGACTTCCGCAACGACGCCGTCGATGCCGGCGAGGTGGGCGTCGGGCACCAGGTCACCGCGCTGTACGAGCTCAAGCTGGTGGGTGAGGGGCGCAGCGGCGATGACGACGAGGACGATGCCGCGCGCCTGGGCACCGTGCACCTGCGCTGGGAGGCGCCCGAGCACGATACCAGCCACGCCGGGAAGGTCACCGAGATCGAGCGCGACATCACGCGGGGGATGTTCGCGAAGTCGGAGCCGGACGGCTCGCCGCACCGCCGTGCGCAGGCGCTCGCGGCCGAGTTCGCCGAGATCCTGCGCGGCAGCTACTGGGCGAAGGAGAGCCGCCTGTCCTCGCTGGTGCCGGTCGCCGACGGCCTGGCCCGTGAACTGCCGCGCGACCAGGCCGTGCAGGACCTGGCCCGCATGGTCCGCCGGGCGGCGGATCTCAAGGAGGGGGACGGGGGACGACACCGCCAGCCGTTGCGGGACGAGTAGCCGCACCGGCGGCGGGCCCGAATCGGCCGGGCCGTGAAATGGGGCCCGTGGCGGACGAAGCGCCACGGGCCCCGTCCTTTCCGGGTTGGCCGCTCCTCGGATGACCTGCGGGGCGGTACGGGTCAAATGAACACCATTATCATCCAGAATCGGTTATCATGGGGCCCGTGGTCCGGGAGTGGAAGAATCCCCCTTGAACGGGGAATGGAAGGCCGCCTGGTCGGGGCGCGTGTGGGGAAGGTGCGGGATGTCGAAACGGATTCTGCTCGCAATGCTGCCGGTCCTGCTGGCCGGCGCCGGGCCGGCGCGTGGTGACACGCCGCAGCCGGCACCGACCACCCCGGCCGAACTCATCGCCGCCTCGCGCCACGCCTTCGACAATCGGTTCTACGCGCGCGCCGACTCCCTGGCCGAAGCTGCCTGCGCACGGTTGGAAATTGAAGGTCGTTCCGACCCGCTCGAGCACGCCACCGCCCTGGTGTGCCTGTCGCGCGCGCGCACGGCCCGGCGCTCCCTGGCCGACTCGGTGGCGGTGCGCTCGGCCCGCCGGGCGCTGGCCATGCTGCCCTCGGGCGCCGGCGATCGCGACCTGGTGCGGGCCGACGCACATGATGTGCTCTCGCTCATCCTCGATGAGCAGAACCGCGCCGATCTCGCGCTCGATCATGCGCGCCGGGCTCTGGCCCTGAGGCGCGCCGGCTACGGTGAGATACACGAAGAAGTGGCCGAGTCCTGGTACCGGCTGGGATCGGCGCAGATGAGCCTGGGTCAGGTAGACTCCGCCCTGGTGACGATGCGCACCGGGCTTGAGACGCGCCTTGGCTGCAATATCGAGAGCGACCGTCGCATCGGCGACTTCCACACCGAGATCGCCGAACTCCTCGAGAAACAAGGCGATCCCGATGCGGCGCGTGCCGAACTCGACATCGCCCTGCGGGAGTACGAAACGCGCAAGGGGCGCGCACATTCGGCAATGGTCCAGGGTCTTCAAAGGGCCGGACTGTTCGAGATGCGGAACGGTGACCTTTCGCGCGCGGTCGACCTGTCGCTGCAGGCCCTGACGGTGGCCGAGTCGGTGAAGAACTTCAGTCCCGCCAACTTGGCCCTCCTGCGGGGAAACCTGGCGGTCATGCTGAGCGAGATGGGCGATTTCGCGCGAGCCCACCGCCTGCTCGGGCAGGTGGTGCCGGTGTACCAGGCGGAGCTCGGCATGGACCATCGGCAGACCCTCTGGGCCGAGGTGGCGCTGGCGACGACCGAGGCTTCCCTTGGCGATACTCTCGCCGCTGCGGCCCGTTTCCGCAGTGTCTGTGACCGGTTCGAAGCGGCCGGTTCCATCACCAGTACCGGCTCGCTCACGCAGGCACGGGTCGGGCTGGCCGAGCTTGTCGCTGACCGCGACCCGCGCGCGGCGCTCGCCCTCATTGATGCCGCCGAGGCCGTCGAGCGCCTGCGACCCGACCCGAACTGGGGAGCGATGGCAGACGTGCAGATCATCCGGATGCGCCTGCTGGCCGACCTGGGCGATCGGGCGGGGGTGGCGCGAGCCGATACGGCCCTCGAGCGGACCTTGGAGGAACACGACCTGCACGGCACCGATACCGGGATCGGGGCGCTGGCCGCAGGCAGCCTGGCGCTGGCCAAGGTGGGACGCACGAAGGAGGCGGTGGCCCGCGCGCGCGCCGGTGCGTCGTTGTCGCGTGACCGGATGCTGCGCGACCTGCGTGCCCTTCCCGACCGCGAGGGGCTGACGCTGGCCGGCGAGCGTTCGACTTCACTCGACGCGCTGCTGAGTCTTGTGCTGGCGGGACACGGCGACCCGGCCGTCGCCTGGGACGAACTGATCCGCTGGCGGGGACTGGTGCGCGACGAAGTGATGCGCCGTCGCCTGCCCGCAGTGGCCCTGGGCGATACGTCGGTGCTGCGCGCCCATGCGGCGTGGGCGGCGGCGACCCGGCGCCTGGCCCAGTTCGAGGTGCGCGCGGCCGGTGCCACCGACGAGGCGGCGCTGGTGCGCCTGGCTGAACTGCGCGCGCGCGCCGACGACGCCGAACGTCGTTGGGCCACGGTGGCACCTCGGACGCACGCTCCGGCAGGCAGCGGCACCGGCGACGTGAACCTCGAGGCAGTGCGCTCGGCGCTTCCTTCCGGCTCGGCCCTCGTGGCGTTCACGACCGTGCGCACGCGTGGCAAGCCCGATCACCTGGCCGCGTTCGTGCTCGACCGGCAGGGCCGCGTGCGCGTGCGTGACCTGGGCGCCGTATCCGGGATCGAGGCCGCCCTCTCGCAGTGGCGATCGCTGGCCGGGCGCTCACCGAAGGGGCAAGCCGGCGCCGAGCAGGCGTGCCGTGATGCCGGTCGTCGGTTGCGCGAGCTGACCTGGGATGTCATCGCTCCGCTGACGGGCAACGCCAAGGACGTGGTCGTGGTTGCCGATGGCCCACTGCACCGCATGGCGTGGGCTGCGCTCCCGGTGGATGACGAGGCGTACCTGGTCGAACGCGGTCCCGGCCTGACGGTGCTCGAATCCGAACGCGACCTGCTGCGGGCAGCCGAACCGACGCCATCCTCGGGACTGCTCGCGGTCGGCGGCGTGAATTTCGCCGGAGCGATGGAAACGTCGCCCGCGTCCGCGCCCGCTGCCCCGCGGCCGCTGGCTGTCGCGTCGACGCGCGCCATGCTGCCCGACTGCCGGTCCGGGCTGGCGCCCGTTTTCGCCGAGTTGCCTGGCACTGTGCGCGAGATCGAAGCCATCGCCCGCGAGCAGGGCACCGACGTGCAGGTGCTGCGCGGCGGTGCGGCGACCGAGGCGGCCTTCAAGCGATTGGCCCCGGGAAGGCGCGTCATCCACCTGGCCACGCACGCTGTCGCCCTCGACGATCTCTGCACAGCAGGGATGGCCGAAGGTGAACGCGGCGTGGGCGGCGTGGCACCTGCCGGCGGGGCGGGCGCGAGGCCGGCCGCCGGGGAAGCGCCGCAATCGCCGTGGCTCGGCCGTCGCGTGGTGCTGGCTCTGGCCGGGCCAATGCCGCGGCCGACAGCGATGACGAGAACGAGGGCCTGCTCACCGCCAGTGAAGTGGCCATGCTGGATCTTCGGGGTACCGAGTGGGTGGTGCTGTCGGCGTGCGAGTCGGGCGTGGCGGAGAACTGGAATCGCGAAGGCGTGCTGGGCCTGACCCGGGCGTTCCGCCTGGCCGGGGCCCGCGCCGTGATCGCCAGCCAATGGGCAGTGGACGACGATGCCACGTCGGAGTGGATGACGGCCCTGCATCGCGCGCGGGTTGCCGGGGCCTCCGGGACGGGCCGCGCGATGCAGGAGGCTTCGTGCGAGATCCTGCGCGCTCGCCGGGCCGACGGCCGCGGCACGCATCCGTTCTACTGGGCGGCCTTCACCGCGACCGGCGAATGAGGACGGAAGCGCCGCAGGGCGGGAGGGTGTGATGGATGTGAGCGCAAACGGCGGACCGGTCGGGGACAGCGACGGCTCCCGCGACATCTCCCTGCTGGCGACGAGCGAGCTGATCTCGCTGGCACGCGGGGGCGACGACGCGGCGCGCGAACAGCTCCTGGCGCGCTACCTGCCGCGTCTGCAGCGCTGGGCCAGCGGCCGCCTGCCGCTGCGCGCCCGTTCCCTGCTCGACACCACCGACCTGGTGCAGGAAACACTGTTGCGCACGCTGCAGGGAATCGACCGGGTCGAGGTGCGCGGGCCCGGCGGTTTCCAGGCCTATGTTCGCCAGGCGGTCCTCAATCGTATAAGGGACCAGGTGCGCTGGGCCGGGCGTCGCCAGGGTCGCGAGGAGCTTTCCGAGGACCTGCCGTACCATGGCCCGTCGCCCCTGGAACAGGCGATCGGCGGCGCCGTGCTCGACCGCTACGAGCGCGCGCTGGCCGGTCTCGGCCGGGAGGACCAGGAGTTGCTGCATCTGCGCATTGAACTCGACTTCGATTACGGCGAGATCGCCTCGATGACCGGGCGGCCGAGCCGCGACGCGGCGCGCATGGCCGTGCAACGCGCACTGGGTCGCCTGGCGGAAGCGATGGGCCATGAGGGCTGACGACGATCGCCTGGCCGGGCTGCTCGGGTCCGTCTCCGACGGCGAGGTCATCGACTGGGACGCCGTGGTGCGCCGCATGGGACCGGCCGAACTGCCGGTCATCGAGGCGCTGCGCGATGTGGACCGCATTCACAGCTTCAACCGCGGGCTGCAGCGTGCAGGGGCTTCCGGTGATCCATTGCCCGACAGCCCCGGCGACGTGCCGCGCTGGGGCGACCTGCTCCTTCTCGAGCGCTGCGGCGTCGGCGCCCAGGCCGAAGTCTACCGTGCCTGGGATCCCGGCCTGCGCCGCGAGGTGGCGCTCAAGCTGCTGCGGGCCGGCGCTCCCGGCGCCGACGCCGGCGCCGACCGTTCGCCGCTGCTGGCCGAGGGGCGCGCCCTGGCCCGCATCCGGCATCCGCACGTGGTGGCGGTGCATGGCATCGACGAGCACGACGGACGCGTGGGCCTGTGGATGGAACTCGTGCGGGGCGAGACGCTCGAGGAACATGTGCAGGCGCACGGAATGCTCACGCCAGGCGAGGCCGCGCGCCTGGGGTGTGAGATCGGCTCGGCGCTGGCTGCAGTCCATGCCGCGGGCCTGCTGCATCGCGACATCAAGCCGGCCAACATCGTGCGCGACGCCGACGGCCGCTTCGTGCTCACCGACTTCGGCCTGGGGCTGGCGCGCCGCGAAGCGCCCGCCGCGACCATGGCCATTGCCGGCTCGCCGATGTACATGGCGCCCGAGCTTCTGTTCGGCTCGGCGCCCGACGCGCGTGCGGACATCTACGCGCTGGGCATGCTGGTGTGGTACGCGCTCACCGGCAGGCATCCGTTCCCGGCCGGCACGCTCGAATCCCTGCGCGTTGCCGCGGCCAATGGACCGAGCCCATCGCTGGCTGAATGCCGGCCCGGCTTGCCGGCCGCGCTGCTGGCCGCGGTGGCGTCGGCGACGGCGCCGGCGGCGTCACAGCGCCCCGGACAGGCGACGGCGTTCGTCGAGGCCCTGGCCACTGCCGCGATCGGAGCCGCAGCACCGGCGTCTGCCGGTCGCCGTGCCGCCTGGCGCGTCATGGTCGTGGGCGCTGCGGCGATCGTCGCCGTGGCGGCCATCGTCGTGGTTGCCGGGCGCGATCGCGCGCCGGGTCCGTTGACGCCGGACGCCGCGTGGTCGGTCGAGGCGACGCTCATGCGAGACGGCGAAGGTGCGCCGACGCCGTTGCTCAACGACGATGTGGTGGCGCCGGGCGATCGCCTGCTCCTGCGCTGGCGCGCCAGCCGTCCGGTGTGGGTCTACGTGCTCAACGCCGACGACCAGGGCGAGGCGTACCTGCTCTTTCCGCAGCCGCGTTTCGACCTGCGCAACCCGTTGCCGGCCGACTCCACGCTGGTCCTGCCCGGCCCGATGGCCGGGCGCGAGGTTGCCTGGACCGTCACCAGCGCCGGTGGCCGCGAGACATTCCTGGTCGTTGCCGGTCCCGAGCCTGTGCCCGAACTGGAGCCCGGTGCCTCCGGCCTTGCGGCCCCGGATCCGGGGCGGGCCGTTGCCTACACGGGTGTCCAGGCGGGCGTGATCGAGCGGTTGCGCGGCGTCGGGGGCCTTGCGGAGGCGGCGGCGCCGCGGCCGGCCACGGACGGCGGAGCGGCCCTCGGGCGCTTCCGTGCGCTGGCCGGCCGTGAATCGGGCGTGACAGGCCTGTGGGTTCGGGAGATCGTCCTGCGCAACCCACGCTAGTCCGTTGGAGGAGCCATGCCCCGCAACATCGAGATCAAGGCCCGCCTCGGCAGCGGGCCGGCGCTGAAGGATGTGGAGGCGCGTGCGGTCGCCCTCGCCACCGACGGCCCGCACGAGATCATCCAGGACGACACGTTCTTCCGCTGCGACAGCGGACGCCTCAAGCTGCGCGCCTTCGCCGGCGGCCACGGCGAACTGATCTACTACCGCCGCGCGGACGCGGCCGGACCCAAAGAATCGTTCTACACCATCGCCCCGGTCGAGGATCCCGATGCGCTGCGCCGGGCGTTGACCCTGGCCCTGGGCACCATCGGCCGCGTGCGCAAGCGGCGCACGCTCTACCTGGTCGGCCGCACGCGCGTGCACCTGGACCGCGTCGAAGGCCTGGGCGAGTTCCTGGAACTGGAAGTGGTGCTGCGCGACGACGAGACGGCGGAAGTGGGCGAGGCCGAGGCACACGCGCTGATGGGCGAGCTGGGCATTGCGCCGGCGCAACTGGTCGAAGGTGCGTACCTGGACCTGCTGGGCGCGGCGACGGACTGATCTCCTTGCCTCCCGGAATCGAGCGCGGGGCCCGTCGGTATCGGCATACCGGCCGGGCCCCGCGCTTTGTTGCCTTGGAAAAGACCGACTCCCGCTACGGGTAGATGGCCTGCGCCGTTCCCGCCGGCCCCGCGGCCGCCGCCGGTCCGACGCCGCCGCGAAGGCCGCCGCTGCCGCCGTTACCCGCCAGGCCCGTGGCCATGCTCGGGGCGCCCATCAGCACGGGCGCCGACGTGCCTGCCTTGTAGAGGCAGATCGACGGCCCGCCCGGTCCGCCCTGGCCGCCGCCGCCGCCACCGCCGGCGCCGCCCACTCCCCCGAAGCCGCCGCCGCCGCTGTGGTCCGCGCCGGCGCCGCCGCTGCCGCCCGTGCCACCGGCGCCGCCCTGGCCGCCGTTGCCGCCGGCACTGCCGTCGCCGCCGTGGCCGGAGGTGAATACGCAGTCCGCGCTGAAGGTCGGCGAACTGTTGTAGAGGAACACGGCCAGCGAGGCGCCGCCGCCGTCGCCGCCCTGGGCGCCGTTGCCGGCCTGGCCGCCCCCGCCGCCGCCGCCGCCGCCGCCGCCTCGGCCGGCCGAACAGCTCAGGGTCTGGTCGTAACCGCTGCCGCCGCCCCCGCCGCCGCCGCCCCCGAAGCCGGGGAAGCCGGTGGTACCGTTGCCGCCGTTGCTGCTGACCCAGGAAATGCCGAAGACGGATCCGACGGTCGAGGGGGTGCCGCTGCCGTTGCTGCCGGGATTGCCCGATGAGCCGGGGTTGCCGTTGCCGCCGGTGACGCCGAACGCCGCACAGGAGTTCGCAGCCAGGCCACCGGTGCCGCCGTTCGCGCCGCCCGATGCCGTGGCCCCCGTACTGCCGTTGCCGTTGAAGCCCCCGGTGCCGCCGCTGCCGCCGGTGCCATAGGTGGCCGCCCCGCTTCCGCCCGCGCCGCCACCGGAATTGTTGGGACTGCCGTTCTGCCCGGGATTGCCGGTGGCCCCCGCATTGCCGTTGCCGGCGGCCGAGATCGCCGCTCCGTCGGCGCCGGCGCCCGACGTGAACGCGCAGTCGTTGAACGTGAGGTCCACGCAACTGGCCAGCCACAGCCCGATCGACGGGGCGCCGGGCAGGGTCGCAGCAGGCGCGACAAAGGCGAGCCCGGTGATGGTGGCACTGCTGACGTTCAGGTGCGGCACGGCTGCGGAGGTGGCCAGCACGGTCGAGCGATCGCCGGCGCTGCGCGTCCAGTCGCTGCCGTCCAGGCCCCCGATCACCGAGACGCTGTCGCGCAAGACAACGCTCTCGTTGTAGGAGCCGGCTGCAATCAGGACCAGGGGCTTGCCGGCTTCCTGCGCCAGGTCGAATCCCCTGGTGATCGTGGCCACCGGAGCGATGCGCGAACCCGGATTGATGTCCGAGCCTGTCGCCGCCGAAACATAGATGTCTTCCACGGCCGTGAAGCGGACGACAGCCAGGCCGATGGCGCCCCGGTCGTCGGTGACACGCACCTTGACGCGATAGTCGCCGGTCGCCGCGTAGGGGTTGGAGATCGTGCTCGCCGGACCGGAGTACTCGAAGACGCCGTCATCCTCGAAATCCCATTCGTAGAGCACGATGGAACCGTCCAGGTCGCTGGCCACGCTGGTGAACGAGGCCATCAGCTGAGAGACGCTGGCGCCGTCCACGGGACTGGTGATGGACACCATCGGCGGCATGTTGTTCTCGCGCAGCAGCGTGATGCCCGCAACCTCGACGCTGTCGCCGGCCGCGGCGATGGCGCCGCCGGCGCTGCCGTCCAGCCAGCCGCCGTGCGTGGCGATCAGCGTGTAGGCGCCGGCCGGCACGTCGCGCATCACGTAGTCGCCGTTCAGGTCGGTGACCGCGACATACGACGTGCCCTGGCAGTAGACGACCGTGCTCTGGTGGTTGCCCGCGTTCTGGAGCGAGGCGACGCCGTGGAACGTGCCGGTCGGGATCAGCGCGATGTCGACGAAGGTGGTCTCGGCGAGGGCGGCGGCCCGCAACTCCGGCACCGTGGCCGTGGCGCGGCCCGCCTGGTGGTCGCGGGCCTCGGTCGTCACCAGGTACGCGCCGGGCTCCAGGCCTGCGAAGGCGTACCAGCCCCGGCTGTCGGTGACGGTGGCGCGGCGACCGGTGCCGGACTTGTCGCCGGCAGCGCTCGCGGCGGCGGCCACATCATCGCCCCGCGCCTGGGCGTCCAGGCGCGCCCGCACGCTGGCGGCCATGCCGCCCTGCATGGGCTCAGCCGTCACCACGACGCCGGCCACGGCACCCCCGTCCAGGTTGCGCACGGCGCCGCCGAGGACGGCGCCCGTCTCGCGCTGCGGTTCGGGCAGGGGGCTGACGCCCTGCTGGGTGTTGCAGGCGCCCAGCAGCAGCGTCGCGGCCAGGAGGAACGGCGCCATCAGGCGGCCCGGGCGGAGAAGGGGCGAAGTCGACATCGGGAACTCCCGCTGGTTCGTGGTTGATGAACAGATGATGCCCATGACTCAGCGCACCCGGACAAATGGCCGCGTCACCACGGCGCCACCGGCCTCCAGGCGCAGGTAGTAGCGGCCCGCGGGCACCTCGAAGCCCTGCGTGTCGCGGAAATCCCAGTCGAGCGTGCGTTCGCCGGCAGCCGCGTCGGCGTCGGCCCAGGCGCGCACGCGCCGACCGGCGACGTCGTAGACCGCCAGTGATGCGGCGCCGGGCGCACCCAGGCGAAGGCGGAAGCTCACTTGCCCGTGCGCGGGGTTGGGCCAAGGGGCATCGATGCCGGTCGTCGGCAACTGCGCCGCGATGTCGATGCCGCTGGCCGAGTCCGTCACCACGACGTCGCGCACCAGCCCGATGCGATAGTCGTCCACGCGGACATCCAGGTGGTAGGTGCCGGCCGGCACATTGTCGATGCACCAGGCGCCGGCGGCATCGCTGGCGGCATGGAGGCCCGTGTCCGACCAGTCGGTCAGGCGCAGGAAGACGCCCGCGCGTTCGACCGGGGCCAGGGTCAGCGCATCGCGGACCGTGCCGCAAAGCGTGCCCGCGATGGCGGGCGCAGCCACGAGGGCCAGGCTGCAGGCCAGAATCATCTTCAAGGTCATGATTCCCAACGGTTTCGTCGGGGTGGGCGTTGAGCCGCCCGGCGGGGCGCCTCGCGATGCGACGAAACCATACCAGATTCATCGGCCATATCTCAAGGGTCTTCGGGGCGAACACCTGAAAGAAGCGCGGCGTCCGCTTTCGCGAACGCCGCGGCTTTCGTTTCCAGGGCCGGCCCTTTCGGGTTCAGCCGTCGAGGGCCGCACCGTTCGAGAGGATGACGTCGCTGTAGAAGCGCCCGCTGTCCTTGATGGTGCGGGCCTGGGTGGCGGGGTCCACGTGCGCCAGGCCGAAGGTCTTGGCGTAGCCGCAGGCCCACTCGAAGTTGTCCAGCAGCGACCAGGCGAAGTAGCCGCGCACGTCGACGCCGTCGGCGATGGCGTCGCGGATCGCTCCCAGGTGAGAGCGCAGGTATGCCGTACGCAGGGGGTCGCGCACGCGTCCGTCCGTATCGACCGGCGGGTCGGCGAATGCGGCGCCGTTCTCGGTGATGTAGATGGGCAGTTCGCCGTAGCGGCTGCGGATCCAGTTGAGCACCTGCCGGAAGCTCTCGGGGCGCACTTCCCAGCCGGTCTCGGTGTAGAGGGCGCCGGCCTGGCGAACGGGAGCGGCGCCGGTAGGCGCGGCGTCGGCGTCGGCGCGGTTGACCGAGCGCGTGTAGTAGTTCAGGCCGAGGAAGTCGATGGGCTCGCCGATCACCGCGAAATCGCCGGAGGGGAACGTCGGCCAGGCGTTGCCGAACATCTCCTTCATCTCGTCGGGGTAGCGCCCCAGGCGGAGCGGGTCCAGGTACCAGCGGTTCATGTAGGCGTCGGCGCGCCGTGTCGCGTCCAGGTCGGCAGGCGCGTCGCTGGCCGGGTCCTTCGGCTCCAGGTTGACGACGATACCGATGTTGCCGGAAGCCTCGGCCCGCAGGCAGCGCACGGCCAGGCCGTGTCCGCGCAGCAGGTTGTGGGCCGCCTGCGCTGCGGCAGCCAGGTCGCGCCGGCCGGGCGCGTGCACCCCGTGTACGTAGCCGCCGTCGACCACGACCCAAGGCTCGTTCAGCGTCATCCAGTTCGTGACCCGGTCGCCCAGGCGTGCGAACACCACGCGCGCATAGTCGGCGAACCACTCGGCGCAATCGCGCTCGGCCCAGCCGCCACGTTCGTCCAGGGCGTAGGGAAGATCCCAGTGGAACAGCGTCGGCAGCGGCGTGATGCCGGCCTTGAGCAGGCCGTCGACCAGGCGGTCGTAGAAGTCGAGGCCCGCCGTGTTCACGCGCCCGGTTCCCTCGGGCAGCACGCGGCTCCACGACAGGCTGAACCGGTAGGCCTGCAGCTGCAGCTCGCGCATCAGCGCGATGTCCTGCGGCCAGCGACGGTAGTGGTCGCAGGCGATGTCGCCGTTGTCCCCGCCGGCAATGCGCCCGGGCAGGTGCGAGAACATGTGCCAGTTGCTGGCGCCGGCGCCGTCGGCCAGCGGCGAACCCTCGATCTGGTAGGCGGAAGTGGCCGCGCCCCAGAGGAAGCCGCCCGGAAACGTGCTGCTCATGCCGTGGTGCCGCCCTCGCCCAGGGTGATCTCGACCCGATGCCGCGCGCCGTCGCGCCTGAGGGGCACGCGCGCGCGCCCGGCGCAGGGGACCAGTGACTCTCCGTCCATCGTCACGGCGACAACGGCGGCACTGCAGCCGCCCGGGTTCGCGACGACGATCTCATAGGTCGTACGGTCGCCGGGCAGTCGCCATTCGACGCTGAACCGCGGCCAGTCGTCGGGAACGCAGGGAGCCACGACCAGCACTTCGCCTTCTTCGAGCTGCACGCCCAGCACCGACTCCAGCGCCACGCGCTGCAGCCAGCCGGACGAGCCGGTGTACCACGTCCAGCCGCCGCGCCCCACGTGCGGTTCGGCCCCGTAGACGTCGGCGGCCACCACGTAGGGTTCAACCAGATACCGCGCGCATCCGGCCGGGGTGGCCGCATGCAGCACGGGATTCAGGAGGTCCAGCAGTGCTGCGGCACGGTCGCGCCGGCCGAGTTGGGCCATCGCCCGTACGACCCACGTGGCCGCGTGCGTGTACTGGCCGCCGTTCTCGCGCACGCCGGCCACATAGCCGCGGATGTAACCCGGGTCGCGCGGCGTGTCGACGAACGGGGGCGTGAGCAGCCGCACCAGGCGCTCGTCGTCGCTGATGAGCTGCGACTCGACCTGGTCCATTGCCGCTTCGGCACGCTCGCTGGAGGCCACTCCCGAAAGCACGGACCAGGCCTGGGCCAGTGCATCGATGCGGCATTCGCGGTTCTCGTGCGAGCCCAGCGGCGCGCCGTCGTCGTAGTAGCCCCGGCGGTACCAGCCGCCGTCCCAGCCGCCGTCATTCAGGGATCCGGCCAGCTTCCCGCGATGAGCGCGGTACCTTGCTGCGCGCGCGTGGTCACCGCGGCGCTCGCAGAGCGGGGCAAAGGCGTCGATGATGCTGACCAGGAAGAAGCCCATCCAGGTGCTCTCGCCGCGGCCCTGGTGGCCGACGCGGTTCATGCCGTCGTTCCAGTCGCCGGTGCCGAACAGCGGCAGGCCGTGCGCGCCGACGGTCAGCGAGCGGTCCAGGGCGCGGCAACAGTGTTCGAACACGCTGCCTTGCTGTCCGCTGTCGGTGGCCCAGACGAAGACCTCGTCCTCGCCTTCGGGCAGCGGCCCGGCCGTGAGGTACGGCGCAGCCTCGTCGAACACGCCCCAGTCGCCGCTCTGGCGCGCGTACTCGCAGGCGATGTACGGCAGCCACAGCAGGTCGTCGGCGAAGCGCGTGCGGATGCCGGCCTCCAGCGGCGGGTGCCACCAGTGGAGTACATCGCCCTCGCTGAACTGGTGACCGGCGTGCAGCACCACCTGGCGGCGGGTCAGCTCCGGCCACATCGGCAGCAGGGAGAGCGAGTCCTGCAGCTGGTCGCGGTACCCGAAGGCGCCGCCCGACTGGTAGAAGGCCGAGCGACCCCGCACCCGGCACGACAGTGTCTGGTAGGCGAGCCAGCCGTTGAGCATCAGGTCGAGCGCCGGCGACGGCGTCGTCACCCGCAGCCCGCCCAGGCCGTCGCGCCAGAAGTCACGCGCCCGGGTCCAGGCTTCCTCGCACGCCCCGGGCTTCGACAGCGCCGACAACAGGGCCAGCGCGCCGTCCTCACCGCGTTCCTGGCCCAGCAGGAACGTGATCTCCGCCGACCGTCCGGCCGCGACCTCGAACACGGTCTGCAACGCGAAACAGGGCTCCAGGCCGCTGCCCGTGCGGCCGTCCAGTGCAGGGGCGCCCAATGCCGCCGGGCACGAGGCGTCGCGCCCGGATCCCAGGAACGCCGCACGGTCGGTCGTGACGTGCACGGCCGTCACCGGAGTCGACGCCACGGCGGCGGCGAACGCGACATGGTCCCCGAAGACACCCGCGGAACGGTTGCCGGCCAGCAGGGCGCCGCTTGCAGCGTCGCGTGAGGTGACCACCAGGCGACCGTCCTGCGCCGCCAGTCCACCGAGCACCAGCTGGCTGCAGGCGAACAGCGACAGGCGCCGGGCGGAAGTTCCCGTATTGGTCACGCGCACGCGGCACAGGCGCACCGGGCGGTCGCGATCCACGAACACGGTCGTCTCGAGTTCGAGCTGCGCGGGGGCCGAGAGGTGCCTGAGGGTGCGCGTGTAGCCGAATCCGTGGCGCACTTCGCAGGCGCCGCCGCCGGCCACCGGTCCCGGCAGGCACGAAGCGACCGCGCCCGTCTGCTCGTCGCGCAGGTACAGGGCCTCGGACGGGGGATCGAGCACCGGGTCGTTGCTCCAGGGCGTCAGGCGGTTCTCGCGACTGTTGTCGCACCAGGCCGAGCCCAGGGCCGTTTCACTGATGATGCAGCCGAAGCGGTCGTTGGCGATCACGTTCGTCCACGGCAGCGGCGGCAGGTGCAGGCGGCCCTCGCCGTCGGGCTCGAGCCGGATCACGTATTCGCTGCCGTCGGCATTGAAGCCGCCGCAGCCGTTGAAGAAGCGCAGTGTCTCGTCACGCGGCAGGAGAGCGGGACCCTGCCAGGCCGGCAGCGCCGCGGCAGGGAGCCGTGCGCCTGCGCCCGGCAACGCCGGCAGTCCGTCGCTGATGACCAGGCGGGCAAATGCCTCCAGCGCCTCGGCGTCGCCGCCGGTCAGCTCGGGGGCGGTCGAGATATCGACCAGCCGGATCGGCAGGCCCAGTTCGAGCCAGAACGCGTGCAGGGTCGCCAGTCTTGTAACCGTTTTCGGTTGGGCGGTAGCCGACCGGACGACCACCAGCGTGTCGCCGGCGCCCAGTCCCAGTTTCGCCAGGGCAGGGCGCACACCCTCGCCGCGGGCCAGGGCCCCGGCCGGGGCCCGCAGGCGCGGATCGCCTTCGAGGATCGCGGCCGCCAGTTCGCGCGCGGCGGCGTCCTCGGCCGGCGTCCAGCCGCGCGTTGCAGCATCGGAAGCCGCACGTTCCGCGGCAGCGGCGAAGGCGGCGTCGACCGCCGCCGGGTCGGACGCGAGCTGCGCCAGGGCCAGCGCTGCCGCGCGATCGTCGCCGACGCCGAGCAGGAACGTGAACGTGGCCGTGGCGTCCGGCGCCAGCGTGCAACCGCGACGCAGGCTGGCCACCGGATCGAGCACATTTCCCGTGTTTCCGCCGAGAATCGCACCGGGCGCCAGCGCCGCCGGTTCGTCGCGATGACGGCCGCGCCCGCGCCACTGCAGGCGGTCGGTCTCCCATTGCAACGGACCCTCGCCGGCCAACACATGCACCAGCACGGGCCAGGACTCCTGCGGCGAGCGCTGGCGGCGCCGCGCCAGGATGGCGCCCAGCGCAGGCTCGGCCTCGGTCTGGATGAAGAGCTTGGAGAATCCCGGATGCGCGGCGTGCGCGGCCGGCTCGTTCAACACGAGCTCGGCCAGCGACGTGACGTCGAGCCGCCGCGTCCGCGACGACCGGTTGACCAGGACCAGGCGCCGCAGTTCGGCGCGACGTCCGGGGATCACGCAGGTGGTCAGCGAAGCTTCGATTTCGTCCTGCCGGTGGTCCAGCCGCACAGCACCGTTTTCATAGGTCGACCCGGCCACCCGGCTCCCGCCGGCAGGGTTGCCGAGGCGCCAGCAGGTTCCCGCGTCGAGGTCGCGCACATAAAAAAGGAGGCCGTCGCGAGTGCCCGGTTCGGGCTGGGCGCCGGTCGTCAGCGCCACGTTGCCGGCCTGCGAGAAACCCGTGCCGTCGGCTCGGCTGAAAACCATGTAACGCGATTGTTGAACTGGGGATGGCCCGCCGAGCACCACGGCAGAAAAAACCAGCCCGCCGCCGGGGCGGGCAACATTCGTTGATGGATTAGGCAAGGCCTGGTGCCTCCTGGCGGCAGCGGGACGGCGCCACACGGCGCCGGGCATGGCGTGAATCCTACGTTGTCCGGGGCGGGTTTGTCAAAGAGGGCTTGACACGATCCCCGGAAGTATGAAACCGTTTACATCGGAAGCGGACGAAGGAGCGTCAGCGCGGCTGGATCGGCTGGAGTGGGGGGATGCCCCGCCGGCGCCGGAGGATCGGCGGGCGGGGACAGCAGGCGGGACCAACTTGGCCACGATTCGTGATGTCGCCCGTGTCGCCGGCGTTTCCATCGCCACCGTCTCCCGGGTCTTCAACAACCACACGCTGGTGAACCCCGATACGGCCAGTCGCGTGCTCGAGGTGGCTTCCCAGCTCGAATACTGGCCCAACGGCGCCGCGCAGAGCCTGACCACCAGGCGAACGCATACGCTGGGTGTCATGCTCCCGGAACTCTTCGGCGAGTTCTATTCGGAAGTCATCCGCGGCATCGATCGCCAGTCCCGCTCCCACGACTACCAGATCCTCCTTTCCAGCTCCCATTCGAACGGCGAAGAAGTCCTCATTGCGGGCCGGGCCATGCTCGGTCGCATCGACGGGCTCATCATGATGGCGCCGGACGAAGCTTCGATTGAAACCGTCGAACGTGTGCGCCGGCGGGTGCCCGTGGTGCTGCTGAACCCGCGCGTGGAAGTTGAAGGCTGCTGTTCGGTGGCCTTCGAAAACTTCAGCGGGGCGCGCGCCGCCGTGGCCCACCTGGTCGGTCTCGGCCACCGCGATATCGCCATGATCGCCGGCCCGCAGGGCAACGTCGACGCCGAGGAGCGCACCCGGGGGTTCCGGAAGGCGCTGGCGGACGCCGACCTGGATCCCGACGCGGCGCTGGTCATCCAGGGGGACTTCCGCGAATCGACCGGCTACGAGGCCGGCGTGGCCATCCTGAGCCACCGGCCGCGGCCGACGGCCGTGTTCGCGGCCAACGACGGCATGGCCGTGGGCCTGCTGGCGGCGCTGCGGGCGGCGGGTCGGCGCGTCCCGCGCGACATTGCCGTGGTGGGTTTCGATGACATCGCGATGGCGGGCTACCTGAACCCGCCGCTGACAACGGTGCACGTGGATGCCTGCGGCCTGGGCCAGCGCGCCGTGGACCTGATGATGGGGGCCATGGAAGCCGGTTCGGCGGGCGGCAGCCTGCGGCAGTTGCTGCCGGCGGTGCTCACGGTGCGGCAGTCGTGCGGCGCCGATGTCGCCGGCACGGGGATCTTCGAGGAAGCGGCCGGCGGCGCGGGGCCGGTCAGGCGGGTACGGAAGTAGACCGCGGGGGGAACGACGTTACGGCAGACAGGAAACCGGAAAAAGTCAGTGCGGCGAACGATCTGGACGCGAAACAGCACCCTTCTGGAGGTAGCAACATGAAAAAGTGGATCACGACTCTGCTGGTCGGCGGAGTCATCGCAGCGGCGGTGCTGCCGGCGTTCGCGCAGGCGCCCCGCGAAGACGCGATCTGGGCCCGCACGGCCCAGGCCGACATCACGCTCGACGGCGTGCTCAACGAGGCCGACTGGGCCCAGGCCGAGTCCTGGGTCATCGAGTACGGCGTGGACGCGGGCATTCCGGGCAGCGGTTTCAAGACCGAGGCCGGCTGGAACCCGCCCGCCAATCCCACCTACGCCACGGTGAAGTTCCTCGTGCGCGGCAACCAGCTCTACATGGGCGCCGTGGTGCTGGACAACTCGGTGGGCGGCAGCGCCTCGTTCAACCGCTTCGACGGGTTCCTGATGGGCCTGAAGAACCACGCGGCGGCCGGTACCCCCAAGGGCGTGCTGGAATACCTCTACTCGTGGTGGCACGATGAAAACCTGGATCCGCAGCCGGTCGGCCAGATGCCCGGCTTCATCGGCGCCTGGGCCGAACTGCCGCACGGTTCACCGCGCACGCCCGCGCAGATCGACGCCTGGGACGCGGTGACCACTGTGCAGGGCACCTCGAACAGCGACACGGTCGCCGACACCGGCTACACGACCGAGATGCGCTTCAACCTGACGCCCATCGGCTACGACGTGACCGACGCCAACGGCGATGTCGTCGAGTTCAACATGTCCATCTACGACTGCGACGGCTTCTGGCCGATCAGCCCCGTCACCTTCAGCGCCAACCGCGTCTGGTGGCAGGGCCCCTGGGGCAACGACACCTGGTACAACGAGGTGCGGATCCACGCCCGTCCGGACGTGACCACCGCCTCGGGCCCGGTGCCGGCCATTGCGCCGGACCTGGTCATCCAGGCCATCGACGCCGTGCCCACCCTGGACGGCTCGCTGAACGAAGCCGTGTGGACCAGCCCCGACATCTACGCGTTCGACATCCGCTGGGACGATGCCGCCCTGCGCGAGACCTATCCCGGCGTCGGGCCGTTCCGCGCGGGACAGTTCCAGCCGAGCGTCAACGGCGGCCAGGCCTTCATCATCGACCCGGCCGATGCCACGGTGAAGATGTACCACCGCGGTTCGAAGCTGTACCTCGGCTTCGACGTGCGTGACGCGGTCGTGCAGTACCATGCCGACGTGAACCGCTGGGACGGCGCCATCGTGACCATCAACGACCGCGTGCTGCGCGGTGCGGACCAGACCCTGCTGGGCCTGCGCCTGGCCTTCCAGGTCGCGCAGGACGGCACCGCCTCGGCCCAGGACGACCTGCTGAGCATGGTGACGGCCGGCACGGCGCAGATCGCCGCGCACATGAACGCCGGCACCACCGTCGACACGCTGGGCCTGCAGATGGACAACGGCTACTCCGTCGAGCTTGAGATCGACCTGACGGCCATCGGCTATCCGGCCAACCTGGGCGACGGCGCCCTCTTCATCGGCGTGAACCTGTTCGACGGCGACAGCTTCCAGACGGCGACCGACAGCTACGGCACGCGCACCTGGTGGCAGCGCGAGTGGCAGGGCACCTGCTGCCCGGCCATCGCCCAGCTCGAGGCCGGATACATCGCCGGTGTGGGCGGCCCGTCCCCGTTCGAGGGCTACGCCCAGGCGCTGGGCAGCCTGAATCCGTCGCCGCGGCCGCAGGTGGCGTTCGCGATGCCGGACCGCAACCTGGTCACGATCGAGGTCTACGACGTACGCGGCCGCCTGGTCGAGCGTCGTGAACTGGGCAACCTGGAACAGGGCGAGGCCAATGTGCCCCTGTTCGCGAAGGAAGACCCTGCCGCGGGTGTGTACCTGTACCGCGTGCAGTTCGTCGACCCGGCCACCGGCCACGTGCGTGGCTCGCTGACCGGCAAGACGATGTTGATGAAGTAGCTTCGTACGACTTGCAGGACTGTCGGCAACCGGCCGCCGCGCCTGGCCACACGGCCCGGCGCGGCGGCACGGGTGTCCCACGGACGGAAGAACGAAAAGGCGGATCGCTGGTGTCGCTGCACCTTCACAATTCGCGGGCCCTGGCCCTGGTGTCCGCCGTGTTGCTGCTGCTGGCTTCGCTGCCGGCGGCCGCGGGCACGACGGGCACGATCTCCGGCCGCGTGCTCGACCCCGACGGCAAGCCGGTCGTGGCTGCCACGGTAATCGTCGTCGGCACGCGCCTGGGCGCCTATACCGACGCCGAAGGCAAGTTCCTCATCCTGAACGTGGCTCCCGGCACCTACGACGTGAAGGCGAGCCGGCTCGGCTTCAACGCGGTGACCATGAGCGGCGTCATTGCCTCGGCCGACAACACGACACGCATCGACCTGAAGATGGGCGACACGAACCTGGCCACCGAAGAGGTGGTCATCGTGGCCGACCGTCCGCCGGTCGACGTGAAGGAAACCAGTTCGCAGGTCACGCTGACCACCGAGGAGATCGAGGAACTGCCGGTGCAGAGCCTCGAGGACGTGGTCAACCTGCAGGCGGGCGTGGTCGACGGCCACTTCCGCGGCGGCCGCCAGGGCGAAGTGCAGTACCAGGTCGACGGCGTGAGCGTCAACAACGCCTTCGACAACAAGTCGAGCCTGAACATCGACCGCTCGCTGCTGCAGGAAGTCCAGGTCATCAGCGGTACCTTCGACGCCGAGTACGGACAGGCGATGAGCGGCGTCGTCAACGCCATCCTCAAGCAGGGCGGCGAGTCGTACCGTGTCGAGGGCGAGTACTACACCGGCGGGTTCCTGTTTCCCGGGCGAGAGGACATGCGCAAGACCAGTGACGACATCCACGTCACCGGCACGCACAACATGCAGGCGACCCTGAGCGGCCCCCTGCCGTGGGACAAGACCAACTTCCTCATCAGCGGCCGCCGCTACCAGTGGGACGACTACATCCAGAGCGAGCGCATCTACAACCCCACCGACGACCACGAGAATCCGCTGGACCGCAACAGCCCGTTCATCGCCACCGGCGACGGTGACAAGTCGCCGCTCGGCTACACGAACGAGTGGTCGGGCGTGCTCAAGCTGAGCAGCAATCGCCTGACGGAAACCCGCCTCAGCTACCAGGCGCTGTTCAACTCGCGCGAGACGCGGCCCACCGACTGGAAGTTCCGTTACATGCCCGACGCGTTGTCGATCAAGCGGACGTTCTCGCTGGCCCACGGGTTCGACGTGACGCACACGCTGGGGGCTTCGACGTTCCTCGACTTCAGCGCCCGCCAGAACCTGTTCGACTACACGGACCACCTCTATGAGGATCCCTACGACCCGCGGTACGACGCGACGCCGGCGCTGAATTCGACCCTCAACCTGGGCGACTACTTCTACCAGGGCGTGCAGCTGACCCACTACATCCAGAAGACGACGACCTACATCTTCAAGGGTTCGGTGGTCAGCCAGCTCGACAGCGAGAACCAGGCCAAGGCGGGCTTCGAGCTGAGCCTGCCCGAGGTCGAGTTCGGCACCCCGGTTTGGCTGAGCTTCATCAACAACGAGCTGGTGCGCAAGACCGGCGACCACGAGCAGGCTTCGCTGAAGCGCTT
The DNA here is from genome assembly GCA_016703265.1 of bacterium. Lineage (NCBI taxonomy): Bacteria > bacterium. Next base: position 191,880 of record JADJCK010000005.1, read on the forward strand.
CCCGGTGATGGGCGCCGCCTACGTGCAGGACCAGATGAACCGCAACGACCTCATCGTGCGGTTCGGGGCGCGGCTCGACTACTTCGACGCGCGGTCGACCATTCCCAGCGACCTGGCCAACCCCGCCAACGCGATCGCGGGCGCGCCCGAGTCGGTGCCGCAGGCCACCACGGTCAAGGCGACGATCTCGCCGCGGGTCGGCGTGGCCTATCCCATCGAGGACAAGGCCGCCATCCACTTCGCGTACGGGCACTTCCGGCAGCTGCCGTCGGTATCGACGATGTTCTCGAATTCCGATTATTCGATCCTCGACGAACTGCAGGCCAGCGACCCCAACTACAACGCGATGGGCAATCCCGATGTGCGGCCCGAGTCGACGGTCCAGTACGAAGTCGGCTACAAGCAGGTCGTCAACGACGACTTCGGCTACGACCTGACCATCTACTACAAGGACGTGCGCGACCTGCTGGGCGTGGAGTTCATCGACACCTATACCGGCGCCACCTACTCGCGCCTGACGAACGTCGACCACGGCAGCGCGCTGGGCGTCACCCTGGCGCTGGACCATCGGCGCGTGGGCCCGCTGAGCACCTCGCTCGACTACACCTGGCAGCAGGCGATGGGCAACTCCAGCGACCCGAGCGAGACCGCCACGCGCGCGCCGCCGGCGAGGACCCGCGGCCCCGCCTGGTGCCCTTCAACTGGGACCAGCGACACACGATCAACCTGACGGCGGCGCTGGACGCCCCCGGAAACTGGACCGTGTCCACCGTGGCGAAGATCACCAGCGGCCAGCCGTACACGCCCGTGACCGAGCAGGCCTACGGCTTCGGCGCCGCCACCAACTCGGGCCGCAAGCCGGCCGGTTTCCTGGTGGACGTGCGGGCCGAGAAGAAGCTGGGCAAGGACGGCGAGGGCGGCCTCTTCATCCGCGTGTTCAACCTGTTCGACTCGCGGTACTTCAACGGCGCGGTCTACCCGACCACCGGCAGTCCCTACTACAGCCGCACCGACAGCTTCGATGAACGGCTGGCCCTGGCCGACCCGACGCGATTCTACCCGCCGCGACGCCTGGAAATGGGCGTGCGCTGGGGCTGGGGAGGCAAGTGATGGCCTGGCGCAGCAGTCTTCCTGAAAGGCGGAGCCCGTTGACGGTTCGTTACCCGCTGATCGATATGCGCCGCGTGGCGGCGGCATCTGCCGGCCTGCTGGCGGCATCTCTTCTGGCCATGTCCGCACGCGCGGATGTCGTGGTCCCGGTGCCGCAGGACCAGCGCGGCCGCGCCGACGCCGAACGTGCCGGCCAGCACGACGCCAACAACATCCGCACCATCTTCTGGAACTACGGCATGGTCGGCGACTATCCGCGCGACCCCGTGAACGTCGACCTGAGCGTGTTCCACTCGGCCGAGGCGCCCAAGGGCAGCGGCATGAACTACAGCGACGGCGTGACGCCGTTCGTGCTGGCGAAGGTACAGACGACCGGCGGCCAAGAGATCTACATCATGGAAACCGGTTTCCGTGAGCGCCAGGGCGTGAGCCCGTACTTCGACCGCGACATGCGCTTCGAGCCGCGCCCCGGCTACTTCCAGGCTGACCCCGCGCTGAACCCCGGCCGTTCGCCGGCGCTGAGCAACGATCCGCGCACCTGGCCTTCCTACTGGCCCGACCGACTGGACGACAGCGATGATCCGGGCTGGGAAGGCAGCTGGAACGGCTACTTCGGCAAACAGATCGTCGCCGACCAGGAAAGCTACATGGTCCTGGACGACGACTACTACGATGCCTGGAACTACTTCCCGGACAGCCGCGACGAGACCCGCCGTGGCCTGGGCCTGCGCATCGAGGTGCGCGGCTTCCAGTGGGCCAATCCGCAGGCCCGCAACGTGATCTTCTGGCACTACGACATCACCAACGAGAGCACGACCGACTACAACGACAACATCGTCTTCGGCCTGTACATGGACTCCGGCGTGGGCGGCTCGGCGCTGTCGTGTGACGGCATCTACGAGTCCGACGACGACAATGCGTACTACCAGGATGTATTCAACGGCCAGGCGATCAACCTCGTGTACACCTGGGACAACGGGCAGAACGACGACGACCAGAACGATGGCCGCGGCCGCGACCTGGCCGGATCGTGCTCTCGCACCGGCTATCTTGGTTATGCCTACATGGAGACGCCGGGCAATCCGACCAACGGGCTGGACGACGATCGCGACGGCATGACCGACGAGCGCCGCGACGGTGGCCCGGGAACGCTGGTCGAGGGTGAGGAAGCGATCCTCGCCTGGGTGACCGGGGCCTACAACCTCGAAAGTTTCGAGGCGGAGTATGGTCCCGTTGCCCTGCGTCCGGCTTTTCGCGCCGGTCGCTGGTGGACCGGTGACGAGGACATGGACTGGGTTGCGGCCAATCACGACCTGGGCGCCGATGGCGTGCTCGGCGATGTCACGACGCCGCCCGACACCGGCGAGGGTGACGGCATGCCCAGCCCCGGCGAGCCCAGCTTCGACGGTACCGACCTCAACGAGTCGGACCAGATCGGGCTCACCGGCTTCAAGTTGAACCGCATCAGACCCGGGCAGGGCAACCCCGACCAGACCGTGGACGGCGTGGTGTTCTTCACCGACGCCCAGGACTGGCCGCAGCGGTTGTACGAACAGTTCACCGACGCCAATCCCCTGGACCGTTTCGACGAACCGCTGGCTTCGAACTACAACATCGCGTTCCTGTTCGCCTCGGGCCCGTTCCGCCTGGCGGCCGGCCAGACCGAGCGCTTCAGCCTGGCCATGGCCTACGGCGCCGACCTGATCGAGCTTTCGCGCAACACGCAGACAGTGCAGCAGATCTACAATGCGAACTACCGCTTCGCCGTGCCGCCCAAGCTGCCGACCGCCACTGCCGAGGCCGGTGACGGTTACGTGCGCCTGTCGTGGGACGACGTGGCCGAGCGCGGCGCCGACTCGGTGACCGGCGAGGAGGACTTCGAGGGTTACCGCATCTACCGGTCGACCGACCCCGAATTCCGCGATCCGCAGGTCATCTCGACGGGAACCGGCTCGGGCCCGCTGGGCAACGGCAAGCCGATCGCCCAATTCGACCTCGACAACGACTATTCCGGCTACTCGAACCTGGCCATCGAGGGCGTGCAGTACTACCTGGGCACGAACAACGGCATCACGCACACCTGGACCGACTTCAGCGCCATCAACGGCCAGCAGTACTACTACGCCGTGACTGCCTATGACCGCGGCTCGGAAGCCTTCAATTTCTACCCGTCCGAGAACGCGATCGCGCCGACGCGGACGCCTCGCGGCGGTCTGATCCTGCCCACGAATGTGGTGGCGGCGCGGCCCGAGCCGCGGGTGCTGGGCTTCCGGCCTGCCACGGCCGACACGGCGGTGGCCGTTGCCGGGCGCGGTGCCGGCTCGGTGGCGGTCGAGGTGGTCAATTCGGGCCTCGTGCCCGATGGGCACACGTTCCGCGTCGGATTCCTGACATCGCATGAGGACAGCCTGGCTGCCGAACACTATTCGCTCACCGACATGACCTCGGGCGTGACCTGGTTCACGACCGGCGCCGACCTGCAGGGCGAGGGCATCGGCCCGGTGGGCTCGGGTCTGCTGCCCATCGTGACCACGGGCGGCGAGGTGTCGGTGGACATGGAGGAAACGGGCTTCCTTCCGAACAGCCCGACCAATGCGCAGTTCACCGTCAACTACGAACGCAGCGTGCTGTCGATCAACCGCCTGCGGTCGGGCTACCCCGACGACATCACGATCTTCTTCTACGACACGGTGGTCGACACCTCGGTGGCCATCCCGTTCTATCCGGCCACACCGGCGAAGTTCGAGGTGATCGCGCACGGTCCCGACGGCGACCGCCGCCTCGATTTCGTGTTCCGCGACCGCGACGCCAACCAGACCCTGAACCGCACCGACGAGGCGCTGGACATCGTCACCTACATCGAGGGCGATGTGGCCCCGAAGGTGACCTGGCGCGTGAAGGCCGCAGCAGCAGCTACCGTGCCGCCGGCGGCCGGTGATGCCTGGGCGCTCCGCCTGGTGCGTCCGTTCGGCGCCGACGATGCCTACGAGTTCACGACCTCGGGCGAGTACATGGACGCCGCCGGCGGCGGGCAGAAACTTGCCCCTTACGTCGTGCCCAATCCGTACCTGGCCTCGGCCAGCTTCGAACCGCAGCGGTTCGCGGTTTCCGGGCGCGGCGAGCGGCGGATCGAGTTCCGCGGCCTGCCGGCCAACTGCACCATCCGCATCTACAACCTGATCGGCGAACTGGTGCAGACGCTTCGTCACGACGGCTCTTCGGAGGGCATGGTGGCCTGGGATCTTCGCACGAAGGACCAGCTCGACGTGGCTCCGGGCCTGTACATCTTCCATGTGGACGGCGGGGCCGCTGGGTCGGCCACCGGCAAGTTCGCGATCGTCAAGTGATCGCGGGGAGCGACATGAGGAAAGCGTCACTCGCATTGTTGATCGCTGCCGGATGCCTCGCAGGGACTGCGGGACAGGCCAGCGCCCAGACCAAGGTCGGCTCGACGCTCGGCACGTTCCTGCGGATCGAGCCGGGCGCCCGGGCGCCGCCCTGGGCAATGCCGGCTCGGCCCTGCCGGGCGGCATCGAGGCCGTCTACTACAACACCGGGGCGCTGGGGCTCATCGAGGGCGCGGCCGTCTCGTACTCGCACGCCGACTGGTTCGCCGGCATCAGCCACGACTACGTGGGGATGGCGCTGCCGGTCAGCGGGCTGGGCAACATCTTCGCCAGCGTGACGGCGCTCAACTCGGGCGACATCGAGGTGCGCACGGTCGAGGACCCGCTGGGCACGGGCGTGAACTACACGGTGAGCAACGTGGCGCTGGGCCTCGGCTACGGACGACGCATCACCGAGCGCTTCGCGGCGGGCCTGCAGGCCAACTACGTCACCGAGAAGATCTGGAACACGTCGGACCGCACGATGACGTTCAACCTGGGTGCGCTGTACCAGCTGAACGACAACGGCGCCCGGCTGGGGTTCAGTCTGGCCAACATCGGCACCAGTGCGCGTTTCACGGGCCGTGACCTGAACATCACCTATGACCAGGATCCCGACTCCTACGGCGACAACAACGCCCTGCCGGGCGAGCAGAGCACCGATGCGTTCCCGCTGCCGGGCCTGTTCCGGCTGGGCCTGAGCTGGCCGGTCACCTTCAGCGAGCGCAGCCACCTGCTGCTGCTGGCCGAGGGCCTGCATCCGAACGACAACAGCGAGAGCATGAACCTTGGCGCCGAGTGGGAGCTGCGCGACCTGCTGGCGCTGCGCCTGGGCTACCAGACGCTGTTCCAGACCGACAGCCAGCTGGGCCTGACGTTCGGTTTCGGCGTGAAGGGCAAGCTGGGCGGCAACAGCTACCGGTTCGACTACGCCTGGGCCGGGCACGAGTTCCTCGATGACACGCACCGCTTGACCATGGTGGTCGAGTTCTAGGGTCGGCAACGGCCGGCGCGCGGGCGCCGACCGGGAAAAAGGGACGGACAACATGGCGATGCAACAGACAAGCGGACGGAACTGGCGGCGGCCGGCGGCCTGGGCCTGGGTGGCGCTGCTGGTGGTCGGGCTTGCGGCCGGGCTGGCCCTGGGCGGCGCCGACGGTGCGCGCGGCACGCGCGAAGACCTGCCCGTGTCCATCTCGGGCGGCCAGTCGCTGACGAATGAGGCCCTGCTCGACAGCCTGCAGCGCACCGCGTTCAACTATTTCTGGTACCAGGTCAATCCGGTCAACGGCCTCATCCGTGACCGCAGCCAGGCCGGATCGCCCTGCAGCATCGCCGCGCAGGGCTTCGGCATCACGGCCATCACCATCGGCATCGAGCACGGCTGGGTAACGAAGGAAGTCGGCCGGGCGCGCATCAAGCTGGGCATGCAGACGCTCTGGAACGGCACCCAGGGCAGCGCGGCCGCCGGCGTGAACGGCTACAAGGGCCTGTTCTACCACTTCCTGGACATCAACTCCGGCAACCGCACCTGGACCTGTGAGCTCTCGACCATCGATACGGCGCTGCTGATGGCGGGCGTGCTCGACGCGAAGCAGTACTTCCACACGATGGACCCGCTGGACGTGGAGATCCGCGCCCTGGCCGACTCGCTGTACAACCGCGTGGACTGGGACTACATGCGCAACGGCGGCGCCGGCATCCGCATGGGCTGGAAGCCGGAGACGGGCTTCAACACGTTCGGCAACTGGATCGGTTACAACGAGGCGATGATCCTCTACGTGCTGGCGCTCGGCTCGCCGACGCACCCGGTGCCCACCACGACCTGGACCTACTGGACCAGCGGCTATTCGTGGCGCACCTACTACACCCAGAGCTACGTGTACTTCCCGCCCCTGTTCGGCCACCAGTACTCGCATTGCTGGATCGACTTCCGGGGCATCCCCGACACGTACATGGCGGCGCGTGGCATCGACTACTTCGAGAACTCCCGCCGGGCTACCTACGCGGCGCGTTCGTACTGCATCGCCAATCCGGGCGCTTTCGTCGGCTACGGCGAGAACCTGTGGGGCCTGACGGCTTCGGACGATCCGTTCGGCTACGCGGCGCACGGCGCGCCGCCGGCGCAGAGCGACAACGGCACCATCTCGCCGACGGCGGCCGCCAGTTCGATCCCGTTTGCGCCGGAGATCGTGCTGCCCGCCCTGCATCACATGTACGACGTCTGGGGCGCCGGCCTGTGGGGCAAGTACGGCTTCCGCGACGCGTTCAACCCGACCCTGTTCTGGTGGGGCCAGGACTGGCTGGGCATCGACCAGGGTCCGATCATCATCATGATCGAGAACTACCTGAATGGCTCGGTGTGGGAGCGCTATATGCAGAATCCCCAGGTCGTCCAGGGCCTGAAGCGCGCCGGCTTCCAGAACGTGTCAGCCGCGCCGCAGCCGACGCCGGGACCGCTCTCGGGCATCGAGCTGTACCAGAATGCCCCGAACCCGTTCCACGGTTCGACGACGATCTCGTTTGCCGTGCCCCAGGCCGGGCCGGTGACCTTGAAGCTCTATGACCTTCGCGGGCGCCTGGTGCGCCATGTCGAGGCGGAAGCGGAAGCGGGCGACCTGCAGCAGATCACGCTGGACGGCCGGGGGCTGCCCAGCGGCGCGTATGCCTATTCCCTGGAGTCCGGCGGACGCAAGGAATGGAAGCGCTGCATCATCGTGAAGTGAGTCCGGTCATGAGGAAGAGCCGGCAAGGGAGGTGGTGTGGAGACGATGGAGCATGTGCTGGAGCCTCGTACCGGAGGCAAGTTCACGTACCTGGAAAAGTCAGCGAACCTGGATCAGGACATCATTGTGGTTTCACCCAAGGGAGCATCAACCATGAACAAGATCAGCAAGCTCGCCATCGTGGTCGCGCTGGCGGCCCTGGCCGCCGGTTCCGCCCTGGCCACCCCGGTGCCCAGCACCGCCGTCGTCATTCCGCGCGTCTTCAACGACACGCCCTTCTCGGTGCTGACGACCGCGAACGGGTTCCCCGGCATGATCCAGTTCGACGACACTTCGGTGGCGCCGGCCGGTTGGGCCAATCTGCACACCTGGCGCGTTTCGCAGGACGGCATCTCCGCGATGGACGTCATGAACCAGGACGGCTTCTCGTTCAGCGCCGACGTGACGATCAGCGGCGCGAACGGCGAGGCCGGCCTGCAGGTCACTCCCTGGTGGAGCCAGGCCGACGGTCGTTTCAACATCCGCACCCCGGACGGCGAAGTGGCCGTGTTCGGTGGCCGCCTGCCGTTCTATTCGTTCACCGCCGCCCACGGCAAGGTGTACGTGGCCGGCACGACCGTGCGGCTGACGATGATCTACACGCCGACCCCCGAGATGGACGCGACCCATCCGGCCACCATCGAGTACATCTACAACGACGGCGTTGCGGTGAGCAGCGGCCCGCTGGCCTTCGACGAGGGCAATCCGAGCGAGAACCCGCCCCATGGCCTGTGGGGCATCCTGAACCCGGCGACCGTCGGCGGCTACATGCAGTTCAACAACATGAGCGGCCAGATCGGTCAGACCATGACCACGTCGTGGGGCAATGTGACCTTCAAGGACCTCGGCACCGTCGTGTCGATCGAAGCGTCGACCTTTGGTGGCGTGAAGGCCCTGTTCCGGTAGTCCGGGCGGGGTCTGTTTGAGAACCGGGGGCCTGCCCTGCCGGGCCCCCGGGGTTTCCCGGGCGAGCGATCGCCAGCCGGTATGGGACAGTAAATTGGATGCAAACGCACCTATTTATTTGTTCCTGTAACGGGGGAAATTGTGGTATGATCGGGTGAGTTCCGGCTGGGAGGGGCTCGCCAAAAAGCTAGTCGCCGTGCTCGAATCGACGGGAAATCAGTCCTTCCGAACGAAGAGCAACAGCGGATGTTCAGCAAGAGGAGCAACAGCATGACGAAGTTGGCAAAGATTCTCATCGTGGCCGCGCTGGTGGCCATCTCCGCAGGGTCCGCCCTGGCCATGGGTGTGCCCAATTCGGCCGTCGTGATCCCGCGCGTGTTCAACGACGCCCCGTTCTCGAACCTGACCGTCGACAACAGCTACCCGTCCATGATCACCATCACCGATGAAGTCGTGCCGCCCGCGGGCTGGGCCAACCTGCACGTGTGGCGCCTGTCGCAGGACAGCATGTCGCCCATGCAGTTCGCCAACAACGACGGCTTTGCGTTCGGCGCCAGCGTCCGCCTGAGCGGCAACGGCGAAGCCGGCATCCAGCTGACCCCCTGGTGGAGCGAGGCCGACGGCCGCTTCAACATCCGCACCCCGGACGGCGAAGTTGCCGTGTTCGGCGGTCGCCTGCCGTTCTACTCGTTCACCGCGAATCACGGCAAGAGCTACGTCGGCGGCACCTGGGTGCACATGACGATGATCTACCGTCCGAACCAGGACATGGACGCGTCGAACCCGGCCACCATCGAGTACATCTACGATGACGGCATCCCCGTGAGCAGCGGCCAGCTTCCGTTCGACGAGGGCAACCCGTCCGAGGATCCCCCGCACGGCCTGTGGGGCATCCTGAACTTCGCGCATGCCGGTGGCTATGTGCAGTTCAACAACATGGTCGGCTCGCCGGCCGGCACGCAGCTGACGGCTGAGTACTGCACGTTCACGTTCCAGGACCTCGGCGCCGTTGTCGGCGTGGACGAGACCAGCTGGGGCGGCGTGAAGGCCCTGTTCCGCTAGTCTTCGTCGAGTCGATTTTCTGATCGGCCGATAAGGGCCCGGGGCAACCCGGGCCCTGTTTTATTGAACTTATGAGCCCGGCAGGGCCGATTTCGGCCAAGCCGCCGGAATCCGGTCCGCGTTTCACGGATTTCATCCCCACAGGCCCAAGTCGAGAGTGTATAATCGATAACAGGAGATCGGATGGAAGGTCCATCGATTCTCAACAATCAACCGAAGGAATGGCAGCATGAAGAATTTCGCCAAGCTCCTGATCGTTCTGGCGTTGGTGGCCGTCGGTGCCGGCACCGCGCTGGCCGCGGGATCGCCCAACTCGCTGGTCGTCCTGCCCCGCATTTTCAACGACGATCCGTTCTCTGTCCTGACGATCACCAACAACTACCCCACCGGCATCTGCATCACCGATGAAGTGGTGCCGCCGGCGGGCTGGGCCAACCTGCACGCGTGGCGCTTCTCGCAGGACGGCGTGACGCCGATGCAGTTCGCCAACAACGACGGCTTCGCGGTCGGCACCAGCGTCCGTATCTCGGGCGACGGCAACGGCGAAGCGGGCATGCAGATCACTCCCTGGTGGAGCGAAGCCGACGGCCGCTTCAACCTGCGCACGCCCGATGGCGAAGTCGCCGTGTTCGGTGGCCGCCTGCCGTTCTACTCGTTCACGGCCAACCACGGCAAGAGCTACGTCAAGGGCACCTGGGTGCACCTGACCATGATCTACCGGCCGAACCAGGACATGGACGCCACCAACCCGGCGACCATCGAGTACATCTACGACGACGGTATCGCCGTCAGCAGCGGCCAGCTGCCGTTCGACGAGGGCAACCCGTCCGAGGATCCCCCGCACGGCCTGTGGGGCATCCTGAACTTCGCCCACGCCGGCGGCTACATGCAGTACAACAACATGATGGGCCAGCCCGCGGGCACCCAGATGACGGCCGAGTACTGCGGGTTCACGTTCGTGGACCTCGGCGCCGTGGTCGGCATCGACGAGACGACCTGGGGCGGCGTGAAGGCGCTGTTCCGGTAGGGTCTGCGTGGGTCCGATACTGGTGAACGAAAGGGGCCCGGGGCAACCCGGGCTCCTTTGCGTCTGGAGGATCAGGATATCCACGACCCGTCCAAAGCGATTTGAACCTCACTGGCCGCGTGGTTGTTGGCAGGCTATCGTTGAGCTTCGCAATCGGTTGAACCGGGAGGCGGGCTTGGCGGAATCACGAGCAGCGAAGACCACCGACCCGGGGGAGGCCCGCCGCGGCGCCCTGTACGGCACCGCCGCCTTCCTGTGGTGGGGGTTCGCCCCGCTCTATTTCAAGGCCGTCGGTTCGGTGCCCTCGCTCGAGGTGCTGGCCCATCGCATCAGCTGGTCGCTCGTTTTCCTGATGGTCCTGATGGCGTTCCGCGGCGGCCTGCGGCCGACGCTGGCCCTGTTCCGCGACCGTCGCACGCTGCTGACGATGGCGGCGACGACCTGCCTGATCGCCGTGAACTGGCTGGTGTTCATCTGGTCCATCGCGAACGACCGCCTGGTGGAGGCGAGCCTGGGCTACTTCATCAATCCGCTGGTCAATGTGGCGTTCGGCGCCATCTTCCTGCACGAGCGCCTGCGCCGCCCGCAGCTGGCGGCGGTCGGCCTGGCGGCGCTCGGCGTCGCGTGGCTGACCATCCGCCTGGGACACCCGCCCTGGATCGCGCTGGTGCTGGCGATCAGCTTCGCCATCTACGGATTGCTGCGGAAGCTGGCGCGACCGACCGGCATCCAGGGCCTCACGCTGGAAACCACGCTGCTTGCGCCGCTGGCGATCGCGTTCCTGTGCTGGCGCGAGGCGCGGGGCGAGCTGGCCTTCGGGCACGCGGGGCTGCGGATCAGCCTGCTGCTCTGCGCCGCCGGGCCCATCACGGCGCTGCCGCTCATCTGGTATGCCGAGGGCGCGCGCCGGCTGCGCTTCGCCACCGTGGGCTTCCTGCAGTACCTGTCGCCGTCGCTGCAGTTCCTGCTGGCGGTGCTCGCGTTCGGCGAGCCGTTCACGCGCGTCCACGCGGTCGGTTTCGGCGCCATCTGGGCGGCCCTGGTGGTCTATTCGTGGGATACGGCGCGGGGCTTGCGTCGCGCCTGAACGTGTGCGGGTCAGTCCTCAATGGAAATCATGGCTCGGACTCGGCACCGGCACCTGTGACAGCCGCGGTTCCCAGATCGTGTCGATGATGATGTGCGCGACGCCGTCGGCCGTCTGGATCTTCCCCGTCACGCCCATCAGCGACAGCGTGCGCGCCAGCACGCGGAACCGCTCCCAGATGTCGTTCCACGCCAGCGCGTTCACGAAACCGGTTTCATCCTCCAGCGTCATGAACGTCACCCCCTTGGCCGTGTGCGGCCGCTGCCGGCAAATCACAATGCCCACATAATCGCACCGCACCCCATGCCTGAGCCGGTTGACCTCTTCCGCCGTCGGCCACCCGCGGTCCCGCAACGCCCCCGCAGCGGCTCCAACAAATGCGCCCGAGGACTGTGCCCCCCCCGCTTCCAATCCCAGTTCACACTGTCAAACCACCCCAACTCGGGAAGCACGGGCGCCGCCGCCTCCGGCAACGCCAACAACAACTGCTCCGGCCGATCCCGCCGACTTATCCCATGCACCACCCAAAGCGCCCGCCTCCGCTCCGCCTCAAATCCCGCCAGCCCCCCGCACTCGGCCAGCGAAGTCAGAGTCTCAATCGGCACCTGTGCCCGCCGATGCAGATCAGCAATGTCCCTGTATGGCCGCATCGCGACGATGCGCTCCGCCACCTCCCGCCGCATCCCCTTGACGTACCGTAAGCCCATGCGGACCGCCATTGGAGTTGGTGACGCGACGGAGGTGTGTGTGAGTCCGCTCCAGGCTCCGCGCTTCGCCCTTCGGGCTCGCTCGGGCCTTCGGCCCGAGTCGCCAGGAGCGGACCCACACACACCTCCGTCGCACACCGGCTCTAATATGCAGTCCCAATCGCTTAATGTGACGTCTATGGGGAGAATGGGGATCCCGTGGCGTTTCGCATCTTCCACGATCGTCCCGGAGGTGTAGAAGCCCATCGGTTGTGCATTCAACAGGGCACAGGTAAACACGTCGGGGTGGTGGCACTTGAGCCACGAGGTGGCATAGGCGATGAGCGCAAAGCTTGCCGCATGGTTGGAAGACGCGCTCGGCAAAGTCGGGCGCTATTCCCTTGGCCACCATGCGCGTGACGAGCTTGTCGCGGTGCTGCTCCATCGGCCCGTGCGAACGCCAGGTGGCCATGTCGCGGCGCAGCTGGTCCGCCTCGCCGGGCGTGTAGTCGGCCGCGACCATCGCCAGGCGCATCACCTGTTCCTGGAACAGCGGCACGCCCAGGGTCTTGCGCAGGATCGGCTCCAGCGACGGGTGCGGGTACGCGACCTTCTCGCGCCCGTGCCGCCGCTCGATGTACGGGTGCAGCATGCCGCCGGTGATGGGCCCGGGCCGGATGATCGCCACCTGGATGACCAGGTCGTAGTAGTTGTCCGGCCGCAGCCGCGGCAGCATGTTCATCTGCGCGCGGCTCTCGACCTGGAAGGTGCCCACCGAGTCGCCGCGGTGCAGCATGGCGAAGGTGGGGCGGTCGTCGCGCGGGATGCGCGCCAGTGACATCTCCAGGCCGCGGTGTGCGCGCAGCAGCTCGAAGGCGCGGTGCAGGTGGTTCAGCGCGCCCAGACCCAGCAGGTCGACCTTGAACAGGCCCAGCGACTCGACCGCGTACTTGTCCCACTGGATGACCGTGCGGCCGGGCATGGTCGCGTTCTCGATCGGCACCAGGTCGTGCACCGGCTCGTGCCCGAGCAGGAATCCGCCGGGATGGATCGAGAGGTGCCGCGGCACCTCCTGGATCTCGTCGACCAGGCGCCGGAAGTGGGCGATGAGCGGCGAGGCGGGGTCGAAGCCGGCGCCGCGGAACGTCTCGTCCTCGATGTCGTCGGCGCGGTAGTGGCTGGCCAGCTTGGCCAGGCGGTCCAGGTTCACCGCCGGCAGCCCCAGCGCCTTGCCCACCTCGCGGATGGCCGAACGCGGCCGGAAGCGCACCACGTTGGCGACCATCGCTGCGCGCTCGCGCCCGTACTTCTCGTAGACGTGGCGGATGACCTCCTCGCGCCGGTCGTGCTCGATGTCCAGGTCGATGTCCGGCGGCTCGGCCCGCTCGCGCGAGATGAAGCGCTCGAACAGCAGGTCCACCTCGCGCGGGTTCACGGCCGTGATCTTCAGGCAGTAGCAGGTGATGGAGTTGGCCGCCGAGCCGCGCCCCTGGCAGAGGATGCCCTGCTCGCGGCAGAACCGCACGATCTCGTACATCGTCAGGAAGTAGCCGTCGTAGTCCAGTTCGTGGATCAGCGCGAGTTCGGTGTCCATGCGCGCGCCCATGTCGCGCGGCACCGGGTCGCCGAAGCGCTCGCGGGCGCCCTGCCACGCCAGGTGGTCCAGCCAGCGCGCGGTCGACATGCCGAACGGCAGGTGTTCGGATGGGTAGCGGTAGCGCAGGTCGCCCAAATCGAAGCTGCAGCGTTCCGCGATCTCGAGCGTGCGGGCTACGGCGGCCGGGTCGTCGCGGAACAGCCGCGCGAACGCGCGCGGCCCGAGGATGGCATGGCGGTCGTTGGGGCGCAGGCGCAGCCCCGCCTGCTGGACGGTCACGCCCTCGCGCACGCAGGTCAGCACGTCCTGCAGCGGGCGCTTCTCCTTCACGTGGTAGAGCACCTCGACCGTCGCGACGGTGCCCAGCCCGAACCGCGCGGCCCGGCGCCTGAGGCGGGCCTCGGCGCGCAGGTCGGTGGCCTGGCGATGGCGCGCCACCAGCGCGTACAGCCGGTCGCCGAAGGCCTCGCGCAGCGTTCCGGCCGTGCGCGCGGCGCCGCTGCCGTCCTCGCGGGCCAGCAGGCTGGCGCCGCTGCCCCACAGCGCGAGCAGGCCGTCGGCGTGGGCGGCGATCTCGTCCCAGGTGACGAGGCAGGTGCCCTTGGGCGAGCGCAGCCGACCCGCGGTCAGCAGGCGGCACAGGTTCGTGTAGCCGCGGCGATCGGTCGCGAGCAGGATGATGGTTGACGTATCAACCGGCGGGGCGCCGCCAAACGGGTCAACGCTGCCGGAGGCCAGGCCGGCGATGGTTGACGGGTCAACCATCACGCCGCCGTCGCTGCGCATTGCCGCCAGGCCCGCGTCGACCACGGTCACCTGGCTCCCGATGATCAGCGCCACGCCGGCGCCCCTGGCCGCCTGGTACGCCGCCGGCACGCCGTACACGCCGTCCTTGTCGGTCAGCGCCAGCGCCGGCAGCTTCAGCGCGGCCGCGCGCGCGACCAGGTCGTCGGGCGCCGAGGCGCCCTCGAGGAACGAGTAGTACGACTTGCACCACAGCGGCACGTAGGTGGACATGGGCGCGCCTACTCGACGAAGCCGTGCAGGTACCAGCGCTGCTCGGCCTCGGCGTGGAACAGCCACAGCACGCGACCGCCGTCGGCTTCCAGGTAGTGGTAGGCGCGGCGCACCTCGCCCGACCACCAGCCGCCCGAGAGCAGGAACGGCCCGTGGGCGCGCAGCGCGTCCTGACCCAGGGCCGGCACGCCGGGCGTCGCGGCCGCGCGCACCAGCTGCGCAGGGTCGGTGAGGATCAGCTCCGGACCGCCGCCCACCAGCGGGCGCGGACGTGGCAGCACGCGTCGCACGAGTTGCGGACGCGGAGCCGTCGCAGTCGCAGTCGCCGCCGTTTTCGCAGCAGCCGCAGCCGGCTCCGGCGCAACCGCACCGGTGATGTCACGCCAGCCGTAACCCTGCTCGGGCAGGTGGCCGGGACGCAGCTCGGCGCGGGCCACGGCGCTGTCGCCCATCTCGGCGCGCAGGCGGGCCACCGCGCGCAACGCGGCTTCGGGATCACGGCGCGGGCGACGACGGAACAGTTCCAGCGCCTCGGCCGGCGCGGCGGTCGGTGCGATGGAGACGGTCACCCGTTCCACGCCCGCGGCCAGGTCCAGGTTTTCCAGCCGCAGGCGCACCAGTTCGGTCAGCAGCACCACGTCGAGCGTGGGGGAGGCCGGCCGCAGGTCGTGCGACAGCAGCGTGCCGGCGCGATCGGCCAGCCGCAGTTCCAGGCGCAGCAGTGCCACCGCGCGCGTCTCGTCGGCCAGCCTGGCCAGCAGCGGATGCAGCCGGCGCTTGATGACGAAGAGCAGGCGCCAGGCGTCGGTCTCCGGTTCGTCGAAGTGTTCCTCGGCGCGCACCGGCTCGGGCGGCAGGGCGGGTTGCAGCGGGTCGAAGCCCAGGCCGCGCGCCAGCTGCACCAGCTTCAGCGTGCCGGCGCCGAACCGCGCGCCGAGGCCCGCGGCCGGCAGGCGCAGCAGGTCGTCGATGGTCTTCAGGCCCAGCCGCGTCAGGTCGTCGCGCACGGCGGGGGCCAGGTCCAGCCGCGAGAGCGGCACGCGGCGGCAGGCCGCCTGCTCGGCCGCGGGCGCGTCGAGCACCAGCACCTCGCGGTGGGCGCGGCTGAGGCAGCAGGTGCCGAAGCGCGAGTAGCCGACGGTGACGCCGGCCGTGAAGTGCGCGCGCTGCAGCGACTGCCACAGCCGCGCCGCCCACTGGCGCGGCGTGCCGTCGACGCGCTCGAGCCCGCCCGCATCCAGCCAGAACACGCCGGGATCGTCGCCCGCCGGTTCGACGCGCGGGCTGTAGCGCAGCAGGTGACGGTGCAGCGCGGCCACCGCCTTGTCGCGGCGCGTGTCGGTGACCGTGGTCGCGCGCAGCCGGTGGTCGACCGACAGCGCCGCCGCATAGCGCATGCCCGGCAATATGCCGACGCGCAGCGCCGCCTCGTTGACCCACAGCAGCGGCGCCAGCGGATTGTCCTGTTCCACGACGGCGGCCGGCTCGCCGCGCCACTCGGGCTGCCGGCGCAGCACCAGCTGCAGGGGAAACGCCGGCAAGGCCACGCAGGCGATGCGGTCGGTGCGATGGATGGCGGCGGCGCGCGCCAGGAGCGCGGGGCGGGGGCTGTCGTCCTCTGCTTCTTCACAACCCGCGGCTTCGCAGTCCGCAGCCTCGCCGCCGGTGACGGGCTCACCCGCCTCGTCGAGCGGCACGCGCCGCGCTTCCGCGCCGGCAGTCCGGCGATGCGCCTCAGGAAAGGCCCTCCGGACCATGCCGCACCTCCCGCCAGGTCCAGCCGGGTCCGCGGCGCTTGTCCTTCAGGGTGGTGATTTCGCAGGTGAAGCGGCGCCCGTCGCGCGAGCGCCTGCGCGCGGCCTGCCCGCGCAGCGAAACGAGCGAGCCGAGCGACGACTCGCCGGGCTGCTTGTCCGTCAGGCAGACCACCGCCGCGTCGTGCTTGAGCGCCAGCTGCACGAGGCGCCCCTGCAGGGGCGTGGGCATGGCGGCACTCGTCCCCAGATCGAGTACCACCAGCCCGAACGCCCCCGAACGCAGGAGCACATCGGCAGCGCGGCCGGCCAGCAACGCGTCCTTCGCCTGCACGACGACCAGCGTCGCGAGGTCGACGCCGCAGGTCGCCGCATCCGGCGGGAAGAAGATCGCCCGCGTGGCGCTGATCCACGCCACCGGCTCGCCGTCGCGCTGCGCGTCGACCACCAGACTGACAGCCGTGGAGAGCAGCGCGCCGTCCTGCCCGGCGCTCAGCTCGCACAGGCGACCCGCCAGCTCGGCGCGCGACCAGGCGGGTCGCCCGGCAGGCACTGGCTCGAGCGTCTCGCCCAGGCGGCGCAGCGCCGGATGGGCCAGCACGTTCGCTTGGGCCAGAACGTCCAGGGCCAGATTGCCGTCGACCGGATGATCCAGACCCGACGACAGGGACAACGATGCTGGATCATGGGCTGCGATAGCCATGACCGACCTCCACACGGGACGGTGACCGGGCTGATCCTCGATCTCATCGCCCGACGCTGGGGGCGCCGGGTTGCCGCCGGCCCGCAGGGAGCCGGTACCCAGACAAGCGTGGGCTTCAGGACAAGCCGTCAGGCCAGCCGTCGGCGCACTTCCACAACCTTGCCCAGGATCCGGATCTCCGTCTCCGGCGTGAAAACCCCTGGTGCGAACACAATGGGCGCGAAGGCCGGGTTCTCCGGCTGGAGGACGATCTGCCCTTCGCGCAACCGCAGCCGCTTCACCGTAGCCTCGTCCCGCACCTGGGCGACGACGATCTCGCCGTCACGTGCGGTGTCCTGCCGACGCACGATGACCACATCGCCCGGCAGGATGCCGGCGCCGGTCATGCTCTCGCCCCGCACGGTCAGGGCGAACAGTTCCTCGTCGCCGGCCAGGCCCTCGACCGCGAGCCAGCCGTCAGGATCCTCGATGGCCTCGCGCGGCGCGCCGGCCTGCACGCGGCCCAGCCGCGGCACCATCCGGATGCCCGGCGCCGGGCCGCTGTCCGCGGGCAGGCGATACCCGCGGGAACGGCCCGGCGACTTGGCCAGCCGCCCATCGGCGACCAGCGCCTCGAGATGCTGCCGCGCCGACTCCACGGCCTTGAACCCGAACGCCTGCTGCACCTCGCGCACCGTGGGCGGCGATCCGGCGGCCAGCCGCTCGCGCACGAAGGCCAGCACCTCGGCGCGGATGGTGCCGCGGGGGCGGGAGGCTTTCGGGGTGCTGCGCGGGGGCATGGGCCTGATCTCCTGTTGAAGGTGCTTCCTGATGAAGGTGCTTCGGTTGACAGGGATGATTTAAGCAGACAAATGACTGTTTTGTCAATCGTGAAATGCGAAAATATGGCGAATAAACGGCGTGAGGTGCCCGGTACAAGGGATGGGGGCGCACCCCTCGGATTGGCCACAAGATGCGGCGTCAGGAGTTGCGCCGGCGCAAGTCGATGGGCGCGTCGGTGCGCCATCGGCCCTGCGGCGGCGGGCGCCACGGCGACCAGGGGGGATGTTATAAAAAAGGTGACATGGCTATGATTTGTATATCACAGTAGCGTTATGTAAAAAATAACAATGTTTTTAATTTGTTTGAAATCAACATATTGCCAACGGCCCGACGATTGCAATGCCTCCCCTCAAAGGAGGTCCATCATGACCCACGGAACCCAGACGACCCTCGCCGAACTCGCCGTGACCCATCCCGACGCCTCGCGCATCTTCCACCGCGAGCGCCTTGACTACTGCTGCGGCGGCAAGCGCACGCTGGCCGACGCCTGCCAGGAGCGCGGGCTCGCCGCCGCCGCCATCCTCACCGAGATCGAGAGCCTGGAGCACGATCGCACCACCAGTGTCTCCTGGGCCGAGCGCCCCCTGGCCGAACTGGTGCCGTTCATCATCAATCGCTACCACGATGAACTGCGCCTGGAACTGCCGGAGCTCATCGCGCTGGCGGAGAAGGTCGAGGACCGCCACGCCGATAAGACGACCGTGCCGCACGGGCTGGCCGCGCACCTGAAGCAGGTGCAGGCCGCCGTGCTGGAGCACCTGGCCAAGGAGGAGCAGATCCTCTTTCCGATCATCCTCGCCGGGAACGGAGCTCTGGCCGGCGCTCCCGTGCAGGTGATGCTGCACGAGCACCATGAGCACGCCCGCAATCTCCAGCGCACGCGCGACCTGGCCCACGACTTCGTGCCCCCGGCAGAGGCGTGCACGACCTGGGAGGCGCTCTACCTGCGGCTGGGGATCCTCGAGGCCGATCTCATGGAGCACATCCACCTGGAGAACAACGTCCTGTTCCCGCGTGCGCTGAACGAACGCTGAGCGGGGGCGGCGAGTACGGGCCACGCGCGCTACATTGGCGGACTCATGCGCAGGCTGTGGGCCGTTCCGGACAAGGGTGGGGAAGATGCCGCGATTCAGGATGGGCACGTTGAGCAGGACCGTGTTGGCCGCCCTGGCCATCGGAGCGGCCGGCGCCGGAGCCGCCCTGGCTGCGGCGCCGCAGCACCGCCTGGCGCTCGAGCTCGAGGCCGGGCCCGCCTGGCAGAGCTACAACGACGTGCAGATCCCCAACAACGACACGGCCACGCGCTTCTCGCTGAGCGACGCCGTCGGCAAGGGGCCGTGGGCCGCCGGGCGCGTCTACCTCACCTGGCACCTGAGCGAGGCCAGCGACCTGCGCGCCCTGTACGCGCCGCTGACGATCAACGAGCCGGGCGAACTGGCCGGCCCGGTGTCGTTCGCCGGCGGCGACTTCAACGCCGGGCAGGCCCTCGCCACCTTCAAGTTCAACTCGTACCGGCTCACGTACCGCCACCGCTTCCACGAAGGGGAGCGCTGGTCGTGGTGGTGGGGCGGCACCGCGAAGATCCGCGACGCACGCATCGCCCTGGAACAGGACGGCGTCATCGCCGCGAAGGACGACCTCGGCTTCGTGCCGCTTCTGCACATCTCCGGCGAGTGGCGGCCGGCGGCCGCCTGGCGCGTCACCTTCGACGCCGACGCGCTGGCCGGCGGTCCCGGCCGCGCCGAGGACGTGGCGCTGAAGCTCTCGCGCGACCTGGGTGAGCAGGTGCGCCTGGCCGTCGGCTACCGGCTGGTCGAGGGCGGCGCCGACGTTGACGAGGTCTACACGTTCACCTGGCTGCACTATGCGGTGGCTTCGGTGCGGGTGGATTTCTAGGCGGCCGTGCAGCGGTCGCCTAGCCCTTCTTCAGGAAGCTCTCCGCATCCACCAGCCGCGCACCCTCGGCCTCGTCGGTGATCGCGTACTGGAACCACGGCTGCACATCATACGCGCCCACGTTGCCGTGGCGGTCGATGGCCAGGTAGCCCACCTGCACCTTCGACAGGTCGTCGTTGCGGTGGCGGTGGCGGATGCGCGCGATGCCTTCCTCGCACGCCTGCTGCGGCGTGGCGCCGCCGCGCATCAGTTCCACGATCAGGAAGGTGCCGAGCGTCTTCATCACTTCCTCGCCCACACCTGTCGCACACGCGGCGCCCACCTCGTTGTCGACGAACAGCGAGGCGCCGATGATCGGCGAGTCGCCGACCCGGCCGTGCATCTTGTACGCGAGGCCGCTCGTCGTGCAGGCGCCCGACAGGTTGCCCGCCGCGTCGATGGCCAGCATGCTGATGGTGTCGTGGTTGTCGCCGGGCTTGATCGTGCGCGCGCTGCTGGTGCTCTTCGGGTCGGTGGGCGGCGTCCACGGGCTGTACTCGGCCTTTTTCAGCCACTCCTGCCACTCGGCGCGAGCCTTGTCCGTCAGCAGGTCCTGATCGGTGAAGCCCTGGGCCAGGGCGAAGCGGCGCGCGCCCTCGCCCACGAGCATCACGTGCGGCGTCAGTTCCATCACCTTGCGCGCCACGCTGACCGGGTGCATGAAGCCCTGCAGGAAGGCGACGGCGCCCGCTTCGCCGCGTTCGTCCATGACGCAGGCGTCGAGCGTGACGTGACCCTCGCGGTCGGGGCGACCGCCGTAGCCCACGCTCATCACCTCGGGGTCGGCTTCGGAGATGCGCACGCCCGTCTCGACCGCGTCCAGCGCGCGGCCGCCGCCGGCCAGCACCGGCCAGGCGGCGGCGTTGGCGGCCAGGCCGTGCCGCCAGGTGCTGACCACCAGCGGCTTGCGCCCGGCGCCCTCGCGCGGGGGCACCACGTGGTCGATCAACGGCATGCGCGACGAAGCGCCGCCTCCCGCCTGCGCCAGTGCCTTGCCTGCTCCCAGGGCCTGCACGGCCCCGACTGCCGCCAGCCCCGCGCCCGTGCCGATCAGGAACTCGCGCCTCGTGGTCATGGTTGTCTCTCCTTTTGGCCCCTGCCGGCAGCCGCCGGCTCGATGAGCACCGTCGCGATCTCGCCGCCCGCCAGCGGCACGGTCACCGAACGCCCGTCGGCCGCCAGCACCGGCGCCTCGCGCAGCACCGGCAGTTCATCCTCCAGCAATCCCATCTTGCGGCAGGCGCATGCGATGAAGCCAAGCCTGAGCGCGGCCTCCACCGGCGCACCGTCCAGGTTGCACAGCCGCACGACCAGCCCTTCGCCGTCGCGGGCGCGCATGATCGCCGTCACCGACACCCGCGGCTCGCTGCAAGCCAGCAGCGAGGCGCCGCCGGGCACGCTGCCCGCGCCCACACCCTGGTGCGTGGGCGGCGCGGCGCGGTAGCGCTCGCTCTCGAACGGCACCTCGTCGGCGAAGAGGTCGGCGCCGCCGGGCATCACCGCGTAGTGGAACGTGCGCCGGCCGATGAGCTGGGCGTCGGGCGTGTACAGCGTGGGGCCCGCGTTCGTGTTCTTGCGCGCCGCGAAGTCGTCGCGCGACAGCCAGTCCACGCAGCGCATCAGCGTCAGTGCGTACACGGCGCGGCCCTGGCCGTCGTCCAGCACCTCGAACTCGGGCAGGCCGCGGTTGAAGACCGCCAGCGAAGCGGTGCCGTCGCCGAGCAGGCTCCAGTCCTGTTGCGGCCAGGTCGGCGGCGCCGGCTGCGGCCAGTCGGGATTGGTCGGGCGGCGGCAGGGGCGCCGGTTCAGCATGAAGGCGCCGTCACTGACCACCTCGCTGCAGGCCAGCCCCGTGGGGAACCAGGCGCGCAGGCGGTGGTCGAAGGCGCGGTTGTTGATCGTCGTCTCGATGTCCAGGCGCCGCGAGCCGGTGGCCAGCGAGATGCGCACTTCCACATCGCACGGCGTCGTGCGCGGGTCGCGGCCGCGGCGGCCGCGCGTCAACGACCGCGGCAGGTCGAAGCGCAGCACCGTGACGGCCGCGCCCAGCAGCGGGGTCGAGTCGATCACGCGCAGTTCCCCGGGCGCGCCGCCGGCGAACACCGTCTCGGGCACGGGAGCGGGGCCGAAGTCGTATTCGTCGCCGGCGTCCTCGCTGTCCTCGAGCAGGTTCAGGCCGTCGTAGACATGCCCGTTCGCCAGGTCGGTCAGGTCGATCGTGCCGTCGGGGTGCAGCACCGCGCGCACCAGGCCGTTGTCCAGCACCGCGTCCTCGCCCGCGCGCCGGGCGGACACCGGCGTGAACGAGTCGCGCGCCGGCAGCGGACCCGGCTCGTCGGTGAGCCTGTACAGCGCGTGGCCCACCGCCGGCAGGTCCCTGGCCAGGAAGCGCAGGTGCAGGAAGCAGTCCTTCACGCCCTGGTCGCGCTCGTTGCCGATGATGCGGTCGCCGAAGCGCTTCAGGTACGGCTCGAGCATCGCCAGCTGGTTGCCGGCCGAGATCTCGGCGCGATAGTCGATGCCCCAGAATCGCTCGAGGAAGCGCCGGCGCACGATCTCGCACGGCACCGGCCGGCCCTGCTCGTCAACCAGCCGCAGCTTGCCGAGGTCGTAGCCGAACGGCTGCAGCACGACCACGCGCTCGACCACCTCGGTCCGCTCTCGCGGCAGCGGGTTGGCCACGGCGATGACGGTGTCGCGGTCGTCTTCCGGAGCCGGCCCGAACATGGGGCAGATGCGGTTCAACCGCCGCGCCAGCCAGTGCTCGCCGGTCTGGCGAACGGCGCCGAAGCGCGTGACCATCTCGCGGTGCACCTCGTCGGTGCTGCAACCGCAGATCGAGTCGTGGGGATGGTTCCGCAGCAGTTCCTTCCAGGCGGTGTCGAGCAGGCCACCCGGCCACGACTCGCCGCCCAGGAAGTGCGCGGCGGCGGCCAGCGGTTCGATCACGCGCGCCAGCAGGCCCTGGCAGGCTTCGTTCTCCTGCTTGAGCGGCATGCGCGACGACCATACGCCCGAGAGGATCAGGTGGTCGCGCCCCCCGAGCAGCTCGCCGCTCCACGCGGGACGCGACGCGTCCGGAGCCTCGGCACGCGCCGCGGCCAGGAAGTCCTCGAAACGCCCGTGCGTGAACTCCGTGCCGGCCCAGATTTCGCGCAGCTTCGCCATGATGTCGCCGAAGCGCTGCTGCGGCCCGAAATGGTCGCAGCCGTTGTTGAGCAGCGCGGGCTCGGCGCCGGGGCGTGCCGCCATCTTCGCGAACAGTTCGCCCACCTTCTCCGCGGCGCGTTCAGGGCAGGGGATGCGCGCCGTGTGCGCGTGCCAGATTTCGGCGAAACCCAGGCCGCCGGCATTGCAGTACCCGTCGCACTGGTTGACCGCCAGTACCTCACTGCCGTCGGGCGCCGCCCAGCGGAAGAGCCAGCCCAGCCGCGCGGCCTCGTCGCCCAGCCCGCGCGTGAAGATGAACGAGTCGATGCCGCACAGCCGCAGCAGCTGCGGCATCTGCGCGATGTGCCCGAAACTGTCGGGCATGTAGCCCACCTTCTGCAGCCCGCCGGCCGGCACGGCCAGGCGCCCGTACTGCAGGTTGCGCACGGTGGCCTCGCCGCTTACCAGGAACTCGTCGGGCAGGATGTACCACGGGCCCACAGCCAGGCGCCCGGCCGCCGCCAGTGCGTCGATGCGCGAGCGCTCGTGCGGCGCCGCGGCCAGGAAGTCCTCCAGGGCGCAGCCCTGCCCGTCCAGCACGAAGGCCCGGAACGAGGGATCGGCCTCGAGCTGGTCGAGCACCTTCGTCACCACCTCGAGCAGGTGCACGCGGAAGCGGTTGAACGGCAGGTACCACTCGCGGTCCCAGTGCGTGTGCGAGACGAGGAAGGCGCGTCGGGGCTGGCCGGTGACGACTGGTGTTGCGGGGGGCGTAGCGGGTTCCACTGCGGATGCTCCCAGGGGTGGCCTGCGCGTCAACCGCGGCAGGCATCCAGTACGGTGGCGACCGTCGTGGTCGCCACGCAGACGGCGGTGTCGGCGGCGCCGTAGTACAGGCACAGCCGGGCGTCGGACAGCGCGCAGCCGTCGGCATCCACGCGGTCGACGGTCAGGCCGCTGGGGAAGACGACGTTCGGCACCTGGCCGGTCAGTTCGTACAGGGCGCGCGGCTCGAAGATGTTCTCGTCCGTGCGCGCGATCACGCGGCGCGGGTCGTCGCGGTCCAGCAGCACGGCGCCGGCCTGGTAGATGTTGACGCTCCGGAAATGCGTGGCCACGCCGTGGTACAGCAGCAGCCAGCCTTCTTCCGTCAGGAGCGGCGGCGGCCCGGCGCCCACCAGTTCGTCCCAGAACCGGAAGCGACCCTCGAACACGGTGCCCTCGGGCTGCCAGCGCCGCAGGTCCTCCGACGACGACAGCGTCACGGCGCTGCCCGACGGCGGCGCGTCGGGCCCCTGCGGCCGGTTCGGCCGCTCCAGCATGAGCCAGCGCCCGCCTACCCGGCGCGGAAACAGCACGCCGTTGCGCGTGTCCTCGCGTCCGGTCACGGCCAGCGGCACGAGGTGATCCAGCCCGGCAAAGCCGGCTGCCGGGTCGCCCGCCGCCCGCCACACCACCAGGCGGCAGCCGCGATCGGTGTCCACGGCGGTGACCACGTGCAGCGTACCGTCGCACACGGTCAGGCGCGGGTCGTACACATGGAAGACCTGCAGGTCGCGCTTCGCATGCGGCTCGCGCAGGCTGTCGACACCTTCCAGCACCGTCGGCAACCCGGCGCAGGTGAAGCTGCGGTCGGTGCGCCCGCGCGCCGGCACCAGGAACGTGCGGCGTCCGCGGCTCTGCACGCGCAGCAGCAGGTACGGCACGCCGTCCAGGCGCACGGCGCCGGGGTTGAACACGGCGCTCGGCTCGATCAGTCCCGGCATGGGCGGCAGGTCGCGCCGCGTGATGATGGGCCCATTGGGGTGGCGACGCAGGATCACGGCAGGCGCTCCAGTCTTCCGGTGTGATCGATGACGGCGGCGCCCAGCGGCGTGGCCAGCGCGGCGCGGAACCAGTCGTCACCGCCGGCAAGTGTCAGCTTGAAGCCCGGGATCATCGGGATGTCCCGCTCGGCGAGGCCCGGGCCGTCCGGCCACAGCGGGAGCCGTTCCTCGCCGAGTCCCAGTTCGGCCAGCGTGGCGGCGAATCGCCCGTTGGCCTCGTGAAAGCCCCGCTGCCGGTAGTACACCGGCATCAACAGCGTGGCCATCGCGATGCGCGTGTGCTCAGGCGACGCCTCGAACCCGAGCCCGCCGCCGTCGTCGAACAGCACCTCGCCCCACATCTCGGGGCAGTGCATGGCGATCAGTCCCTGCGGCGACCACACCCAGTTGTCCTCGGGCAGCGGCTTGCCGGTCCGCTCGTCGACGATCTTCCGGTAGGCGCCGGAGGCCACCTCGGTCCGCCACTGCACACGCGAGAAGTTCAGGCGCCAGACATCGCCAGGTTCGGGCGGGCAGGTGCGCCCGGCAATGGCCCCGAGCACGCGCCAGGGGATCGCCAGTTCAACCGACCAGCCGCGGTCCACGTCGCGCGGGTCGTTCAGCGTACCGTCGACCGCCACGGCCGACTGCAGCCCGGCGATGTCCCAGGCGTCGATGGCCGGGCCGCCGTCGCGGTACGGGCGCGCCAGCAGCAGGTCCCACACCGTGCCCAGCGCGTTGATCTCCAGTTCACCGTAGAGATGGTTGTCGCTGTCGGGGTCGATGAAGACCTCGAAGTCGTTGTCGTGGTAGATCACCGCATCGCGCTCGCGGAGCGTGGCCCAGACATGGGGCTCGTCGAGCCGGGCCGCCACGTAGAGGTGGTTGTCGTCCCAGCCCAGGCGCACGCGCGTGAGATGACGGGGCGGGTCGGCCAGCGGCCCCTGGATGTCGGTGAAGGGTGACGACCACGGCGCCGCCTGCCACGCCGCCTCGTCGGGGACTCCGTCGATGACGGGCGCGGAGGCCAGGCGCGGGCAGACATAAGTGGCCGGCGCCCAGGGCACGAGCGGATGATCGAAGGGGAAGCCGGTGGCAGGGGACAGCAGCACGGCCAGCCCCCCCAGGGCCAGCAAGGTGAGGTTCCGCGGGGTCCTGCCGAAGTGGCCGTCGCGCACGAATGGCCCATCCTGGACGCGGGTGAGCTGGATCGGATCGAAGCGAAGGCCATCCTATCACACGGACTTGTCGCCGTCACGGCTCCGTGGGCCCGCCCTGGTCACGCACCACGATCTGGTCGGCGTACAACCAGCTCGGCTGTCCGGCCTCGGGGTGCCAGTCCGGGCAGGTCAGCCCGCTGACGGCATGCACGCGCACGAAGCGTGCGGTGTCCTTTGGCCAGACCGCGAACGGGACCACGACCTTGTCCTGCACCCGGTCCGGCACCGTGTGCGTGCCGTCGCCGGCGTGACGCCAGGCGATACCGTCGTCGGAGAGATGGAAGTGGACCACCAGCGGCGCGAAGATGCGTGCGTTGGCGTCCTGCAGGAAGCGCACGAGCACCACCTTCACCGGCACCGGTCCGCCAAGGTCGATGGTCGCGTCGAGGTCCGCGCCTGCGCAACTGAACCAGCGGCCGTCATCGCGACGCCAGGTGCCGAGGACGCCATCGGTCAGGCGAGATGCGTCGCCCGGGTCGAAGGTCGGTTTCAACGCGACGGCACGGCCGAGCGCGTGGTGCCGGGCCAGTTCCACCACTTCCGGGGCGCCGCATGGCCGGCCGTCGACCAGCAGCTGCGTGAACACCGTCAGGCTCTGGTCGCCGTAGTCGACCTCGATGCTGTGACCCGCCACGGGGCGCCATTCGATATCGGCTGCAGGCAGGTCCTCGGGCCGCGCGCCGGGCCCGCCCGTCCACAGCGCCCACATCGACTGCACGGTGCAGCTCACCGCGGGTGCCTCGCCGGCCACGGCGGCGGCCAGCGGGCCCTCGAGGTTCCAGCGCAGCACGTGCCGCGAGCGCACGGTGTCCCAGGCCGCGTCGACCCGCAGCGGGCGACTCGAGGCGCCGGGCCTGATGTCGAGCGCGGCGAACAAGGGACCGTGCCGGCGCAGGCGATCCAGGAAGGCGCGCGGATCGCGGACCGCAGGCCGTGACCACAGCGCCTCGGCCATGGCGGGCAGGCGCGGGAACAACTGGCGGTCCAGCTGCTCGTGCGAAACGTACTCGGTCCACAGGTTGGCGGCGCCGCCCAGCACGTGCGCCTGTTCGGCGGGCGTCAGGCCCGGCGGCACGGGGTCGAACGCGAGCACGCGCGCCAGGTCCAGCACGCCGGGGTCGTAGTCGAAATAGCAGTGCGAGGTGGGTGAGACGACGGTGTCGTGACCCGCGCGCGCGGCGGCCAGGGCGCCCTCGACGCCGCGCCACGACTGAACCACCGCACCGGGCAGGGAACCGGCCAGGCCGCCCTCGAGGATCTCGTCCCAGCCGACCAGCCGGCGCCCGCGCAGGGCCAGCCAGTTGCCCATCCGGCGGATGAACCAGCTCTGCAACTGGTGCTCGTCCTGCAGTCCTTCGGCCGCCAGGCGCGCCTGGCAGCGCGGACAGTCGTGCCAGCGGTCGCGGGGCGCCTCGTCGCCGCCCACGTGGATGAACACCGAAGGGAACAGCTCCAGCACATGGGCGAGCACGGTCTCGAGAAAGGCGAACACCTCCTCGCGGCCGGCGCAGTAGATGTCGGGGAAGATGCCCCACTGCGTCTGCACCGCGAAGGGACCGCCCGTGCAGGACAGTTCGGGATAGGCGGCGAGGGCGGCCTGGCAGTGGCCGGGCATCTCGATCTCGGGCACCACGGTGATGCCGCGCGCCTGCGCGTAGGCCACGACTTCGCGCACGTCGCTCGTGGTGTAGAAGCCGCCGTGGCGACCGCCTCCCGCCTGCTCGTCGCGCCAGGCGCCCACCTGCGTCAGCCGCGGCAGGCCCGGCACTTCCAGGCGCCAGCCCTGGTCCTCGGTCAGGTGCCAGTGCAGGACGTTGAAGCGGTAGAGCGCCAGCCGATCGATGACGCCGAGCACGGACTTCACCGGCTGGAAGTGGCGGCCGCTGTCCAGCAGCAGTCCGCGCCAGGCGAAGGCGGGGCCGTCGTCGATGGTCCCGCACGGCCACCCCTCGTGGCCATGGGCGGCGCAGAGCTGGAAGAGCGTGGCAAGTCCTCGCGCGAAGCCGGCGCGATCCGCCGCCCGCAACTCCAGTCCCAGGGGCGCGATCAGGAGTCGGTAGCACTCGGTCGGAAGGTCGGGGTCCGCGGCCAGGCGCAGTCCGGGTGAACGGTCGACATCGCCGTCTTCGAGGGGGGCGGCCGCCTCGAGCCGGCGCCCGAGGGCCGCGACCAGGCTGTCGGCCGCGAAGGCGGCCAGCGAAGGATCGCGCACACCGGTGTCGACCCGGACCCGGGCCAGGTCTTCCGGGCGGAAGTGACCCGACGCCGGCCGCCAGGAGCGTGGGGCGGGGATCAGCGTCTCGATGGCGTGAGGCAGGTGCATGATGCCGGCTGACTCCCCGGTGATCGGGTCCTGGCGGGCCATCCGGGCGGCCGGGGACCATCATGACCGCCCTTGGTCGGCCTGTAAACCCGGGTTATCGTTGTCCCATGACCATGAACCGACGCCGCGCCAACCTCCTGCTGATGACGGCCGCCGCCATCTGGGGCTTCGCCTTCGTGGCCCAGCGCCTGGGCATGCGCCACCTCGAGCCGTTCACCTTCAATGCGTCGCGCTTCCTGCTCGGCACGCTGGTGTTGCTGCCCTTCCTTCCGTTGTCGGGTCGCCGTCCGGCGGGCACGCCCATGACCGGCCGCGGCGAGACGCTGCGGGCCTGCGGCCTGACCGGGCTGGTCCTCTTTACGGCGGCTACGCTGCAGCAGTACGGCATGGTCCACACCACGGCCGGGAAGGCCGGCTTCATCACCTCGTTGTACGTCGTCTTCGTGCCGATCCTGGGCCTGTTCTTCGGGCAGCGCGTCAGCCGCTTCGCCTGGACGGGAGTCGCGCTGGCCGCCGTGGGCCTGTACATGCTCAGCGCAACGGGACCGCTGGAGATTGCCCCGGGCGACGGGCTCGTGCTGCTCTGCGCCCTGTTCTGGACGGTGCACGTGCAGCTGGTCGGCGCCTATGTGCAGCGTGTACCGGCGCTGCGGCTGGCCGTCGGACAGTTCGCGGTGGCGGCGGTGTTGTCGACGGCGGCGGCGCTGGTCTTCGACACCTTCAGCCTGGAGGCGATGCGGTCCGCCACGGTGCCGCTGCTCTACGCCGGCATCTTCTCGATCGGCATCGCCTTCACGCTGCAGGTAGCCGGCCAGAAGTACGCCCGGCCCACCGATGCCGCGATCATCCTCAGCTTCGAATCGGTCTGGGCCGCCGTCGGCGGCGGCCTGCTGCTCGGCGAGGTGCTCGGCGCCCGCGAGCTCGCCGGCTGCATCCTGATCCTCGGCGGCATTATCGTCGCCCAGCGCGGACCGGCGCCCTTGCCCGCGAAGCCCTAGCTGAACACGCCGCCGCCTGCCTCCTGACCGCCCCGTGACCGTTCCCTGGCCGCGTTCTGGCCACTGCCCCGGACCGGCAGCCCGGGCCCCTGTGCCCGAAACGGCCGCCTTCCGGGCGTTTCCGGCCCGCAAACGCGCTTTGGCGGCCGGTACGCTTCCTGCTTGGGACCGCACGGAGCATTCCGGCAACCGGCCAACGGTCGCCCGGCGCGACAGCCGGCAGCCGCCACCGAGGAGGACGATGATGGGATTCGACGTCAACAAGGCCCGCGCCCTGCACTTCACCCGCATGCAGCAGGCGCTCGAGGAGGGGCTCAAGTCCATCGAGTCGGCGCGCTCGCCGAACGAGGCGGACGCCGCCCGCCAGCGCGCGCAGCGCCGCATGGAGGAGTTGAACCGCAAGTGGGCCGAGACCTTCGGTGACGAGGACGGCGCCGGCGAGGCCTGACCGCTCTCACTGCCTGGTAGAACGCGACTCAAACGACGGGCCCGACGACCGCGACCGTGTGCTAAGATTTCCCCGGCCTGCATCCGGAGGAGTTCCAGCCCATGAGCCTGCGCCGCGCCCGTCGTTTTTTCGTTTCCTGCCTCACCGTCCTGGCCGCCGCCGGGTCACTGCCCGCTGCGGGCGTCGCCGCCACTGGCGTGCACACGACCTGGCTGTGGCACATGCACCAGCCCATCTACTGGCCGACGCAGAGCACTTGGACGCCGGGCCGCTACGAGACCGCCTTCGAGACCATCACGCTGAACCACAGCCAGAACGACGAGTTCACGATCTTCAACTCCGACGATCGCGTTGCCGACTACCAGTGGTACCCGAAGGACGCGCTGCAGTCCGTGCTCGACCTGCCCGATGCCGGGGCGCAGGTCTCGTTCGCGGGGTCCCTCATCGAGAACATCTTCAGCCTGGGCAATGCCGGCTGGAACGGCGGCCGCTACGCCCCCAACTGGTACAGCCACACCCGCACGGCGATGGGCTGGAGCACCTCGCAGGGTCAGCGGCGCCTTGACCCCGTGCTGGCCGGCTTCCACCACGCCATCAACCCGCTGCTGGACGACAACGCGTTGCGCATGGAACTGGCCTGTGCGCGCGAGATCTGGAACGACGCGTGGGGCCCCGGCGCCATCTCGACGGGCTTCTTCCCGGCCGAGATGTGCTTCAGCGAGCGCATGATCCCGGCGCTGGTCGACGCGGGCATCACCTGGACCGTGGTGCCCGACCTGCACATCGCGCGTGCCTGCGCGGACTATCCCTACCAGGCCAACCTCGACAACTGCGACCCGCCCAACCGCGCCGACCAGGTGAACCCCGCGCAGGCGAACTGGACGAACCACACCATCTCGCGCGGCGTCACGCTGAAGGTGCCGGTCCCGTACGGGTTCACGCCGCACCGCGCGCAGCACGTGGACCCGAACACGGGCCTGGCGAAAAGCCTGGTCGTCGTGCCGGCAGCCAATGCCATGAGCTGGGAGGAGGGGTACTCGCTGTTCGGCACCGGCGGCATCGACGCCATCGCCGCGCAGAACGACCCCGCGCGTCCCATGCTGGTGCTGTTCGCCCACGACGGCGACAACGCCTGGAGCGGCGGCTACAGCTACTACCACGAGAACGTGAACCAGTTCGCGCACGCGGCCGCCGGCAAGGGCTACCGGCCCTCGACCGTGGCCACCTACCTGGCGCAGCACCCCGTGCCGGCCGGCGACGTGGTGCACGTGGAGGACGGCGGCTGGGTGAACGCCGACGGCGATTTCGGCTCGCCGCAGTTCATCAACTGGAACTGGCCTCCGGTCAACGCTGCCGGCAGTTTCGATATTCCCGGCGGCTGGGCCGAGGACGAGCGCAACTGGGCCGTGCTCACGGCGGCGCAGAACCGCGTCGAGACCGCGGCGGCCATCGTCGGCGCGGTGGACCCGGCGAAGGTCGTCGATCCGCTCAGCGGCGCCAACAGCGCCGAGCGCGCCTGGCACTACCTGCTGGCCGGCTACGAGAGCGGCTACATGTACTACGGCGCCTCGCTGGACATGGAGATCAAGGCGACGCTGGCCTGCAACCAGGCCGTGGCGCTGGCCGACCCGATCGTTGCCGGCGGCGCCGATACGGTGGCGCCCACGGTCTGGCTGCCGCAGCGACTGCCCTGGAACCCGGGCGGGTTCGGCGGCGGCGCACTGTGGGGCTGGCCCTCAGGCGAGGGTGCGGCGATGTCGTCGTCGTTCCACGTCTGGACCTTCGCCCACGACGTCTCGGGCCTGGCGCGCGTGCAGCTGCTCGTGCGCGAGGACACCGACGGCGTGAACGACACCGCCACCGTCGCCAACGAGACCTATGCCGGCGGCGCCGGCGTCGGTGCCTGGACGGCGCTGGATATGACCCGTCGCGTCATGCCGGCGGGCGAACCCTGGGACATGGGCAGCATCGACCTGACCGTGCTGCCGACGCACATCGCCGACCAGTACTGGCTGCAGCTGACCGGCTATAGCGACGTGCTGCTGGACTACACCATCGAGGCCGAGGATACCGAGGGCAACATCAAGCGCACACCCATCCAGCACGTGTATGTGGGCACAGGCGGCAGCACCGGCGGCGGCGACGAGGGCTTCGTGATGGACGGCGTGCTCGACGCCGACGTTCCCGTGCTGGCTTCGGCCGGCGGCGCCACGCTGTGGGGCAAGGCCCGCGACGGCTGGCTGTACCTGGCGACCGATGCGCCGACGGCCCTGGCCGGGCGCGACATCTTCCTGATGGTGAGTGACGGGTCCGGCACCCTGCGCAATGCGCCCTGGGCCAAGGCGGGCCAGGCTGCAGCCTGGCAGTGGTTCCTGGCCCGCGAATCCGGCAACGGCTGGACGGGCTGGTTCAACGCCGGCGAGGCGGTCCAGTCCGGGAACCCGGCGCTGGTGACGGGCTCGGGCGCGGTTCTCGAGGGCGCCGTGGACCTGCGGGCCTTCATGCCCGATGACTGGCCGCTGCCGCCGAGCGTGGACGTGGCCATGGCTGCCTACGCCACGAGCGACGGCGGCGCGCTGCAGGGACAGTTGCCGGCCGGCGACGGCGATGGCCACCTCGAGTCCGTCGAGTTCGTTTCCGTGCCGCTCTACGTGGCCCCGGCGCCCCTGCCGCCCGGGCCGGTGCGCCTGGCGGCCTGGCCGACGCCGTTCAACGCCCAGGTGAAGCTGGTTCTTGAGGGCGCGGACGACGGGCCGGTGGCTGTCGAGATCCACGATGCGCGGGGACGCACGGTGCGGCGCCTGTCCGGCCTGGCGACCGCGGGCCGCGCCGAACTGGTGTGGGACGGCCGCGACGGCAACGGCCGCACGGTGGCCAGCGGCACCTACTTCGCCAGGTCTGGCGGTGCCCGTCCCGCCGCGGCCAGGCTCACACTGGTCAAATGAAAATGAAATACGTATCGATTTGTGGCGTCTTTGTGATATTCTCGCGGTAGAGTGGCGCGCGTTCGGGGTGGCGCATCGCCACAGTCGCTGACGAAGTCCGGGTATTCGCCCGCCCGGAGACGCCGCACCCATGAAAGTTGCGGACGTGAAACGGTGGCGTGCCACCAAGGCCTTGCCGGTCTGGCTGGGTCCCGCCCTCTGGGGCCTGGCCCTTCTCAGCGTCTTCGCCGTGTACCTCGGCCTGGCGCAGAGGTCTGCCCGCCTGACGCTGCAACGCGAAGTCGGGCTCGACGCGCGCATAGTGCGCGAGAGCGCCCGCCTGCACCTGCAGACAAACCTCGATTACCTGGAAATGCTCGCCGCCGAGCGCGCACACGGCGCGCTCGACGCGGTCACGTTCCAGGACCTCGGCGGCCGCTTCGTGGCCGACCATCCCGAACTCATCTGCATCAACTGGGTCGAGGCCGACTTCGTCATCACCGACGTGGCGCCGCGCGAGGGCAACGAGCACATCATCGGCCTGCCCCTGATCCTGCCCGAGCCCCAGCGTGCGTCACGTCTGGCCATGTCCGAGCGCCGGCCGGTGTACACCCGTGCCTTCGACGTCATCCAGGGCATCCGCGCCTTCGAGGTGTGGGTGCCGGTCTTCGACAGCGACACGTTCCTGGGCCTGCTCGGCGGTGTCTATTCCTACGAGGAACTGCTGGGCGTTGCCGTGGGGCAGGGTGTGCGTGCGCGCAACCTGGTGAGTGTGGTCGACGACGCCGGCGTGCCCATCGTCGATCCCGTGGCGACGGGCGTGCTGGACCGGACGCTGGAGCGCGAGATCGAACTGACGCCGTCCGAGAACGGGGCCCGGCTCAAGCTCTCGCCGTATGTTCGCGGCATGTCGGACCACCTCATGCGCGGGCTGGAACTGGCGTGCCTGGCGCTGGTCGTGGGGATGGTCCTGGCGATGTGGCGCCTGCGCCGCGAGGTCGATGCGCACCGCCGCACCGAGAGGGCCCTGGGCGCCAGCGAGGCCAAGGCGCGCGGGATCATCGATCACGTCGGGCTGGGCGTCGCCGTGGTGGACGCGGAAATGGTCGTGCTCGACACCAATCCCCGGGTGCGCGAGTGGTTCCCCATCGTCGATCCCGGCCGGCAACTGCATTGCTTCGAGTGGTTCTGCGAGGAGAAGCGCGACAGCGCCTGCGAAGAATGTCCGGTGTCGCGCACGCTGCGCGACGGGGTCGTGCACGC
The DNA here is from genome assembly GCA_016703265.1 of bacterium. Classification (NCBI taxonomy): domain Bacteria; species bacterium. Next base: position 225,868 of record JADJCK010000005.1, read on the forward strand.
GGCCACCAGGACGGTCCTGCGCGACGGCGTCACGCGCTCGTACCACCAGGTCTCGTCGCCGGTCCTCGACGAAGAGGGCCGGGTCACCGCTGCCATCGTCATCATCGAGGATGTGACCGAACGCCTGGCTGCGCAGGCGCAGGCCAGCCAGAACCAGAAGATGGAGGCGATCGGCCGGCTGGCCGGCGGCGTGGCGCACGACTTCAACAACATGCTGCAGGTGATCCTCGGCCATGCCGAACTGGCGCTCGACGAATGCGGGCCGGACGATGCCGTGGCCGGGAATATCCGCGAGATCGTCGGCGCCGCCGACCGTTCCGCGGGGCTGGTCGCGCAGCTGCTGGCGTTCGCCCGGCGGCAGGTGACGGCGCCGCGCAACCTGGACCTGAACGCCACCATCGACGGCACCATCTCCATGCTGCAGCGACTGATCGGCGAGAACATCGCGCTGGAGTGGCGGCCGGGCGACGACGTCTGGCCGGTGCGCATGGACCCGGCACAGCTCGACCAGGTGCTGGCCAACCTCTGCGTCAATGCGCGCGATGCCGTCGGCGACACGGGGAACATCGTGATCGAGACGGGCAACGGCGCCTTCGACGAGGCGTGGTGCGCCGCCAACCCCGATTTCAAGCCCGGCGACTATGCGCTGTTGACGGTCAGCGACGACGGCTGCGGCATGGACCGCGAGACGCAGGCGCGCCTGTTCGAGCCGTTCTTCACCACGAAGTCGCTTGGGCGCGGCACCGGGCTGGGCCTGGCCACGGTCTACGGGATCGTTCGCCAGAACGGCGGCTTCATCAAGGTCTACAGCGAGCCGGGCCGGGGCACGACCTTCCGCATCTGCCTGCCCCGCCACGCGGATGAGGCGGCGCTGCCGCCCGCGGAGGAGACGATGGCTGCGGCCGCCACCGGGAACGAGGTGCTGCTGCTGGTCGAGGATGAGCCGCGCCTGCTCAGCATGGCGCAGGCGATGCTGACCAGGCTGGGCTACCGCGTCGTGGCGCAAGGGTCGCCGGAGGCGGCCCTGGCGGCGGCCGCGCAGCTGGAGGGGCCCATCGACCTGCTGGTGACCGACGTGATCATGCCCGGGATGGACGGCCGCGAACTGTCGCGGCGCCTGTGCGAGCGCCGGCCGGACCTGCGGACGCTGTTCATGTCGGGCTATTCGGGGAACATCATCGCCCACCACGGGGTCCTGGAACCGGGCGTCCATTTCCTGCAGAAGCCGTTCACGACCCGCGACCTGGCTGCCGCCGTGCGCGCGGCCCTGGACTAGGTCGACGGAAATTCCCTTGCAACCTCCCGTCGGAGCGGTGCGTCTGTGTCAGGTAGCCCCTCAACGATGGGGCCCCCTATCCGTCCTGCTTCCGCGGAGGAGCGCCATGAATCGCCGCCCACTGTCACCCGTGGCCGTGTGCCTGGTCCTGATCGCGTGCCTGCCCACCCTGCTGGCGGCAACGCCGGCCCGCTCGGCCGAGATCACGCGCGAGTTCACGTTCGCTTCCCGCGATCTCTTCGTCGGCAACCTGATCGGCGCGGTCGAAGTCCGTGCGGGAACCGGCGATGCCTTCCGGGTGACGGTGCACCTGCGTGGCGACGACATGACGGCCGACCTCGTGAAGCTGGAGCAGGAGAACGATGCGCTGCGCATCCGCTTCCCGCTCGATCGCCACGACAAGTACGTGTACCCGGCGCTCGGATCGGGGTCGCGTTCGACCTTCTCGATGCACGAGGAGGAAAGCACCGAGAAATCGTGGCTGCGGCGGACGTTCCGGATGATCTCGGGCCGCAAGGTGACCGTCCGCGGCTCCGGCACCGGACTCGAGGCCTGGGCCGACGTCACGGTCGAGGTGCCCGCGGGCCGCTCGTTCGTGCTGAGGCACGGCGCGGGCGAAGTGACGGCAACGGGCCTGCAGGCCGACCTCGACCTCGATACGCATGTCGGTGCCGTCCGCGTCGATGGCCTGGTCGGCGACCTGCGGGCCGACACGGGCAGCGGCGACGTGACGGTCGCCAACGTTGACGGCGAGCTGGACATCGACACCGGCAGCGGCGAGGTCGAGGTGCGCGACTGCAAGGCCGGCGAGGCGCGCCTGGATACGGGCAGCGGCCATGTCTCGGTGGCGGGCCTCAGTTGCCGCTCGCTGATCATCGACACCGGAAGCGGCGGTGTGGATGCCGTCGGCGTGGGCGCCGACGAGGCCACGGTCGATACCGGCAGCGGCGATGTGGAACTGCGCCTGGACCGCATGGGCAGCGGCCGCTTCCTGGTCGATACCGGCAGCGGCAGCGTCGAGATCGTCCTGCCGGCCGATGCCTCGGCCAGCATCACCGCCGACACCGGCAGCGGCGATATCGAAAGCCGCATCGCCGGTCTGGGCTTCGAGAAGCTGGACGACGGGCGCCGCCGCCTGGTCGTGGGCGGGGGCGAGGCCCGCGTGGACCTCGAAACGGGCAGCGGTTCGGTGAGCGTGACGCGGCACTGACCCGGGCACTGTTGCGAGGCGTGCCTTTACCGTATCTTTACCTGAGGTCCGCGTCCTGCACGCTGGCGGATCGAAATACCGGGTCTCCCGTCTTCGGCGGGGGACCCGGGTTTCCTTTTTCAAGACCGGCCATTTCCGCCGATTGCAGCTATCATGGGAGGGCGGGACCGCCTCCAACCAGAAAGGTCCACGCATGACCGATGGCCAACGCCCTCATCTGCTGCTCCTGCCGGGACTCCTCAACGACAGCCGCCTTTGGCAACGACAGATAGACGATCTCGCGGATCTCGCTGCCATCTCGGTGGGTGACCTGACGGTTGCCGACACCATCACGGCGCTGGCCGCCGCCGTCCTGGCTGCGGTGCCGGCGCCGCGCTTTGCCCTGGCGGGGCTGTCCATGGGCGGCTACGTCGCGCTGGAGATCATGCGCCAGGCCCCGGAACGCGTGCGCGCCCTGGCGCTGCTGGATACCACCGCGCGGCCCGAGACGAGCCGGTCGCGCGAGGCGCGGCAGGCCCTGATGGCCATGGCCGAGACCGATTTCCCTGCCGTCAGCGCCACGCTGTTGCCGAGAATGGTCCATCCGTCGCGGCTGGATGACGTTACGGTCGTCGAGACCATCCACGCCATGGCGGCCACTGTCGGGAAGGCGGCCTTCCTGCGCCAGCAGACGGCGATCATGCATCGCGCCGACAGCCGGCCGTTCCTCCACGAGATCAAGTGTCCGACGCTGGTGCTCTGCGGGCGCCAGGACGTGGTCACGCCCGTCGAGGTCCATCAGGAACTCGTGGACAGCATTGCCGGCTCCAGCTTCACGGTGATCGACCAGTGCGGGCACTTGTCGCCGTTGGGGCAGCCGCAGCAGGTCACCGACGCCCTGAAGGGCTGGCTACTGCGAGTCGCCCACTAACTTGGTTGTGCCGCCGAAATTGTGTCCGGGTACCCGGCAGCGGGTGATCGGTGGGTATGGGGAGTCTTGGCGTCAATAAAAGCAATGAAAGGTCATCCATTCGGGCAGCCCGGGGGGGCGATTCGGGCCAGACACAATTTCGACGGCACAAGCATGGGGGCGCATTCGGGTCAGGCGCGCCGCAGCGCCTCGAGCTGGTACGGCCACGTGCCCGGCGGCAGCGGACGCCCGCGCGCGTCGAAGCTGCCCGCCCGTTCCAGCGCCGAGCGGCCCACCAGGCGCCGCCACTGGGCGTCGTCGTAGCAGCGCAGGTCGTAGGCGTCGTCGAAGTGGTCGGTGCGCCCGGGGCGCGTGACGGTCAGGTGGCTGATGGCGCGCTCCAGACGGGCGCGAGGCGTGCCCGGTTCCGGCGGCAGCCAGTTGATGAGCTGGCTGACGCGGCAGTTGCCGCGGACGGCGGCCCAGAGATCCTCGTCCGGCCACAGCCAGTCGTAGTCGGTCAGGCTGATGCCCACGACGTACAACCCGCCCGGCCGCAGCAGGTCGCGCACCTGCGCGAAGTGGGCGAGCATCGCCTTGTCGGTTTCGAGGTGGCGCAGGGAATTCACCGTGATGAAGGCGAAGTCGACCGAGCCCGGCCGCAGTCCCGAAGCCGTGGCGGCGCCGGCGAAGTCGGCCAGGTCGGCCTGGAACAGGCGCGGGCGGGCGGCCCGGCTGGCCGATGACGAGGTGCGCCCGCCGGCGCCATCCCCGCCGACCTTGGCCAGGCGCGCGGTCGCGTAGGCCAGCATCGCCGGTTCGCGATCGAACCCGGCCACGCGCCGGCCCCGGGCGGCGGCCACGCGCAGGCAGCGGCCGGTGCCGCAGGCCGGTTCGAACCAGAGGCGCCCCGGGGCAGGGGCCGTGCCCGGCGCCAGTGACCGTTCCACCCGCTCGAGGGCATCGATTTCCGCCGCCGTACCCGGCGTGTAGAGGATGTCGTAGAGGGAAGGGTCGGCGTATAGGCCCTGGGCGGCCTCGGCCCCCGATTCCGGCCGCGATCGCTCTGCAATGGTGCGCTTGTCCGCCATGGAGGCCCACACTCCGGTTGCCGTGTCCCGAACGGCCGCCGTCCGGTCCGGCAGCATCGCCGAGACCTTGCCCCACCGTGCCCGCCCGTGCAACATTCTTCCCGGTCCTGCGCATTGATCCTGTTTGCCCGGCCCGTGCCGTATCCCCGTCGCCAGGAGGTTTTCCGTGAAGCGCCTGAGCCTGCTTTCCCTCGCGTTGCTGCTCGTGCTGGGAGCGGTGGCGACCGCCGCCGACCAGCCCGCCGGCCCGACCGGCTACCTGCTCCGATTCGCCGATATCGGCGGGGGCAACATCGTCTTCACCTACGAGGGCGACCTCTGGATCGTGCCGGAGCAGGGCGGCGAGGCGCGCCGCCTGACCTCGCACTCAGGCAGCGAGGTGATGGGCAAGTTCAGCCCCGACGGCGCCCGCATCGCGTTCACGGGCGAGTACGACGGCGGCAACGACATCTACCTGGTCGACGCCGTGGGCGGCGAGCCGCAGCGCCTGACCTGGCATCCGTCGGCGGACACGATGCTGGACTGGTGCCCGGACGGCAGCGGCGTCGTGATCACGAGCGCGCGCGACTACCCGTTCCGCGGGCAGCTCTTCAAGGTGTTCCTGGCCGGCGGCATGGAGATGGCGCTGCCGGTCGACCGGGGCTCGCTGGCTTCCGTTGCGCCCGACCACAGCGGCCTGGCCTACAACCGCATGAGCCAGCAGACCCGCACCTGGAAGCGCTACGAGGGTGGCCAGGCCCAGGACATCTGGGTGAAGGACTTCAAGACCGGCGACATCACGAAGATCACCGACTGGACGGGCAACGACAGCTTCCCCATGTGGGGCCAGGGCGCCATCTATTTCCTGAGCGATCGCGAGGACGGCACGCTCAACCTGTACGCCTACGACACCGCCAGCAAGGGCGTGAAGCGGCTGACGTTCTTCAAGGACTACGACGTGAAGTGGCCGTCGTACGGCGACGGCAAGATCGTCTTCCAGCACGGTGCCGGACTGAAGGTGCTGGACATCGCCGCCGGGAAGGTGCGCGAGGTGCCCATCTCGGTGCGCTCCGATCGCCGCCACGTGCACGAGGAATTCATGGATGACGCGCCGACGATCGGCTCGTTCGGCCTGTCGCCGGGCGGCGAGCGGGCTGTGCTGGAATCGCGCGGCGAGTTGCTGAACCTGCCCGCCGACGAAGGCGATGCGGTCAACCTGACCCGCACCAGCGCCTCGCGCGAGAAGTACGGCGCCTGGAGTCCCGACGGCGCCCAGGTCGCCTTCATCAGCGACCGCACCGGCGAGGAGCAGCTCTACGTGATGCCCGCCCGCGGCGGCGACTGGAAGCAGCTGACCAGCGGCACCTACGGCTTCACGAAGCAGCCCGTCTGGTCGCCGGACAGCAAGCGGATCCTGTTCGCCGACAAGTTCCTGAAGCTGAACCTGGTCGATGTCGCCGCCGGCAAGGCCTCCGTGATCGCGCAGAGCGACTACGACGACGCCTGGGAACGCTGGGGCATCATGGACTACGTGTGGTCGCCGGACAGCCGCTGGGTGGCCTACACCAGCCAGACCGGCAACATGAACGAGGAGATCTGGCTGCACGACACGAAGACCGGCGCCAATACGCGGGTGACGGACAACATGTACAACAGCTGGTCGCCGAGCTTCTCGGGCGACGGCAAGCACCTGTACTTCCTGTCGATGCGGACCTTCAACCCGATCATGTGCCGCATCGACCAGCAGCACATCTTCCTGGACACCGCCAGGCCGTACGTGGCCCTGCTGCAGGCGGGCGGGCGCTCGCCGTTCTACAAGGCGGACGTGGAGGTGCCGGTGAGCGCCGCCGACGCGGGCAAGGCCGACGTGAAGAAGGATGCGAAGAAGGATGCGAAGAAGGACGGCGGCAAGGCCGACAAGGCGGCCGTGGAGATCGACCTGGCCGGGCTGCCGCAGCGCATCCTCGCCTGCCCGGGCGTGGACGCCGGCAACTGGTTCCGCCTCGAGGCCTGTGACGGCGGCTTCCTGATGCTGCGCAAGAACGACCCCGAGTTCCTGAAGTACCAGCACGTCGATGACCGCACCGGAGGGGCGCTCGACCTGGTCAAGTACAGCCTGGAGGACCAGGAGCCCACCGACCTGATCACCGGCATCGCCAACTACCACCAGAGCGCCGACGGCAAGAAGCTCATCTACCGCGCCGGCAATCGGTACGGCATCGTCGATGCCGGCAAGCCCGCCAAGGTGGGCGACGGCAAGCTGGCGACGAACGCCGTCAAGCTGCGCGTGGACCACCTGGCCGAGTTCCGGCAGATGTTCGACGAGGCCTGGCGCATCCAGCGCGACTTCTTCTACGACAAGAACATGCAGGGCACCGACTGGCAGGCCATGCATGACAAGTACGCGCCGTTCGTGGCCGGCTGCGGCTCGCGCACGGACCTCAGCTACCTGATCGGCGAGATGATCGCCGAGCTCAACCTGGGCCACACCTACGTGCAGGGCGGCGACATGGAGCCGGGTCCGGCGCCCATCCGCACGGGCCTGCTGGGCTGCGACTTCACGCGCGACGAGAAGCAGCCGTACTACCGCTTCGCGGACATCGTGCCCGGCGTCTCGTGGGACGAGGCGTACCGCTCGCCGCTGACCGAGCCGGGCGTGAACGTGAACAACGGCGACTGGCTGATCGCCATCGACGGCGTCGAGGTGCAGTACCCGACGAACGTCTTCGCCCACCTGGTCGACAAGGCCGGCGCGTACGTCACCCTGACGGTGAACGACAAGCCGTCGGCGACGGGTGCGCGCACGGTGCGCGTTCAGACGTTGCGCAGCGAGTTCGGCCTGCGCTACCGCGCCTGGGTCGACGCCAACCTGGCCTACGTGACGAAGAAGACCGACGGTCGCATCGGCTACCTGCACGTGCAGAACATGGGCGAGGAGGGCCTGGTCGAGTTCGGCCGCAGCTACTACCCGCAGACGGAGAAGCCGGCCCTGATCTTCGACGAGCGCTACAACGGCGGCGGCTTCACCGGCGACATGATCATCGACCGGCTCGAGCGCGAGCTGTGGTCGATCACCATCCCGCGCGAGGGCAAGGACGGCCGCAACCCCGAACGCGTGTTCCACGGGCCGGTCGTGGTCCTGATCAACGAGGACACCGGCAGCAACGGCGAGTTCTTCGCCGAGGCGATCAAGCGCCGCGGCCTGGCCAAGGTGATCGGCATGCGCACGTGGGGCGGTTCCATCGGCATCGAGCCGCACCAGGACCTGGTCGACGGCGGCGGCACCACGCCCCCGCAGTTCGGCATGTACACGCTGGACGGGCTGTGGCCCATCGAGGGCTGGGGCGTGGAGCCGGACATCGTGGTGATGAACCTGCCCAAGGACGTGGTCGACGGCAAGGACACCCAGCTGGACTACGCCATCGACTACCTGCTGAACGAGCTGAAGGTCAACGGGGCCAAATGGGCCGTGCCGGCGGTGCCCGCCTATCCCGACAAGAGCAAGCCGCGGATGAGCGCCGACCACATCGGCAAGTAGGGCCGCTCCGCAGCCGGACGGCGGTTGATGTCACGAAGCCCCCGCGGACGCAGGTTCGCGGGGGCTGTGCTTTTCGACAGTCCGAACCTCCCCGCAGGGTGCGGTCTTCGGCCTTCGTCCCGGGCGCCGGCGCAATAACCTGTTGTCTTGAAATATGATAGACAATGGCCAGATAGATACAGTTGTGGTGGCGCAAAATAGTGGCGATAATGATGCCGTCAGTGGAAGCGGACCCAACCGGGAGCGGAACGATGACCGAGCAGCGCGACAACCCCACCTGCGGCGAAACCGGCTCGCGCCGCTTCAGCCTCGACGAGCTCGCCGCGCTGTCGGGCCTGCCGCCGCGCACGGTCCGCTACTACATCCAGGAGGGCGTCGTCGACCGGCCGGAGGGGATCCGGCGCGGCGCCTGGTACGAGCACCGTCACCTCGAGCAGTTGCTGGCGATCCGCCGGTGGCAGGCCGCGGGCCTGTCCCTCGAGCGCATCCGCGAACTGGTGCGCCGTCATGTGGAGGATGACGTGCCGAGCGCACCGCGCCGTCCGGGCGATATCGAAGTTTGGAGCCATGTCGCGCTGGCCGAGGGACTCGAGTTGCTGATCGAGCCCGGTCGCGCCGGACTGTCGCCGGAGCAGTTGCGCCGGCTGGCGGTCACCTGTATGCAAGCCGCCGACCGTATCCGGTCAGGCAAGGAGTGACCATGAGCAGCCAGATCCCCATGACGCATGTCGACCGCGTTCCTTCCCTGTCCTGCATCCCGGGCTTCACGGCGCCGGTGCTCGAATCGGTGTCGCTGGATGTCGATCTCGAGGACCTGTTGGCACTGGTTGAAGTGCGCCAGGGCTTCGCCAACCGGGACGGAGAGCCCGTCGAGGCCGTCTACACGTTCCCCGTGCCGCGCGGGGCCGTGCTGCTGTCGTTCACCGCGAAGCTGGGGGAGAACGAACTGGTCGGTCGCATCATGCCTGCGGCAAAGGCCGAGGACGACTACGAGGAAGCCGTGGCCGGGGGTGACGCCGCCATTCTCCTGCAGGAAGCCGAGCCCGGGCTCTACACCGTGAACATCGGCAACCTGCTGCCGGGCGAGACGGCGCTGCTCACCTATCGGTATGCCCAGTTGCAGTACTGGCAGGCCGACACGTTGCGCTTCGCGCTGCCGACAGTCGTGGCCCCGCGCTACGGCCGCCCGTCGCAGTCGGGCCTGCAGCCGCACCAGGAGATCGAGACCGACTACTTCGCGCACCACGAGGCAGAGTTCAGCGCCCGTATCCGCGGCGCGCTGCTCGACGCTGAGATCACCTGCCGGACCCACGCCATCGCCGTCGAACGGCAGGCCGACCAGGCGATCGTCCGCTTTGCCGACAGCGGCACCCGCGCCATGGATCGCGACATCGTGCTGCAGCTGCGGCGCGCGAAGCCGGCCGTAGCCAACGTCGTGGCCGAGCCGACCGCGTCCGGCGGCGGGCAGGTGGCGCTGCTCACCCTGTGTCCCGGGCAGGGCCGGCCGACGTCGCCCGAGGGCCGCTTCGTCAAGATCCTGGTCGATTGTTCGGGCTCGATGGCCGGCGCCTCGATCGGGCAGGCGCGCGATGCGCTGCGGCGCATCCTCGATTCACTGCGTCCGCAGGACCACTTCGCGATCGTGGCGTTCGGCTCCACGCACCGCAATGTCACGGCCGAGACGCTGCCCGGCACGCGCGAGGCGATCGCCGCCGCGCGCGAGGCGGTCGCGACCATCCACGCCAACATGGGCGGCACCGAACTGGGCGCCGCGCTGCTGCCGCTGCTGGCGCGCCGCGATCCGGACGGACGCCAGGGGGACGTCTTGCTGGTGACCGACGGCGAACTTGCCGACCAGGTCCTGGTCGGGAAGGCCGCCGCCGTCGGCGGACGCATCTTCACCGTCGGTGTCGGCTGTGCGCCGGGTGAAAGCCTGCTCAGCCGCCTCAGCGAACAGACCGGCGGCGCCGCCGAGTTCGTGACCCCCGGTGACGATGTTGCCGCGCGCATCCATCGGCATTTCCAGCGCCTGTTCCGGCCGCGGGTCACCGCGCTCGAAGTGACGTGGCCGGGCACGGTCATCACCGAGCGAAGGGACCGCGACGGCGGCCTCTTCGCCGGCGACACCGTGCACCTGCTGGCGCACTTCAAGGGCGCAGGTGAAGGCGAGGTTGCCGTGCGTTGCGAACTGGAGGACGGCACCGGCGGCAGCACCAGCCTGCCCCTGCGCCGCCTGGCCGCCGCCGCCGGCGCCGTGCCCGCCGCGAGCCTGCTCGAGCGCCTGCTCGCGGCCGGCGAGCTGCGGACCGCGACAGAGTCCCGGCGAAGCCTGGCCCGCAAGGCCGTGGTGCGGTTGACCGAACTGGCGGTGCGTTGCGAACTGCTGAGCCCGTGGACCTCGTGCCTGATGGTGGCCCTGCGTGATGACGATGCGAAGACCGACGGGCAACCGTCGTTGCGCAAGGTGGCGCAGATGCCGGCGGCCGGATGGGCCGGCCATGGGGTCATCAGTGCCGAACTGTGCTGCTCCCGGGCCGGCTTCATGGAGATGGAGCCCGCCATCCATCGTGACACGGTCCGTTTCTGCCTCTCGGCCATGCCGGAATCCGTCAGCCCGGTTCCTTCCGCCACCTGGACGCTCGGGCGCCTGGCGGCGCTCGGGGTGCCGCAGGCCGTCATCGACGAGGCACAGCACCTGGTCGCCGGTGGCCACGACGAGGAGCTGACCTGCCTGCTCCTCCTTCGCGAACTGCTCCAGGCCGGACTGAAGCTGCGCCTGGGCCGGGACCGTGCGCGCCTGGTCCGCCGCGGGGCCCAGGAGGCGGCGGCCCGCGACCCGGATCTGGCGGCGCTGGTGGCCCAGGTGATTGCCGCGCAGGCCGGAACCCTGTTCTAGCTGCCTGCCGGACGCCCGTCCGCGCCGGCCCGGGTCGCCATGCCCGGGCCGGCGACTTTCCGGTCACCTCACCATCCTGCAAGTTCTGATTTGGAAACGGGATCCGTCATCCGGAGCCGCAATCGGGCCTCAAGCCGGGTTGCACCGGGCCGATGATTCCGGCAGGGCGGGGTCCGGCGTGTGGTTCGCCGGACTGTCCGTGGAACGGTGACTGCCCCGGAAGGATCGGCCCCGTAACATGATCGCGCTTCTTGGCATCCTCGTGGTCATCGGCTCGGTGCTCGGTGGATTCGGTATGGCGAAGGGTCCCTTCGCCACGCTCTACCAGCCGGCCGAGCTGGTCACCATCTGCGGCGCCGCCTTCGGCACCATCATGATCAGCACACCGATCAAGGTGCTCAAGCACCTGGGCCAGATGTTCCCGATCATCTTCAAGGGCTCGCCATACACGAAGGCGACGTACATCGAGCTGCTGACCATGCAGTTCGAGGTGTTCTCGAAGATGCGCAAGAACGGCCTGCTGGCGCTCGAGGAAGACGTGGCCGATCCCGCGGCCAGCCCCACCTTCCAGAACTACCCGAAGTTCCTCGGCAACAAGAAGGCCGTAACCTTCTTCTGCGATTCGCTCAAGCTGCTGATCGACGGCACCGACGCCGGCGATGCCGAGCACATCATGACGTCCGACATGGCGACGCAGCAGGAAGAGGGCGCACTGCCGGCCGGCGTGATGCAGAAGGTCGGCGACGCCATGCCGGCGCTGGGCATCGTGGCCGCCGTCATGGGTATCATCGTGACGATGCAGAGCCTGGACGGCCCGCCGGAAGTGCTGGGTCACCACGTGGCCGCCGCGCTCGTCGGCACGTTCCTGGGCATCCTGTTCTCGTACGGGTTCTTCCAGCCGCTGGGCGGCGCCATCGAGTGCATCGCCCGCGACGAGAACAAGTACATGCAGTGCATGATGGTCGGCCTGATCAGCTCGGCGCAGGGCGCCTCGCCGCGCACGGCGATCGAACAGGTGCGCCGCGTGATCTACACCTCGGAGCGGCCGACTTCGGTCGACGTGGCCGAGGCCGTCAATTCCATCAAGTCCCGCGTCTAGCGCACGGGGAGACGGGAACCGATGTCGGGCAAGGAGAAACACAGCCGTCGGCACGCGAGCCACGGTGCCGCGCACGGCGGCGGCCACACCGGCGGCGCCTGGAAGGTCGCCTACGCCGACTTCGTGACCGCCATGATGGCGTTCTTCATGCTGATGTGGATCCTTGCCGCCAGTTCGCCGCAGCAGAAGGCGGCCATCGCGCAGTACTTCCGCTCGGAGGGACCCTTCCGCAACGGCGGCTCCTCCATGACCGGCAGCTTCTCGGGCGGCCCCGGCTTCATGGAGATGCCGGTGCACAACAGCATCATGGAAGAGACCATGACGCTGGAGACGGCCGCGCAGGCACTCGGCGAGGCGCTCGACGGCGGTGCCGGCGGCGAACCGGGCGAGGGCGGCGAGCCCGTCGAGGGTGGCGCGCCTGGAGCGGGCGGCGCCCCGGCGAGGCGGGGCTCGGCGACATGAAGGACCAGGTCACGATCACGCTCGGCGACGAAGGCCTCGTGATCGAGATCACCGATGATTCCCGCGAGGAGCTGTTCGGGGTCGGCAGCGCCGACATGAACCCGGTCTTCGAGAAGACCCTCGACGCGATCGCAGCCAAGCTGAAGGGCCTGCCCAATTCGGTGCGCATCGAGGGCTACACCGATGCGCGCCCGTATCCGCCGGGCATCGACTACTCGAACTGGGAACTGTCGTCGGACCGCGCCAATGCCGCGCGGCGGCGCCTCGAGCAACGCGGGCTGGCACGTGGCCGCTTCGAGAGTGTCGTCGGCTACGGGGACGGCCGCCTGGCGGCGCCGTCGACACCGTTGTCGCCGGCCAACCGCCGCATCACCATCACGGTGCTGCGCGAGATCCCGATCAAGCCCGAGCCGGTCCAGCAGAGCGACGGGCCCGTCACCGGGTTCAGGCCGTTCGGCGAGACCGTGCAACCGAGCCACCGCCTGCCGCCCGCCGAAGAAGCGCAGCCGGATACGGCTCCGCATGGAGCGGCAGGCAGCGACCACAACGAGCGTTGAGGCGCTGCCGCGTCGAGCCGGCGGACAGACGACAGCCTGAACCCGCATCATGCGTTGATTTTGTGTGGTTTAGTGTGCGAGGCTGCCGGCCGTCAGCGGAGCGGACGCCTGCCCACTCATCAAGATATCCCCTGAATGCGGCTCTTTTGCACTGAAAATCCCGCCGCGACTTGCTTTCCGGTCTCAGGATTGCGTAACATTATGGCACGAGATGGATTCTCCCCAGGACCAGACTTAGACCAAGTCACGGGCATGAGGCCTGACCGGCCGCTGCAGCCAGCGCGGTCGTCTGTCGCATTTTTCCAAGCAGGGGCGGAGGGGCACATGAAGCGTTTGATCACGATGGTCGCGGTGGCCGGCCTGGTGGCCGGCACGGCGATGGCGGCCAAGCTGCCGTCGAAGGAAGCGCCCGCGAGCGGGCGGGCCTGGTCCTCGGCCAAGTCGTACGTGCTGGAGGGCTTCGAGGGGTCGTTCGCGCCGGCAGGCTGGATCCTGGGCGTGGGCGATGCCTCGCATACCTGGGTGCGCGACACGCAGGTGCCGTACCAGGGTGCCGCCGCAGCAAAGGTGGGCTGGCAGGCCGCCATGCAGCAGAATGAGTCCCTCTCGTTCAGCTGGCCCGTCGGCGCCGGTGAGGACCTGTTCTTCGCCACGCAGGGCAGCACCTACTGGACGATGAACGCGAACTTCACGGTCGAGGTCAACGGCGCCGTCGTCTACGACTTCCACGCCGCCAACTCCGGTACCTCCTGGCTGTGGGAGTACGTGCAGGTCGACCTGGCGGCGTACGAGGGCACATCGCCCACGTTCACCTTCCGCTACGCGGGCAGTGACGGCGCAGACCACTACCTGGACTCGGTGCGCGTCGGCGCCTACAGCCCGCCGCCGCCGCCCGACCCGGTCGACTTCTGCAGCGCCGTGTACCAGGGTACCGGCACGCACTTCACCGGCAACACCTGCGACGGCGCCAACACCGTCTCGCTGCTGGGCTGCGCCGGGTACAGCGAGAACGGCCTGGAGCACTACTACGAGATCGAGGTGCCCGCCGGCTGCTTCTTCACGGCCAACGTGACCTACAGCAATGCCGACGGTGCGCTGTGGCTGCTCGACAGCTGCCGGGCGCCCGGCGGCGCGTTCGGCTGCCTGGGCTTCACCGACGAGACGCTGAGCGGCGGCGCCGAGACGATCAGCTACACGAACCCGACGTCGTCGATGCAGGTCGTCTATCTCGTGCTCGACAGCTGGGGCACGAACGCCTGCGGCAACTACACATTCGATTTCATCAGCGATTGCGCGGTGGCGACCGAGAGCGAGAGCTTCGGGGCGGTCAAGGCGATGTTCCGCTGATATGGGTTGACCCGTGCGAGAGGCCGCCTTCCCTGCGGGAGGCGGCCTTCTCTTTTTGTTCCGACCGTCTCCTGGGCGCCTGCAGCAGGCGCGCGCCTCAACCCTGCCGACGCGCCGCCTTCAGCGCCTCGCGCACCCGCACCAGGCGCGCTTCAGCCACCTCAGGCAGGCTCGCGAAGCGCGGCAACTGTGCCTCCAGGGCGGCCAGCGCGCTGTCGGCGGCAGCCGTGCGCCCCAGGCCGAGCAGCGCCTCGAGCAGCAGCACCTGCCCGGTGACCTGCCTGGTGTCGTCGGCCGCCAGGTGCAGGCGTCGCCAGTCGATGATCGCCCGTGCCTGGGCCTCGGCTTCTTCCCATTGCCCCCGACTGGCCAGGTTGTCGAAGTAGCGCGCGCGCCCCGCCGTGCGGTCCGGCTTGTCCTCGCTGAAGATCTCGGCGGTCAGCTCGATGTAGTCCAGGTGGTAGGGCGCCGCTTCGGCATGGCGGCCGGCGTCATCGAGAATGTATGCCGTGTTGCCGAGCGCGGTGGCCATGACCGCTCCGTTGGCACCCACCTGGCGCAGCATCGCCAGAGCTTCGACCTGCAGGGTGGCCGCCTCGTCCTTGCGGCCCTGGCGGAACAGGTTGGTGACGAGATTGCCCATCGAGCGGGCGACCTCGTCATGCGGGCCGCGGTGGACTTCCTGCTGGAGGGCAACCTCACGACGGAAGTGCGCCTCGGCGTCGGCATGCAATCCGCGATCCTGCAGCGTCATCGCGTGGTAGTAGGCGTTCATGGCGGCCAGGTAGGGGTTCGGCGTCGGCAGCTGGTCGAGGATGTCGCGCGCCACCACCAACAGGCTCTCGGCAACAGCGGGGCGCCCCCGCTTCCGTTCAAGGTCCGCGATGTCGTGGATCGTCGCCGCGACGGCCGGGTAGATGGGCCCGAACAGCCCTCGCTGCACGGACAGCGCCTCGTGCATCAGTGAATCGGCGGCGTCGACGCGGCCCGACTCGGCGTAGACCCCAGCCAGGGTCGACAGGGACACGGCAATATCGCGGTGGCGGGGCCCCAGTGCGCGGCGACGGATTTCCAGCGCCGTGGTGAGGCTCGATTCGGCCGCGGCCAGGTTGCCCGCGCCCGCCTGCGCCTCCCCGATGCGCCACAGCAGGTCGGCCTTCAGCGGATGGTCGGGCCCATGGGAAGTCTCGACCACGGACAGGCCTCGCGCAAACGTCGCCACCGCATCGGCAAAGCGGCCGGCGTCGCGCACGGACTCGCCCTGCTTCATCAGGAGCTGCACCGTTCGCGGGTCGTCGGGCCGGTAGGCGCGTGTGTAGATGGGTGTCGCCAGGGCAATGAGGCTGTCTGCCAGCTCGGTCCGGCTGCGCTCGTTGGCCAGGAAAGCGTACGACAGCAGCGTCTGTGCATACTCGAGCGAGTCCGGAGCCGCGGTTTCCTTCGCGATCGTCACGGCCAGCCGGCGCAGGCTGTCGCACTCGTCCCACCGGACCAGCGAGTAGCAGACGTCCGCCAGGACATCCAGGGCGGGGACCATGAGCGAACTGCGCGGCGGCACATGCGGCAGGGCCGCCCTGATCAGCTGTTCGGTTGCCGCGTAGTCGCCGCGGCTGTGCAGCGTACGCGCCAGTTCCATCTCCACCTTCAGGCGCTCAGGCGCGGACGGCGGCAGCAGCGAGTCGGCCAGCGCCCGTCCCCGCTGCAGGTGCCGTTCCGCGAGATCGTACTTGCCGAGGGCGCGGTAGGTGCCGCCCAGCGACTGGCGCAGCGCCAGTTCGACAATCGGCCGCGTGGACAGCTGCCCCTGGTCCAGGTCGGCTGCGGCGCGGTCCAGCACCTCGGCGACGGTCACTTCGTTGCCGCGCGCCTGCTCGGGCTGGACGGATTCGAGCATGCCCTGCATGAAATCCGTGACGGCCTCCGCCTGGTCCAGCCGTGCCGCCGCCAGCTTCTCGGCGCGCGTGGCGCGCACCGCCTGCCAGGTGCTCACGACCACGCCCAGCACCAGCGCCGTCGCCACGCCGGCCGCAGCCACCACCAGCGGCCGGTGGCGGCGCGTGAACTTGCGCAGCAGGTAGACCGTACCCGGCGCGCGGGCCGAGATGGGCTCGTCGTCGAGGTAGCGCTGCAGGTCCATCGCCAGGCCGTTGGCCGAGGCGTAGCGCTGCTCGCGGTCCTTGGCCATCGCCTTGGCGGCGATCACGGTGAGATCGCCGGCCAGCCGGGCATCCAGCTGGGACAGCGGCGGGGCCTCGTCCTCGCGCAGTGCGCGCAGGGTTTCCTCTAGCGGACGCCGGCCCAGTTCCAGCGGCGGGCGCCCGGCCAGCAGTTCGTAGAGGATCACGCCCATGGCGTAGACGTCGCTGCGCGTGTCGAGGTCGTTGGGGTCGCCGGCCAGCTGCTCGGGGCTCATGTAGGCCAGCGTGCCGACCAGCTCGCCGTGCGACGTGACCAGCGACGTCCCGAGGTCGACGTCGGCCGGGCGGGCCACGCCGAAGTCCAACACACGCGGCCGGCCCTCGCCGTCGACGAGTACGTTGCCCGGCTTCAGGTCGCGGTGGATGAGCCCGCGCTGGTGCGCGTGGTGCACGGCGTCACACAGGCGGATCATGCGCTCGACGCGCTCGCGCAGCGCCGGCGAGGTTCCCTCCCCGCCGCCAGGCGTTCCCTTCCTGCCGCGCGCCCATTCGTTCAGACGCACGCCCTCGATCAGCTCCATGGCGATGAAAGGCAGAGGACCGTCGGGCGTCTCGGCGGTGCCTGCCTCGTAGACCTGGGCGATGCCGGGATGTTGCAGGCGACCGAGGAAGAGCGACTCGTGCGCGAACCGGCGGCGCAGGTCGGCCGTCGCCAGCTCGGGCCGGATCACCTTCAGCGCGACGCGCCGGCGCGGCTCCTCCTGCTCGGCTTCATACACGATGCCCATGCCGCCCTGGCCGATGATACGCAGGGGCCGGTAGCGGCCGACCCGCGGCGGCAGGTTCGTCGCGGCGGCGGCGGGAACCACGGTCCCGTCGCTGTGGCCGGTGACAGTCCGGTCGTCAGGGGGATGGCTCGGCCGGGTCAGGTCGTTATCGGGCATGGTGGCTCCCTCGCTGGGTCGAGCGGGCATTCTAGCCGATGGAGAATATGAATAGCAATATCACTTATGCGCCAACGTCAGGGCGCACAGTCACTTGAAGGGTCAAAATTTCCGCTTGCTGTATCTTGAGTGTATATGTATTGTCTAAGACAGTTTCTGTACATGACACCGCGATGCACGCCGTGGCGCGGTTTGACCGAAGAGAAGGAGACAATCATGCGGAAGCTGGGACTCTGGACAATGCTGCTGGCAGCCGTAGCCCTGATGGCCGGGCTGGGTGGCTGCTCCTCGAACGACTCGGGCCTGACCGGTCCGGACACCGGGATCAAGGGGGCCGGCGACGCCAGTGACGTGGGCGAGGTGCGTACCATCGACGGCACCGACATCGTGGACACCGCCATCGGCGCCGGCGGCTTCACGACCCTGGTGGCCGCCGTCCAGGCCGCCGGCCTGGAAGGCGCCCTGCGCGGCGAGGGCCCGTTCACGGTCTTCGCGCCGACCGACGACGCCTTCGCCAACCTGCCCGCGGGCTTCGTCGCGCAGCTGCTGCAGCCGCGCAACCAGGCCAAGCTGCAGGAACTGCTGCTGTACCATGTCGCGGCCGGTGAGACCTTCTCGAACCAGCTGCGCCGCGTCCAGTTCGTGCCCACGCTGTCCGAGAAGTACCTCTGGGTGCGCAAGCTGTGGAACGGCACGGTCAAGGTCAACAATGCGCGCGTGATCGCGGCCGACGTCGACGCCAGCAACGGCGTCATCCACGTGATCGACAAGGTGCTGGTGCCGGTGGGCTTCGAACTGGTTCCCGAGGAGCCGACGGCCGACATCGTCGAGACCGCGATCGCCGCCGGTGCATTCAACACGCTGGTTGCGGCGGCCACTGCCGCCGAGCTCGTCGGCGCGCTGCAGGGCGAAGGCCCGCTGACCGTGTTCGCACCCACCGATGCCGCGTTTGCGAACCTGCCCGCCGGCCTGGTGGAGGCGCTGCTGCTGCCCGAGAACAAGGCCAAGCTGCAGGAACTGCTGCTGTACCACGTCGTGGCCGGCCGCATCCTGAAGGGCGACCTGAACGTCTACCAGCGCGTGCCGACACTGCAGGGCAGCCAGGTCGCCGTCGTCAAGTGGTTCGGCAACGTGTGGGTCAACACGTCGAAGGTGACCGCCGCCGACGTGCTGGCGACCAACGGCGTGATCCACGTGATCGACCGCGTGCTCATCCCGCGAGGCTTCCGCCTGGACACGAAGTCCGGCAGCTTCTCGCAGGAGAGCCTCGAAAAGCTGATGAAGCCGGTGGACGACGCGGAGCTGCCGCCGACCGAGTTCCCGGCCGAGTACCAGGACAATGCGCTCTAGGATCCGGGCACTGACGAACGGAGGCGGGCCTCTACGGAGGCCCGCCTCTTCCCATGCGTGGTCAGCGTTCGGCGCGGCGCGCGATCCCCTTGAGCATGCCGGCGAACACGAGCTGGTGCACGGGGAAGAGCGCATACCAGTACGCGCGGCCGAGCCAGCCCACGGGATCGAAGATCGCCGTCTGGCGGATCACGGTGTGGTCGCCCTCGGCGGTCACCTCGAATTCGAGCCACGCCTGGCCGGGCACCTTCATCTCCGCGATCAACCGCAGCCGGCGATCGGGTTCCAGGGCCTCGACACGCCAGAAATCGACCGTGTCGCCCACCTGCAGGCGGGTCGGATGCGCCCGGCCGCGCCGCATGCCGACGCCGCCGGCCGCCAGGTCCATCAACCCGCGCAACTGCCACAGCCGGTTGCAGGCGTACCAGCCGTTGTCGCCGCCGATCGACCGGATCGGCGCGAAGGCGGCCGCAGGCGTGGCCCTGGTGCCCAGCGTGCGCGAGTCGACCAGGCGGGTGCCGAAAGCCACGCCGCCCCACGGGCGCTGGCGGCCCGCCGACGAGAGGGCATCGGACCAGCGAGTGAGCGCGAACTCCTGTTCCTCGTAGGCCAGGGCCCGTCGGATGGCCTGGGCGATGCCCATCGGCCGCACCGCGAAGGCGGTCAGTGCGGCGGGATCGCGCACGACGGTGGGATGCACGATGCTCTCGATCAGCTTGCGGCCGATGCGCGCATAGAGCGGCGTCACCAGCCCGAGCCACAGGCTGGACAGGTAGGGCGTCAGCACCGGTACCGGCAGCGTCCGCAGCTTCATGCCGCGCTGGTGGGCGTACTCGCGCATGATGTCCAGATAGGAGACGCGGTCGGCCCCGCCGATTTCGTAGATGCGGTACTGCGCCACCGGCAGCACCAGCGCCGCCGCCAGGTACTCCTGCAGGTCCTCGATGCCGATGGGCTGCGCCATCACGCGCACCCATCTGGGCGTGATCATGACCGGCAGCCGCTCCACCAGCGAGCGGATCATCTCGAAGGACAGGCTTCCCGAGCCGATCACGATCGAAGCACGGAATTCGAGGACCGGCACGCCGGACTCGCGCAATACCCGTCCCACTTCCTGCCGGCTGCGCAGGTGTGTCGAGAGATGTTCCTCGTCGCTCGCCAGCCCGCCCAGGTAGATGATGCGCCCGACGCCGGCCGCCTTCGCGGCCTCGCCGAAGTTTCGCGCGGCCTGCCGGTCGGCCTCTTCGAAGGCGCCGTCGGCACCCATCGAGTGCACGAGGTAGTAGGCGGCTTCGACACCCTGCAGCGCCCGGTCCAGGCTGGCACGGTCCAGGACATCGCCCGCGACCACCTCGGTCGAGGCGGCGACTTTCGGCCGGAGCACCTCCGGTCGCCGGGCCAGGGCTCTCACACGATGGCCCCGCTTCTCCAGCAGCCGCAGCAGGCGTCCGCCCACGTAGCCGGTGGCGCCTGTCAGCAGGACCGTGCTCCCTCGCCGGGATTCATCCATGTTGCCGCTCCTCGGTCCGGGTGTCCCCGATACTATGGCGCTGATCCGGCGCATCACCAGAAGATTCGGCGGGCAATGAGCGCGCGGTCGGCCAGGTTGGCGCGATCGGCCAAGTCGGCGCGATCGGCCAATTCGAACGGGATCCCGTCATGAGCCCGCGCATCGCCATCGTGGGGACGGGCATCGCCGGGCTGACTGCCGCCCGGCTCCTGCAGCGGCGCCACGACATCACCGTGTTCGAGCGCGACCGTCGCATCGGGGGGCACAGCCACACGGTGGTTGTCGCCGATGGCGCGGGCGAACTCGGCGTCGACACCGGATTCATCGTCTTCAACCGCCGCACGTATCCGAACTTCACCAGGATGCTGGAGATCCTGGGCGTGGCGACCCAGCCCGGCGACATGAGCTTCAGCTTCCGGGACGACGGCACGGGCCTGGAGTACGGCGCCCCGGAACCGTGGCGGCTCTTTGCGCAGCCCGGCAACCTGGCGCGGCCTTCCTTCCACCATATGGTGCGGGAGATCCTCCGCTTCTACCGCGAGGCGTCCGCGTGGCTGGAGCAGGCTGATGAGGGCACGGTGCTCGAGGAGTTCCTGGCCGAACGGGGGTACTCGCACAATTTCATCGAGAGCCACCTGTATCCCGTGTGTGCGGCCATCTGGTCGAGTCCGCACGCGGCGATGGGCCGGTACCCGGCCGCGGCACTGTTCCGCTTCTTCGCCAACCACGGACTGCTGTCGCTGACCGGTCGCCCGCAGTGGCGCACGGTGACCGGTGGCTCGCGCCGCTACGTGGAGAGACTGACGGATCCGTTTCGCGACCGCATCCGGACCGGGACTCCGGTCGTGCGGATCGTACGTGACCGCGACGGCGTGACCATCCACACGCCGGAGGGCGGGCCCGAACGGTTCGACCAGGTCGTGCTGGCCTGCCACGCCGACCAGGCGCTGGCCATGCTCGACGCGCCGACGGCCCGCGAGGCCGAGGTCCTTGCGGCCTTTCCCTACGCCGCCAACGAGACCGTACTGCACTCCGACACCCGGATCCTGCCCCGTCGTCGGCTTGCCTGGGCCAGCTGGAACTACCACCGGGGCGCCGGCGGCGACCGGGCCGTGACCATGACCTACGACCAGAACCGACTGCAACGCCTGCGCTCGGAGCGGCGCTACCTGGTGACCCTGAACCGGACGACCGACCTCGATCCCGCGCTGGTCCACGCACGCATGAACTACGAGCACCCGCAGTACGACGCGCGGGCCGTGCGCATGCAGGCTGCTGTCGACGAACTCAACGGGACCAACCGCACCTGGTACTGCGGCGCCTACTGGGGCTACGGCTTCCACGAAGACGGCGTGGTGAGCGGCCTGAGGGTCGCGCGCGCCTTCGGCGAGGAGCTGGAACCGTGACGAACGGCGACAGGACGAACAGCGACAGGACGCGCAGCGCCATCTACGAGGGCCAGGTCGACCACGACCGGTTGCGGCCGCGTCGCCATTGCTTCCGCTACGGCATGGCCTACCTCTACCTGGACCTGGACGAGTTGCCCGGCGTGCTGGACGTCCATCCGCTGTGGTCGGCCCGGCGCCCGGCGCCCGCGTGGTTCCGCGAGGCGGACTACTTCGGGCGCGGCGCGGTGCCGCTGGCCGAGGCGGTTCGCGATGCCATCGAGGGCCACTCCGGCGAGCGTCCCACGGGGCCCATCCGCCTGTTGACGCTGCCGCGCACCTGGGGACAGTGCTTCAACCCCGTGAGCTTCTACTACGTCTTCGCGCCGGATGGCACGACGCTGCGCTGGTTCCTGGCGGACGTGTCGAACACGCCCTGGAACGAACGGCATGCCTACATCCTCGGACCCGCGCCGGACGTTGCCGCGGGCGAGCCCTGGCGTCCCTCGCACCGCAAGGCGTTCCATGTCTCGCCGTTCATGGAGATGGCCATGGACTACCGCTGGACGATCACCACGCCCGGCGAGCGGCTGCAGGTCCGCATCGACAACCACGACGCGGAGGGCCGCCTGTTCGGCGCCGGCATCTCCCTGGAGCGACGGCCGCTGGACAGGCAACAGCTCGGTCTCTACCTGCGGCATCACCCCTGGATCACGGCCAAGGTCCTGGGCGGCATCTACGTGCAGGCCCTGAAGCTCTCGCTCAAGCGCATCCCGTACGTGCCGCATCCCGGCGTCAAGGAGTCCCGATGAACGCGATCCTGAACGGCGCCGCCGTGCCCACGCGCCGGCAGCGCCTGTGCCGGCGCCTGCTCGTGCGCGCGCTCGCCGGCATCGAGGGTGGTCGCCTGGTGCTGTGCGACGGCGACGGACGGCATGCGGTGGGACAGGGGCCGCAACTCGAACTGCACGTCCGTGATGCGGCGTTCTATCCGGCGGCCCTGCTGGAGCAGAGTGCGGGCGTCGGCCGGGCCTACGCCTGCGGCTGGTGGACCTGCAGCGATCCCGTGGCACTGGTGCGGCTGCTGGCGCGGAACGAGCCGGTGATGCGGCGCTGGACCGCACCCACGCTGGGATTGCTGGCGCCGTGGCACCGCTACCAGCTCTGGCGCCGCCGCAACACGGAGGCCCAGGCGCGCGACAACATCCTGGCGCACTACGACCTGGGCAACGACTTCTTCGCCGCCTTCCTCGATCCCGGCATGACCTACTCGTGCGCCGTGTTCCAGGAACCCGGGGACGACCTGCAGGAGGCCCAGGCCAACAAGCTGGACCGGATCTGCCGCAAGCTCGATCTCGGCCCGCAGGATCATGTCCTCGAGATCGGCACGGGGTGGGGCAGCTTCGCCCTGCACGCCGCCGCGAACTACGGCTGCCGCGTGACGACGACCACGATCAGCGCCGAGCAGGCGGTCCTCGCACGCGAGCGCATCGCGCGGGCCGGCCTGGCCGACCGCATCACCGTTCTCGAGGAGGACTACCGCCGTCTCACCGGGACGTACGACAAGCTGGTGTCCATCGAGATGATCGAGGCGGTCGGGGTGCGCTACTTCCCGGCCTACTTCAGCGCCTGCAGCCGCCTGGTGCGTCCGGAAGGGGCGATGCTGCTGCAGTCGATCGTGGTGGACGATCGCCACTTCCGGCACGACGCGCGCCACGAGGATTTCATCAAGCGCTGGATCTTCCCGGGCGGGGTGCTGCCTTCGGTGGAGGAGATCGCCCGTCGCGTCGCCGCGGACACGGACCTGCAGATGGCCCACCTCGAGGACCTGACGAGCCACTACGCCGAGACGCTGAAGCACTGGCACGCCAACCTCACGTCCGCCTGGGGCGGACTGAAGGCCGCGGGCCGCGACGAAACCTTCCTGCGCATGTGGGAATTCTACTTCCACTACTGCCGGGGCGGGTTCCTGGAGCGCCGGGTGGGTGTGGTCCAGTGCGTGCTGGTCAAGCCCCGCTGCAGCGGGCTGGTCCTGCTGCAGCCGCGGGTGGACGCCTGGCACGACGCCCGTCCCCGCCAGGGGGTGTGTCATGGCTGAGGTGCGCGTCCTTCTTGTCCTCGGCTGGGCGGTCGCCGCCGCGGCGATGGCCGGGCTCTGGCTGACGCAGCGTCGCACGGGCAACGCCGGGGTGGTTGATGTGGGGTGGGCGGCTGTCACGGGCACGCTGGCGCTGCTCTACGGCGTGTCGGGAGAAGGCGAGCCTTCGCGACGGCTGCTGCTGTCCGTCCTCGGCGCGGTGTGGGGTTGGCGGCTGGCCTGGCACCTGTGGCGCGACCGCGTGTGGCGCCGGCCCGAGGAAGGGCGCTACGTGACCCTTCGCCGGAAATGGTCGCCCCACGCCGACCGGGCGTTCTTCGTCTTCTACCAGGCGCAGGCACTGGCCGCCGTGGCGCTCTCGCTGCCGTTCGCCCTGGCGGCGCAGGCCGGGACCGCGTTTCCCGCGCCGTCGGACCTTGCGGCCCTGGTGCTGGTGGTCGTTGGCGTTGTCGGCGAGACGGTCGCCGACCGGCAGCTGCTGGCCT
Organism: bacterium; assembly: GCA_016703265.1. Classification (NCBI taxonomy): domain Bacteria; species bacterium. The sequence continues at coordinate 250,122 of JADJCK010000005.1, forward strand.
TCAAGCGGGACCCCGCCAACCGCGGCCGCACGTGCCGGACGGGCCTGTGGCGCACCAGCCGGCATCCCAACTATTTCTTCGAGTGGATCCTGTGGTGCGGCTTCGGCCTGCTCGGCTTCGCCGCGCCCTGGGGCTGGACGGGCGTGGCGGCGCCGTTGCTGATCCTCTGCAGCATCGTCTTCGTCACCGGCATCCCACCTACCGAGGCCCAGGCCCTGGCCAGCCGCGGGGACGATTACCGCGCCTACCAGCGCACGACCAGCGCCTTCGTGCCGTGGCCGCCGCGCCGGGACAGGGGGATCGGCTGATGTGGTACCAGGGCATCCTCGATCGCGGGCTCGTTCCCGACGGCATCATCCGCCTGGCGATCCGCAGGCGGTGCGCCGAGCGCCTGCGCATCGAGCGGGCCCGGTTCAATCTCGAGGCATTCGTGGCCGGGTTGAAGACGATGCCGGTGGCCCTGCATGCCGACCTGGCGAACGAGCAGCACTACGAAGTCCCGCCCGCATTCTTCGGACTGGTCCTCGGGCCGCGCCGCAAGTACAGCTGCGCTCTGTTCCCGGACGGCGTGGCCGACCTGGCCGAAGCCGAGGAGCGCATGCTGGCGCTGACGGCGGACAGGGCGGGCGTGGCCGACGGCCAGCGCATCCTGGACCTGGGCTGCGGGTGGGGGTCGTTCTCGCTCTGGGCCGCGGAGCGCTACCCGGCGGCCCGGCTCGTCGCGGTCTCCAACAGCCGCGACCAGGGCGCATTCATCCGCGCCGAGGCCGCTCGCCGGGGCCTGGCGAACCTTCAGGTCGTGACCGCCGACGTGAACGACTTCGTGCCCGACGGCACGTTCGACCGCGTGGTCTCGATCGAGATGTTCGAGCACCTGAAGAACTACGAGGAGGTCCTCGGGCGCATCGCCGGCTGGCTGGCGCCGGGCGGGCGATTGTTCGTGCACATCTTCTGCCACCGGGACCTGGCCTATCACTACGAGAGCGAGGGGCCCGACGACTGGATGGCCCGCCACTTCTTCACCGGCGGCACGATGCCCGCCTGGGACCTGCTCGAGGAGTTCCCCGGACACCTGCAGGTCCTGCGGAAGTGGTGGGTGCCCGGCACGCACTACCGCGACACCTGCGAGGCCTGGCTGCACCGCATGGATGCCCGCCGTGACGAGGTCGGCGCCGTCCTGGCTGAAGCCTATGGCCCCGACCAGGTGACGCGCTGGAGGGTCCGCTGGCGCGTGTTCTTCATGGCCTGTGCCGAACTCTTCGCCTACGGCGGCGGCAAGGAGTGGTTCGTGGGGCACTACCTGCTGGGGCGCAGGGAGTAGTCTGCACGATTGCAGCCGATGACGTTGCTGCGCGCCGCGGTGACGACAAGAGGCCCGGAACGATCCGGGCCCCTTGCGTTACCGGGTACTGCAGCGGCTGGCACCGGCCCGCGCAGGCCGGCGGTCAGCGCGGCGTGGGGTCCGCTTGCCGCAGCCACCGGTACAGGGTCATGCGTGAGACGCCAAGCTGGCGCGCCGCTCGCGCCTTATTGCCGCCGGTGCGCGCGATCAGCGATTGCAGGGCGCTGCCGCTCAGGCGAGGGTTCCGCGCTTCCACTACCTCGGCGGTGTCGTCGATGACCAGGCAGTCGCCGACGTCGTCGCGCCGCACGACCACCGGCAGGCCGTGCCGGCGGCACAGCCAGGCCTGCTGCGCCACCGCTTCCAGTTCGGCCACGTTGCCGGGCCAGTGATGTTCGGCCATCGCCGTCAATGCCGCCACATCGAACACCGAGCGGGCGGTGAGCGTCGATCCCTCCAGTCGCGACAGGAAGTGATCCAGCAGCGGCAGCACGTCCTGCTTCCGTTCGCGCAACGGCGCCACGCGCACCGTCATCAGCCGCAGCCGGAAGTAGAGGTCGGGCCGGAAGCGGCCGGCTTCGGCCAGGGCTGCCAGGCCGTCGCCGGCAGTGGCCATGATGCGTACGTCCGGCGCCATCTCGCCGCCGTCACACCGCCGGCGCCAGGCGCCATCGCGCACCAGGCGCAGTGTCTCCATCTGCAAAGCCGGGGGCAGGGCCTCGATGCCGGCCAGCAGCAGCGTGCCGCCGGCGGCTCGCGACAACAGCCCGCTCGTGCCGTCGCCCGCTTCCCCTTCCAGTTCCCAGGCCAGGGTCGCCGAGTCACCGCCGGCGCAATCCAGGCGCAGGAACGGCAAGGCACCGCGCGGACCGTTCTCGTGCAGGCGGCGAGCCAGTGCGGCCCGGCCGGTGCCGTCCTCGCCGAACAGCAGCACCGGGCCGGTGTGCCGGGCGAAGCCGTCACAGCGTCGCAACGCCTGTTGCAGGGCCGCCGACACCGCCACGACACGCGTCGAGGGAGCGCGCTTGGCCGAGAAGGTGCGCCACAGCGGCTGTTCGGTGTCGCCCCGCAGGCGCAGGCGCGACAGTTCGGCCACCACGGCGGCGATCTCGCCCGCCAGGCCCGGCACGCCGAGATCCTGGCTGGCCTGCTGGGCTCGAAGTGCGCTGCGCCAGGCCAGGGCCATGGCATCGGAACCGGCGCCATGCGTGCCGCCGACCTCGGGCGCGCGACGCAGCACGCGGGCCAGGTGGTAGTCGCACGTCATCGCTTCGTGGCGCGCCGTCATCGCGTGCAGCTCACCCGAGGCTTCCTCCAGCTCGCGGCGGGCCACCGGCAGCCTGCCGAGATGCCCGGCGTTGACACCCAGGCAGCGACGGATGATGGCGGTCTCGTAACGGTCGCCGACTTCGACGGCCATCGTCAGCGCCTCGTCCAGCACGCGCAGGGCGTCGACATGACGGCCTTCGAGGTCAAGGCATTCGCCTTCGCGACGCAGCAGCTCCATGACCAGGTCTCCGCGGGGCGCCAGCCGGCGGGCCAGGCCCATGGCGCGACGGTAGTAGACACGCGCTTCGGCGGGGCAGCCTTCGTCACGGCAGACATCGCCCAGGAACTCGAGGGCCAGCGTTTCCTCGCGCGTGAAGCGGTGCTCCCTGGCGGCCGCGTAGGCCTCGAGCAGGTCGGTGCGGGCAGCGGCGAATTCCTCGCGCAACCGCCGCACGTTGCCCAGCGCCAGCCGGGCACGGCACTGCATGTCGGGCAGCTTGCCGACCAGCGCCAGTTCCGAGGTGAGCAGTTCGGCCGCCGGTTCGTAGTCGCCCTGCTTGTAGCAGACGATGGCGAGATTCTGGTAGTTCTGCGCCAGGCGGGCGCGGGCGCCCAGCTGGCTGTTGATGGCCAGGCTCTTCTCGAACCATCGGCGCGACTCGTCGAGCCGACCCTGCGAAAGGAACGTCCAGCCGAGGAAGTTGGCGGCGACGGCGCCGCGCACCGGCTCGTCGAGCACGGTGAAGGCCGAGCAGGCGAACTCGACATGGCTCACTGCTTCGCGCAGGTGTCCCTGCCAGCGCAGTGCGGCGCCCAGCAGCAGGCGCAGTTCCGCATGCACGGGATCAGCCGTATCGGTGACGGTTTCCAGGAGGCTGGCCGCCTCGGCGGCCACCTCGTCATGGCGTCCCTCGAACAGGGCCAGGTTCAGTTCCAGCGCGCGCAGCGCCGGTTCGTCGGCCCGCAGCCCGTCGATCTGCGCATCGGCCAGCCAGCGACGGACCTCGTCGTGGCGCTTCAGTTCGACCAGGCACCAGGCGCGCAGCAGGGCGGCGGCCCGGCGATCGTCCGCGTCAGCCTCCGCGGACAGCGCCGGCGACAGCGCGGCGATGGCTTCGGGGTGCCGGCCCAGCCGGTACAGGCGTCGCGCATCGCGCAGGGCACTGCCGGGGTCGGCGGATTCGCGTTTCAGGCCGCGTCCGGCAGCGGGCATGGCCGCGGCTTCGGCGCGTTCACGGCGATGGCGGTCAGGGCGCACGGTGCCACCTCCCAACCGACAATCCACGCCACCAGGAAGCAGCGTCGGCGCGATCCACACGGACGAGCTTGAAGCAGACGGACCACGGCTGCCCTGCCGGAGCCACGACCGGCACCAGCAGGACCATGTCCGCCTGCTCGCTCGTGGCGACGTCCTCGGCAGGCACCGGCCGCTCGGTCCGGATGGAGGGGGAAGATGCGCCGGGAGTCACGTCCGACGGGCGCAGCACGCCGTCGCCGGGATCGCCGGCGGGTTCGTCGCTGATGTTCGGCCGGATGGCCAGGCTGGCTGAGGCGGGCCACAGGGCCAGCCAGAGGGTCAGGGCCAGCAGGAGGGCAGCGGGGCGACGTCGCGAAACAAAGCGGTCCATGGGCGGCTCCTGGGAGGGGGAGCGGGTCCTGATGGTCCGGCAAGTTCCGTCTCGTCCGGCCGAGTGGGCCGTCCCTCTTCCGCGCCGCCGCGTGAGCTCCCTGAGGGGCATCGCGTGGAGGAGGCTACGGGTCGGGGCCGTGCCCGGGGTCATGAACTTCTTGAGCGGAGACTAGCATCCCGCTCACGAAAGGGTCAAGGTTATTTTTGGTTTCGCCTTATTAAGTGCGTTTATGAAATTGATTTCGACATTGTGGCAGGTACGATTTTTGATGTTATGGCGCAAATGTGTCACACGCCAGGTGTCACATCGGCGGCCTCCCGGAGCCGGCAGAAATGTCCATTTGAAGGGAACCCTGAGCGGCGCCGCGGGTTGCGTGGGTGCCGCCGGGCGGAAATTGCCGGGTGGCCGCTTCCCGCACGCACGGCACGGACCAAAGGCTAAATGCAGATAGCCATCGGGTCCGGTCGGATTTTTCGGCGGCAACGGCAAGCGCTCGTTATATTTGGCGCGCACCGCACGACCCTGGACGGGCTGTACGAGGCTTGCATCCCACGCGTGCCGCGGTCACCCGCAACCCTGGATGGTCACCGTGAAAGGTTTCTTCAAGAACCCGGTCATCGCCTTCCTGTCGTCGCTGAAGCTCAGCGCGTTCCTCATGGCGGTGGTCGCCTTTGCTTCGGCCAAGGGCACGTTCATCGAATCCGCTGTCGGCCGCGACGGCGCGTACGACCTGGTGTACGACGCCTTCTGGTTCGAAGCGGTGCTCGCACTGCTCTGTATCAGCCTCGGGCTGTTGTTCTTCCGGCGCTGGCCGTACCGGCCGCGTCAGTACGGGTTCATGCTCGTGCATGTCTCGATCGTGCTGATCCTCGTGAGCGCCGCCATCACGCGCTACTTCGGCTACGAAGGCATCATGAGCATCCGCGAAGGCGCGAGCTCGGACTTCATCTATTCGAACCACAAGCATGTGACCGCCACGAGTGACGGCCAGTCGGCCGACATGAAGGTGCGCCTGTGGCAGGCGGGCACGAACAACCACAAGCAGAAGATCACGCTCGGCGGGCAGGAGTACACGCTCGCAGTGACGGAGTACTTCCCGCACTTCACCGAAGCGTGGACTGCGGCGCCCGGCGGCCCGGCGGCCCTGCAGTACGGTGTGCTGGTTGAGGGACAGATGAGCGACGGCATGCTGATCGAAGGGGACCGCGCGATGATCGGCCAGGCCGAGGCGCGTTTCCTGACGACGCCCTTCGGTGATGCGATGGCCACCTCGCGCTACGGCGACCTGCGGCTCCGCATTGGCGGCGAGACCTGTGCCTTCCCGGTGCAGCCGGAAGGCAATCCGGTCGTGACCTGCGGCGGGCACAAGTTCCAGGTCACCGAGTTCCAGACGTCGTTCACTGTGGGCGGCGTCGCGAACGCCGAGGGGCCGATGGTCAACCCGATGGTTCGTGTCGCGATCACGGCGCCCGACGGCCGCAAGGGCGAGCGGATCCTGTTCGCCTACCATCCCGATTTCTCGATGGGCCACAGCGGCGCCGAGGAGTCCTTCGCCGACCTGGACCTGGTCTACCAGGTCAATCGCGGCGTCGAGTTCACGCGCGGCGGCACCACGGGCGTGCAGGGGCGCGCCTCGTTCCCGCTGACCGCGGCGAACATGCAGACACAGTCAGGGGAGAACGAGATCCCGGCCGGCGTCGTGTTCGACGTGGTCAAGGACATGCTCTACCGCAACACCGAGAACGATTTCGGCCTGGTGCCGACAGCCACCTTCAGTTCGGTGGTCAAGGCGCCGTCACTCAGCCAGGACGGCAATGATCCGCCGGCTGCGCGCGTCGTGCTGCGCGATGCGGCGGGCGCCGACCTGGCCAACGTCATCTGCATTGAGCAGGAGCGGCCGGTGACCGTGCAGGCGGGTGGTCGCAATTTCGAGCTGTCGTATGGTCCGCGCATCGTCAAGCTGCCCTACACGGTCACGCTCGACGACTTCGTGCTGCAGACCTATCCCGGGAGCGAGAACCCGGCGACGTACGAGAGCTTCGTGTCGCTGGACGACCCGCAGATGGGGGTCAGCGGAAGGAAGGTGCACATCTTCATGAACAGCCCGATGAACCACCGGGGTACGAAGCACTTCCAGTCGTCGTACGATCGTGATCGGCGCGGCACCGTGCTTTCGGTCAACCATGACCCGGGCAAGCTGCCGACCTACATCGGCTACGGGATGATCTCGCTGGGCTTCCTGCTGATCATCCTCAAGGACCTGCTGTTCCCGGTGAAGTCGCGGAAGGCGACCGGCGGCAGTGCGGCGGTTGTCGCGGGCGCCGGCCTGCTGCTGGCCCTGGCGCTGGTGGCCCCGCGCTCGGCACTGGCCCAGGCGCACGACCCGAACGACGGCACGGACCACTCGGGCCACAACCACGCGGTGAGCACGACGGGGTTCGTGGCCCTGTCCGACCCCGCGCGCGAGGCGGCCTCGCGGCTCATCATCCAGGATTTCAACGGCCGCATGAAGCCGCTCGACACGATGGCGCGCGAAATGGTGATGAAGGTCGCCAAGCGCACCAAGTTCGAGGGCCGTGAGCCGGTCGACCAGTACCTGAGCTGGTCGCTGAATGCGAACTTCTGGTGGGACAAGCCGCTGATCCAGGTGAAGCACCCCGGCCTGAAGTCGCTGCTTGGCGTCGATGCCTCGATCAAGCACGTTTCGGCCGCCAGCCTGTTCGACGCGCAGGGACGCTACAAGCTGACCGAAGCCGTCGAGGAGGCCCATCGCACGCCGGACCGCGAACGCTCCAAGCTGCAGCGGCAGTTGATCAGCTTCGATGAGCGCTTCGAGATGCTGTACATGACCTTCCGCGGGTCGACACTGCGCGTGTTCCCGATTCCCGGCGATGCGAACAACACCTGGCAGGACATCGCCCAGACCACGCCGCGGCTTGATGCCGCCCAGAAGCAGCAGTACGGCGCTGCCTTCGAAGCGTTGTCGCGCGGCTTGCAGACCGGCGACAACGCCAGCGTGATGGCCGGCATCACGGGTGTCGCCTCGCTGCAGCAGCAGTACGGCGCCAAGGTGCTGCCGCCGACCAAGCGCCTGAATGCCGAGCTGTTCTACAACCGCTCGCACCTGTTCTCGTGGATGATGCTGCCGCTCCTGGGGACCTTCGTCGTCCTGATGGCTGTCTACATCTGGAACCTGTTCCGGAACAGCAGCCATCGGCTCAGCTTCCGCAACCCGTTCTACACCGCCGGCGTGGCGATGTACGCGATCGCCTTCGTCGGCATGGTCACGGCCTACGTTCTGCGCTGGATCGCCTCGGGTCGCGCACCGATCAGCAACGGGCACGAATCGCTGCTGTTCATCTCGCTCGCGGTGGCGCTCGCGGGCCTTATCTTCGAGTTCGTCTACCGCCTGGGGGCGCCGGCTTCGCTGGGCGGCCTGCTGACGACGATCATCCTGGGCGTCTCCATGTTGTCGACCTTCGATCCGGCCATCGGCCCGCTGGTGCCGGTGCTGGTCAGCTATTGGCTGAACATCCACGTGACCATCATCACCGCCAGTTACGGCTTCCTGGGGCTCTCGGCCCTGATCGGCATGTTGACGCTGATCCTCCTGATGACCAAGCGCCAGGGACGGCAAAACGTGCGCGAGGCCATCGGCACGCTCGACAACATCAACAAGCACATGACCATCGCGGGCCTGGGCCTGCTGACGGTGGGCACGCTGCTGGGCGGCGTCTGGGCCAACGAATCGTGGGGCCGTTACTGGGGCTGGGACCCGAAGGAGACGTGGGCCCTGATCACGATCCTGGTCTACGCGGTGGTGCTGCACTTCCGCTGGATGCCGGCGATGCGTTCGGTGTGGCTGAACGCTTCGCTCAGCACGGCGGCCGTCAGTTCGGTGGTCATGACCTACTTCGGCGTGAACTACTTCCTGTCGGGGCTGCACAGCTACGCGGCCGGTGATCCCATGTCGGTACCGGCGTGGGTGTATATCGGCGTCGTGATCATGGCGGTGCTCATCGGGATCGCGGGGCTCGTGGACCGCAATCGACGCTGGGACGCGGCGGCGTAGCAGAGACGCCCGTAGAAACAACGATCCCGGACCTGTCCTCGCCCCTTCGGGGCTGCGGATTGGTCCGGGATCGTTGTTTCTACGGGCGTCTCTGCTAGGCAACAGCGACAGCGTCGGATTCGGTCAGCCCCGCGTGTCTTGCCACTGCGTGCGGGTGGCATCGACAACTGGAGTCAATGGGTGCCCCAGGATTTTTCGCCGGCTTCGATGGCGACGGGGAGCGTGTTGGCCTTGCCGGGCAGGGGACAGGTGGCGTATGGGGTGAAGACGCACGGCGGGTTGTAGGCGCGGTTGAAGTCGAGGACGACCGTGCCGTCGGCGGCGGGGGCGGGGGCCGAGAGGAAGCGGCCGCCGCCGTAGGTGCCGTGGTTGTTGGTGGCGTCGCCGAAGACCAGGAAGAGTTCCTCGCCGGGCGCGCCGGTCGGCGACAGGCGGTATTCCTTGCCGGACAGCTCGAAGACCAGCGTGCCGGGGCTCGGCTCGTCGGACTCCTGACCGAGCACGTTGGGCACCTTGACCGTGCCGGGGCCGCCCTCGAGGCGCGCGGTCACGCGCCAGCGGGCATCGACAGGATAGCGGTCGATGCCCTGGAAACTGCGCAGGGTCTCCGATTCGCGGTCCTTCACGCGCACGAAGAACGCGCCTTCGCGCTGCACCACGAAGAACAGCAATGATCCGCAGGCCAGCGTGGTGGCAGGGCCGTCATGGTCGGTGGCGAGCGTCAGGGCCGTGACCGGGGCGTTGGCTGAGTCGGCCAGGGTCACCATGGTGCCCGGCGCCGCGGAGAACGACCAGCGGCCGCCGACAAAGGCCAGTTCGCCCACGTGGGCCGGCGCCTTGTCGACCAGGCGCACCAATGCGGTCGAATCGGAACCGACGGTGTTTACGCGTGTCGGATCCAGTTCGTGCAGGCCGACCAGCGTCAGCCAGCCGGTGTCGCTGCGCAGCCGTTCGACGCGCTGCGCATGCCAGGCATCGACTTCCGCCACGTATTCCGGTGTCGTCGTAGCCGCCTCGCGCCCTCCGCAGGCCGCCACCAGGAGAAGGAGAGGCAGCACGGGCCATCCGGCCCGCGTCGTCAGGCGTCGCTCAGTCGGCATCATCGGCCACTCCTTTGGAAAGGGCTCTGGCTCCCGCGCGCAGCGCGTCCCAGGCCTGTTGCACGTGCTCGCGCTGCGTGGCGCGCTGGCCGATCGCCAGGCGCAACGTGGTGACGTCATCGAGTCTGGTGTGGGTCAGGTAGATCGTGCCTTCGCGGTTCACGTGCGCCATCAGGGCGGCGTTGCGCTCGTCGAGCGTTGCCGGGTCGGTGATCCCGGCGGGGCGCCAGCGGAAGCAGACCGTGTTGAGCGGCACCGGAGCCAGGCGTTCCCAGTCGGGTGCGGCGTCGACCCAGCCGGCGAACTCGCGGGCCAGTTCCAGGTGACCGGCCACGATCTCGCGCAACCGGCGCGCACCGTAGCTGCGCAGCACGAACCACAGCTTGAGGGCGCGGAAGCGTCGACCCAGCTGCACGCCCCAGTCCATGTAGTTGACGACCTCGGCGTCGCGCGTGGTGCGCAGGTACTCGGGGTGGATGGCCATGGCCTGCTGCAGGTGGTCGGGATCTCGCACATAGAAGGCCGAGCAGTCGAAGTTCGTCAGCAGCCACTTGTGCGGATTGAAGACGAGCGAGTCGGCGTGTTCGACGCCGTCGAGGATCCAGCGCATCGCGGGCAGGATCGCGGCCGTGCCGGCCAGTGCCGCGTCGACGTGGAGCCAGACGTCGTGACGTCGGCAAACCGGGCCGATGGCCGCGAGCGGGTCGATGGCGGTGCAACCGGTCGTGCCCACGGTGGCGACCACCGCGCAGGGGCGCAGGCCGGCCGCCGTGTCGGCTGCGATCAGGCGCTCGAGGTCGGCGGGATCGAGGCGCCGCTCGGCGTCCAGGTCCACGGCAACAACGTTGTCGGCGCCGAAGCCGGCCAGTCGCGCTCCCTTGAGCACCGATGAATGCGCCTCGCGCGATGCGTAGATGCGCAGCGCGCCGTTGCCGGCGGCGCCGGTTCCGGCGGCACCAAGCCCGGCGCGGTTGGCCTCGAACCCCGTCGTCCGCTCGCGTGCGCAGACCAGCGCGCAGAACGTGGCGGTCGAGGCCGTGTCGTGGATGACGCCGTGGAACCCCTCGGGCAGTCCGATCAGCTGCCCGAGCCAGGCCATCATGCGCTGCTCGAGTTCGGTCGCGGCCGGGCTCGTCTGCCACAACATGCCGTTGACGCCGAGTCCGGCCGAGAGCATCTCGCCGAGGATGGAGGGGCCGCTGTTGTTGGCCGGGAAATAGGCGAAGAATCGCGGGTGGTTCCAGTGGGTCACGCCCGGCATCACGTCGCGTTCGAAGTCCGCCAGGATCGCCGCCATCGATTCGCCCTCTTCAGGCGGCGATGCCGGCAGCGCGGCGAGAAGGTCGCCCGGGCGACTTTGACTGCACACGGGATAGCGATCGGCATGCTCGAGATAATCGGCGATCCAATCGACGACCTCGTGTGCGTGGAGGCGGAACTCGTCTGGCTTCATGCGGGCTCCCGAAAGCAGGGACTGGAAACGCGGCACCGGGCCAGGACAGCCTGACCCGGTGCTCCGCTTCTGTCAACCCGCGCGCAGCGCGCACGGTCTATTTCGGCTTCTTGGGACTGTTGAGCATGATGAAGTTCTTCTTCGGCGGTTCAGCACCGCCGTCGGCCGGGACGGTGGCCGCTACGGGAGCCGCGGGTTCAGCGGCCGGTTCGGCTGCCGTCGCCGGCGCCGGCGCCGCCGCATCGGCAGCGACGGGCGCCTTCTTCTTCGGCCGGTTGAGCATGAAGATGTTCGAGCCGCCCGGTTCGGCGTCGCCTGACTCCGGCAGGCTCGGCCGCTGCCGGGGCCGCCGGGGCCGGAGCCGCCGGAGCTGCCGGAGCCGCAGCGGTGGTCGGGTCGGGCGCCGCCGGCGCTGCGGTCTCGGACGGGGTCGCCGGCTTGGCCGCCTTCGGCTTGTTCAGCAGGAACACGTTCCGGTTACTGCCGCCGTCAGCCTGAGGCGTGGCAGGTCCGGCAGGGGTCGGAGCCGCAACCGGTTCGGGCGACGCCGCGACCGCAGGCGCCGGCGCCGGTGCCGGTGTCGGTGTCGACGCAGCCGCCACTTCAAGATCCGGAGCCTTCACGAGCGGCGGCGCAGCCTCCGGAGCCGCCGGCGCATCGGTGCCCAGCACCTCGGCCACCGACGGCTTCCGGCGCGGCTTGCCGAGCATGAACACGTTGCCGTTGCTGCCGTTGTCCACCTTGGGCGCTGCCGCGACCGGGTCGGCTGCCGGGGTCGGAACGGCGGCCGGTGCCGCGGCCGCGGCAGGGGGCGCCAGCGGTTCAGGCGCGGGGACCGCGGCCGGCGCAGGTGCGGGCTGGGCCGCGGCGGCGATCGCCTCGGCCGTGGCGTGCGCGACCTCGCGCGGCGTCGGCTCGGGCGCCACCGGGTCGTCGTCGATGCGCGCGGCCGGTGCGGGCGCCGGCTGCGGCGCCGGTGCCGCGGCCACGGGCGCAACGGCAGGGGTCGGCAGCGGCAGCGGTTCGGCCGGGGCTACGGCCTGCACGCGGCGCGGCGGATCGAGCATCAACTGGCCCAGGTTCTGCGAGACCTTGTTGATGGCCGCCACGTTCTTGATGATCTGCCCGATGGCTTCCTCGTATTGCCGCGCGGTTGCCAGCACGTCGTTCACGGTCTGGTCGATCTCGCTGGTGGCGCGGTTGGTCTGCTGCGCGAGGCCCTTGACCTCCTGAGCGACGACGGAGGTGAAGGCTTCGCCGGTGCGCCCGGTGTGGATGGCTTCGCCGTCGATCTGCGATGCGATCTGCCGGGTGCGCGTGGCCAGCTGGGTCACGCGACCGACGATGCGGCTCATCTCGCGCGCCGAATCCACCAGCTCGGTGGCGGCCTCGGCCGTGAACGAGGCCGCGTTGTTCGCATTGCGCACGATCTTGTAGCCCTCGGCCGTGTCCTGCGCGATCTCGTTCAGCGAATAGAGCATGCCCTGCAGGGCAAAGCCGACGGAGTCGATGGCCTGGCGCATCTTCTCGGTGTTGCCGGCGATGTTGTTCATGTCGACGGACATCTGGTCGACGGCGGCGTTGACGTTGTCGAAATCGATGACCGGGGCATACGGCGCCGCGCGCCCGGGGCGAGGGGCGCGAAGCGGGTTTGCCGAGGCGTATTCGGGCATCGCGACCTCGTCGCCCGCGCCCATGCCGGTACGGGTACCCTTGTGCGCAGCGGAGCCCGGCGTCGAAGCGTTGTCCCGCTTCCGGCGTGCCGGCAACTTGCGCACCACCAGCAGCACGACACCCGCCACGCCCAGCCCGGCGGCGGCCCACACGGCGTAACCGGCCAGGGTCGCACGCTGGGCGGCACCGCGCCGGATGCCGTCGGTGGCTTCGGTCAGGCGCTGCGCCAGGACGGTGTGGTTGGTGTGCAGCCCGGCCAGGGCCTTCTGGCCGGCGGCGCTGTAGGCCGAATACTGGCCCGCGGCCAGGTCGCCCAGCGGCATGCCCGTCTCGAGCCACACCTGCGAGGCCTGCTCGAGCGCGTGCCGCGCCGTGGCGTCGGTGACCTTGGCGACGCGGCGGGCATGGCCGTCGTCGAACGGCACCTGGCCGCCGGCGAGCAGGGCGCCCAGGCCCTGGTCGAAACTGACCAGGGTGCGCCCGAGGGCCATGCGTGCGGCCAGCACCTCGTCACGGCCCGTGCCGTTTGCCAGCGAATCGGCCTGCACGACCAGCGCACCGATGAGCACCTGTTGGCGCGCGGCGACCTCGAGCTGCACGGCGGTGGCGCCGCCCTGTTGCCGCGTGAGACCGACATAGCCGACGGCAGCCAGCATGAGCAGGCCGACCGCAGCCAGGGAAAGATTGAGCACTCGCCTCGTGGACATCGCGATCCTCCATGAATCCGCGTCGGCAGACCGGACGGTCCGCCATGCCGCAATCCATATCGGCCCCCGAGGCCCCCTGTTGAGCCAAATTGCGGCGGGGTCATGAGGTTGTTCCCTCCGGCGACGGCGGGCGGTATCCTCACCGGCAGGTCGGGGCGCCGCCCCGGAAGCGGAGGTCTGCAGGTTGGATATGCGGAAACCGGAGGTTTCGCGGCTGGGGCCGGCGCTGGGGGCGACGGTTGCCGCCGTCTGCGAGCAGGTCGGCCGGGCCGGGGGCCGCGCCTGGCTGGTAGGCGGGACGGTGCGCGATTGCGCCCTGGGACTGGCCCCGGCGGACGCCGACCTGGAAGTGTTCGGAATCGAGCCGGAGGCGCTACGGGCCCTGCTGGAGCCGACTTTCGCGCTGGACCTGGTTGGTCGCTCGTTCGGGATCTTCAAGCTCCGCGACTGTCCCGTCGACGTCGGCCTGCCGCGACGGGAAAGCAAGAGCGGGGTGGGCCACCGCGGTTTCGAGATCCACGCCGACCCGCACCTGCCCCTGCCGTTGGCCGCGGCGCGCCGCGATTTCACGATCAACGCCGTCTATCTGGATCCGCTGACGGGCGAGGTGGCTGACCCCTGGAACGGCCTTGCCGACCTCGCGGCGCGACGGCTGCGCCACACCTCGGAGGCGTTCGCCGAGGATCCCCTGCGCGTGCTGCGCGGCATGCAGCTGGCCAGCCGCTATGAGCTGTCGGTCGACCCCGCCACGGTGGCGGCGTGCCGGCGCATGACGCCCGAGGGCCTGGCCCGCGAGCGCCTCTTCGGCGAGTGGGAAAAGCTGCTGACCTGCGGCGGACGACCTTCGCTGGGCCTCGGCTTCCTGAACGACACCGGCTGGCTGGACTACTACCCCGAACTGGCGGCATTGCGCGGCTGTCCCCAGGATCCGCGCTGGCATCCCGAGGGCGATGTCTGGACCCACACCGGCCACAGCCTGGATGTCTTTGCGGGCGAGTTGAGCGGGGATCGCGCCGACGACCTGGTTGTGGGGCTGGCCGTGCTCTGCCACGACCTGGGCAAGCCCGGCACGACCGAAACCGTGGATGGCCGTGTCCGCGCCTACGGGCACGAGGGCCTGGGGGGCGACCGTGCACGCGAGTTCCTCGGCAGGCTCACCGAAAGTCGCGCCCTGGTGGAGCAGGTGGTGGCGCTGGTTCATGAACACATGCGCCCGAGCGCGCTGCACAAGGCGTCGGCCTCGGATGCCGCGATCCGGCGGCTGGCGGTCAGGGTCGGCCGCATCGACCGGCTGGTGCGCGTGGCCCGGGCCGACGCGCTGGGGCGACCGCCGCTCCCGGACGACGGCTACCCGGCGGGGGACTGGCTGCTGCAGACGGCCCGTCGCCTGGCCATCGAGACGGGGCCGCCGGCGCCGATCGTGCTGGGCAGGCACCTGATCGCGCTGGGGCTGGAGCCGGGGCCTGATTTCGGCAGGCTGCTGGACCTTTGCTACGAGGCGCAGCTTGCCGGACGCTTCACGGACGAGACGGGAGGCCGGGTTTTCGCGGCGCGCCTGGCGCACCGCAAGGGCGGCTGAACCGGCGGTCGCATCAGGTTCAGCTCAGGCCCGAATCAGCCGTTGGCCGATTCCGCGGCGGCAGCTACGGGCAGGAACCGCGCCGCCTCGATCCCGAACGTCTCGAGATGACGGCCCCAGGCCGCCGCTGCGGTCTCGCGCTGACCCGATCGCACCTGCTCATAGATGGCGTTCCAGGAATTCAGCGGCACCGTCGGCTCGAAACCGCGGCGCAGCGCCTCGCGCCAGCCGCGCACGGACAGGGCCTCGAGCCGGGCGATGTCCCGCTGCAGCGTCTGGTTCGGGCAACCGTCGAGCAGGAGCAGCGACCAGCGCTGCGACAGCGGCGCCAGGTCGGCGGCCCGCTCGAACGGGGGCGCGGTCGCCCGCAGGCGGGCGCGGCCGATCAGGTTCTGCAGGTCCATCAGGCGCTGCGGCACGGGCGGCGTCAGCACCAGCGCCAGCGGCGCCAACCGGGCCAGCACCTGCTGCGCCTCGCGGAAGGGCGTCGATACCAGCGGCGGGATCAGGAAGCCACGCCCGACATCGCTGCCCAGGAACCCCGCGGCCTCCAGCCCCAGCATGGCCTCGCGCAGGGGCGTGCGGCTGACGCCCAGTTCCGCCGACAGGTGCGACTCGTTCACGCGCGCACCGGGCACCAGGCGCTGGTCGATCAGTCGGGCCAGGATCTCCTTCTGGACATCCTCGCGCAGCGGCTTGCGCTGGATCATGGCGGCTCTCCGGCAGCTGGTGGTGGCCTGATGGTTCCGGTCGTTCCCGCCATTATGGCAAACGACCGGCCGCGATTCCAGTCGGTCGGCGTGCCCGATGCGGATTTCACCGATTCCGGCCCCTGCCATGCACATCCTGGGTACGCAAGGACCCGCGGGGGCTTGCGGGGAACGACGGGTAACGGGGGGCAGGGCAATTCGAGACACCGCGGCAAGCGGAAGGGTAATCTGCCCGATGAGGTAAAAGGCATGAGCGAGCTGAGTCATCTCCTGGAATTCCGCGGCGGGACCTTCACGGTCGACATGTTCGCGAGCCCGGCTGTACAGGCCGCCTACCGCGTGATGCTGGAAGGCGACATCGTCGAGGCGGAAACGCGCTTCCGCCGTCTCATTGACGACAACCCGCGCGACCACGAAGCCCTGGCCGGCCTGGCCGTCTGTACCGCCGAGGACGGCGGGCGCTTCCTGACGGCCGAGAAGCTGGCCCAGCAGTCGGTGCGGCTGGCCCCCAAGTCGGCAGCCGGGTACATCGCGCTCGGATACATCCACCTGCGCGGTTCGCGCCTGGAAGAAGGCTACCGCTACCTGATGAAGGCCAAGCACCTGGCCCCGCGCGACCCCCGGCTCTCGGCCGGATTCGCGCTCTACGACCGCGAACGGCCGCCGGTCATTGCCGACCTTTCGCGCCTGCACCCGGTCAACAGGGTCCTGGGCGGTGTCCGGACCGGCCTGCGCTCACCGGCCCAGCGGGCCATGGGCCTGGCCTGCCTGGCGGTCACTGTCTACATGGCCAGCACGCTTATCGGCTGACCGGCCAATCAGTTGGCTCTGGGGCGTCCCCGCCGGCGGCGGGGGCGCCCCTTTTTTTGATCCAGCACCGAACCATTGACGAAGTCGGTGCGTCTGTGGGCTGATGGGTGCAGACAGGCGGGCCGCGATGGGGCGGGACCGCAGCCGACCGGAAGCGGGATGGACCAGGCACAACTGCTGCAACGATGCCAGGCGGGCGACGAACTGGCGTGGGAGGTGCTCGTGAGAACGCATCAGGGAAAAGTGTGCGCCATCGCGTGGCACTACCTCGGCGACCAGGACGAGGCGCTCGACATCGCGCAGGAGATCTTCGTCCGCGTCTATCGCTCGCTCGACGCCTGCACCGAACCCGATCGTTTCGAGCACTGGCTGACGCGCATCGTGCGCAACGCCTGCATCGACCAGTTGCGCCGGCGCAAGGCGCGGCCGCCGCGCCAGGACATCCCGGCCGACGAGCTGAACTCGCTGGCGGCGAACGCCGCCGATCCCGAGCAGCAGTGGTTGAGCACCTCGCGCCAGAAGCTGGTGCACCGGGGACTGCAGAGGCTGAGCGACATCAATCGCGAGATCATCGTGCTCAAGGATATCCAGGGGCTGCCCCTGGAGGAGATCGCCGGCCTGCTCGACCTGCCGCTGGGCACCGTGAAGTCGCGCAGCAGCCGGGCGCGCGTGGAACTGGCGCGCGCGATCGTGGAACTGGAAGGCGGGCCCGCGGGCGGCCCCATGGGCGTGGAGGCGGTGTCGTGAACGACCGTCGTGGCGACCGCGAACTGTTCCTGCGCAACGTGCTGGCCCGCACCAGCGGGTCGCCGTGCGCGCGCGCAGAATCGCTGCTGCCCGACCTGAACGATGGCCTCCTGGCGGAACTCGATCGGCAGCTGGTGCAGGCGCACCTCGAACACTGCGCGCCGTGCCGTTCGCTGGCCGTTGCCATGGGCTGGGCCGGGCCGGTGCTGCCGCAGCTGGCGGTGGTCGATCCGGGCCCCGGGTTCACCGAGGCCGTGCTGGCGCGCACCTCGCGCCGCCAGCGGCTGGCCATGCCGGCGCCAAGCGCGCGTCCGGGCGGCCTGCCGGGCCTGATGGACCGCCTCGGCCGCTGGTGGGGCGACCGTGTCCTGACCCCCGGCTTCGCGTCACAGGCAGCCTATGCAGCCACCGTGGTGCTGGTGCTGCTGACCGCGGTGCCGGGCGCGCCCCTGCGCGGAGTGCCGGGCGCGGCGTTGAAGCTGATGACGGCTGGTCCGTCCGCGGTGCCGGGCACGGCGTCCGTTTCTGGATGGGTCGATGCGCAGATGGCCGAGGCGCAGGCCGCCTTCGCCGCGCAGTGGAGCGGTGTCGATGCCGCCTTCGACGCCCGCCTGGTACGCACGGCCGAAGCCCGCAACCAGGCCGCGGCCCACGCCGGCTCGGCCCTGCGCGAACTGGAGAATCGCCGCCTCAGCGAGGCGGGCTACGAAGCACTCGGGGCCATCGACGCCTCGCGCCGCATCTGGACCCTTTGGTGGCATGGTGATGAACCGACGACGGAAGAGTGAAAGGAGCGGGACATGAACGGCAGCGACATGAACGACAACTACGGGGCGCAGGGTGCCCAGACGCAAGGTGGCCAGCCGTACGGTGCGCCGCCGCAGGGCGCGACCACCCCCGGGTATGTCCCGGGGAACTGGGATCGGCCGCGTCGGTCGCCGGCGCTGGCGACGATCCTCTCGATGATGCCCGGCCTGGGCCAGATCTACCTGGGCTACTACCAGCAGGGCTTCACCAACATGGCGATCTTCGCCGGGTGCATCACGGCGCTCAGCTCGAACCGGCTGGAAGGCATCGAGCCGTTCATCGCCTTGGGCATGGCGTTCTTCTTCATGTACAACATGATCGACGCGAACCGCCGCGCCCATCACCTCAACCGGGTCGCGGCCGGGCTCAGCCCCGAGCAGTTCCCGGACGAGTTCCCGCTGCCGAAGCCCCGGAGCTCGATGTTCGGCGGGGTGATCATGATCGGCATCGGCATGCTGATCATCCTCGACCTGAACTTCGACGTGCCCCTGGACTGGATCGAGGACTGGTGGCCGCTGGCACTGGTGCTCCTCGGGGTCCGCATGGTCTGGCAGGCGAAGCGCAAGGCGCACTAGCGGCGGCAGGTGCCTGCCGGCGGGGAGTCAGGGGCGGCCCGGTCGGGCCGCCCTTTTTGATACTGCAACACAAGATCTTCTGATTTTTGAGGCTTAAGTTGATGGCGCCGCGGTCGAATAGTGCAAATAATCAAAAGTCTGGCGACTGGACGGACCTCATGACCGTCAGCCGCGTCCTCGCCCCAAGGGAAGGCCGCCATGCCCAGGATCCTGGTTGTGGATGATGAAGAGCAGATCCGTCGGATCCTCCGGCTGACGCTCGAGCGCGCCGGTCACGAGGTGGATACCGCGGCGGACGGCAACGAGGCCGTCGCCCGGTTCGACCCCGCACGCCACGACCTGGTGATCACCGATATCGTGATGCCGGAGAAGGAAGGCATCGAGACAATCCAGGAGTTGCGGCTGAAAAGTGCCGACGTGAAGATCATCGCCATCTCGGGCGGCGGGCGCATCAGCCCCGAGGAGTACCTCGACTGGGCGAAGCGCTTCGGCGTGCACTGCACGTTCACCAAGCCGATCGATCGCGACGACCTGTTGCGCACGGTAGCGGAACTGACGGGGGCGCCGACCCCTGAACCCCACCTGTGCGGGGGCCGGGCCCGGCGCTAGCGGCGCCCTGCGAGGGCAGACAGGCAGTCGTGGGCGAACGCGGTCAAGGACGGATCACGGGCACCCATCACGAGCACCACGTCTTTCGGGCGCGCCTCCGCCGCGATCAGCGACGCGAGGCGCGCTCGTTCCTTTTCAAAGCGGGCGTCGCGTCCCCGGTGTGCGATCCCCGCGACCAGGTCCGCCGATGAGATGTCGCGCGTGACGGTGCCTCCGGCGAAGAAGATCTCCGGCATCCACAGCACGTCAACCGGGTCCAGGTGCGCGCTGAAGGCGTCGATCAGCGCCGCCTTGAGGAATCGGGTCGGGCCGTACCCATGCGGCTGGAAGACGGCCAGGACGCGGCCCCCGGGCGCCAGGCGGCCATGTGCCGTGGCCAGCGCGGCGGCCAGCTTGTCGGGGTTGTGCGCGAAGTCGTCGATGACCTCGACGCCGCCGACGGAGCCCACGCTCTGGAATCGGCGCGAGATGCCGCCGAAGGCGCGCAGCGGGGCGGCCATATCGGCCGGAGGCAGTCCGGCCTGCGCGCAGGCGGCGATGGCGGCCGTTGCGTTCAGTACGTTGTGGCGCCCCGGCTGGGCCAGCGTGAACGCATCAGCTCCCACGCGAAACGCTGCCGTGGCCGGCGCCAAGGCGATGTCGACGGCGCGGAAGGCCGCCTCCCGGGCGTCCGGTTCGGCGCCGAAGAGCACGGCACCCAGCCGGACATCGGCGAGGTTCTCGTCGGCGGCAGCCACGAACGGCCCGCGGGTGCGGGCGCGGAACGTGCGGAACATCGCGAGGATCTCGTCGGGCTGCTTGTGGTCCAGGCCCAGGTTGAGCACCACGCCCAGCCACGGTTCGTAGCGCACGAGGCTGCCGTCACTCTCGTCGGCCTCGACCACGAGCCACGGCTGGCCGCCGTCGGGCGCCGGCCCGGGGGCTGCCACGTTGCCTGTCTCGCCGCGCGCGACAAGTTCGGCCAGCGCGCCGCCGGTGAGCAGGCCCGGACAAAGCCCGCAGTCGCGCAGGATCGTGTAGATCATGCCGGTGACCGTCGACTTGCCGCTGGTGCCGCTGACAGCAATGCTGCGATGCGAGGCGACATGCTGCGCCAGCAGCTCCGAGCGGTGCAGGATCGGGATGCCGGCCGCGCGTGCGGCCGCGACATCCGGCACCTGATCTTCGACCGCGGTGGAGACGACGAGGCCCGAGCATGGCCCGAACTCGGGGCGCGTGAACGAGCCGTCCTGCGGGACGATGACCACGCCGGCGCCCTCGAGTTGTGCGCGCAGGTCGGGGTGCTGCCCCAGGTCGAAGGCGCGATCGCTGCCGCTGGCGCCGGCGCCGCGGAGCACCTCGAACAGGGCCAGCGCGCTCATGCCGCTGCCGCCGACGCCGGCGAAGTGCAGCCGCGAACCGTTCGTGGGAACCTCAGAGGATGACAACCGGATCGCCTTCCCGCACCAGGTCGAAGAGCGTGATGACGTCGGCGTTGGCCAGCCGCACGCAACCGTGCGAGCAGGGTGTGCCCAGGCGCTCTTCCGCATTGGTGCCGTGCAGGTAGATGTAGCGTTCGGCCGAGTCCACCCCGGGACCGCGGTTGACGCCGTCCTCGAGCCCGACCAGGGTGATCACGCGGGTGAGGATCAGGTCGGCGGAGTGCGCATCGCTGCCGCAGCCAACGCCGTCGGCGCCGGAATCATGGTCGTGCGGCCACACCCGTCCGGTGGCCTCCCGGCTCACGAAGACCATCCCGGGCGGTGCACCCTGGCCGATGCGCTGCAGGATGCGGTGGACCCCCGGCGGCGTGCCCCCCGAACCCTCGCGCGCATCCACGCCTGCGGCCGCCGTCGAAACGGGCCAGTTGTCGAGCGGCGTCTTCCCGTGCATGAGGTGGAGCTGCTGGGCGGCGACGTCGACCAGGAGCCAGCGCGCGACGCCGTCCGGGGCGTACCGTTCGACGCGCTCGAGCCCTTCGGCGAAGGGCGGCGGCGCCGGCGGCAGGGAGGAGTTGTCCGGGGAGGGGCGGGTCACGACGTCCTTGCCAAGCTCCGGAATAGAGGCCACTTTGGGTGTTAAATTAATATCGACCGCCGTGGCGGTCCATCCTACCGCCCGGCAGCGGGCCGACGAGGCAGGAGAAGGCCAATGTACGACATCGATGCCTCCCTTGACACCCAGATCCTGGCTCTCGGGCGACACCGGCCGGCCGTGGTCTTCGTCGAGGCGACGGATCCGCGCGTGATCGAGGCGGCGTGCCGCCTGCCGCGATTCATCCGCCCCGTGTTCCTGGCTTCGGAGATGGCGGTCAAGGCCGTCGCGCACAGCGAACTGCGCCACGTGGATCCCACGCGCATCGAATTCACATTGGCCGAGAGCGCGTTCGTCGACGTGCGCGAACGCACCGACCTGGTCGACGAGTTCGCGCGCGCCTGCACCGAACTGCCGCGCGCGATCCGTCGCACCGACAACCTGGCCGAGGCGCGGGAGCTGATGTCGGACCCGGCGCGCTTCGGCATCATGGCTGTCAGGCAGGGGCACGCCGACATCGTCGTCGGCGGCATCACGCACGAGCCGCACGACTTCTTCCGTCCCATGCTCCGGCTGCTGGCCAAGCAGGACGTGCTGAGCGAGGCCGGCGTTTTCGTGCTGCCGGACAGCCATCCGGAAGGCATCTTCCCGCACAACATCCTGGTCGTGGGCGATGTCGGCGTGAACGCGTCGATGACGCCCGAGGCGCTGGCGCATGTTGCCGTGGGCACCTGCGCCGTGGCGCGCGACCTGTTCCCGGAAGAGGTGCTGCCCGTCATCAACGGCGCCATGGTCTCGTACTCGAACCGCGGCTCGGACGAGGGACCCAGCCCGGAGCTGGTGCGCAAGGCGGCAGCGATGGTGCCGCAGATCCTGGCCGAGCGCGCGGCGCTGGGCGAGCGCTACCGTTCGATCCACATCGAGGGCGAGGTCAAGATCAGCGTGGCGCTCTCGCAGCGCGCGGCGCACCTGTACCGGCGCGGGCAGGAAACGGCCTTCGTGGGCGGCACCAACGTGCTGATCGTGCCCAACCTCGACACCGGCAACCTGCTCTTCCACCTGTATGCCACGCGCTATCCCGAGGCGCGCAAGTTCAGCGTGATGTTCGGCCTCCGGTTCCAGGGCGTGGACCTGCCGATGGACAGCACCGCGGCTGACGCCGCCGTGGCCATCAAGGCCTGCACGCTGCGCCTGCACCGCTTTGGGCACTGGCAGCGGACGCCCAAGGACACGTTCTTCCCGCGCCACCGGATCCTGGCGATCAACCCCGGCTCGACGTCGACCAAGATCGCGCTCTACGAGGGCGACCTGGAGACGTTCACGCGCGAGATCGAGCATCCGGCCGCTGATCTGCAGCCGTTCGAGGGCAAGCGCATCGTCGAGCAGTACGGCATGCGCAAGGAACTGGTGCTGCGCGTGCTGGCCGAGCACGGATTGTCGGTCGACGACCTCGACGCCGTGGCCGGGCGCGGGGGCTTGTTGCAGCCGATCCCGCACGGAACCTATGTGGTGAACGACCGCATGCGCGACGACCTGCTGAACGGGCATGGCCCCGATCACGCCTCGAACCTGGGCGCGTTGATCGCGCGCGAGCTGGTCGAAGGCACGGGCAAGCCTGCCTTCATCGTCGATCCGGTGGTGGTGGACGAGGCGCCCGAGCGCGTCAGGGTCACCGGCATGAAGGCCATCCGGCGCAAGGTCATCAGCCACGCGCTGAACCAGATCGCGACCGCGCGCCGCTACGCCCGCGAGAATGAGACCTTCTACGAGTACCTGAACCTGATCGTCTGCCACATGGGCGGCGGCATCACCGTCGGAGCGCATGCCAAGGGGCGCTACATCGACGTGAACAACGGCCTGGACGGCGAGGGCCCGTTCAGCCCGCAGCGTTCGGGCGGCGAGCCGACCGGCGACCTGATCCGCCTGTGCTTCAGCGGGCGCTACACGCTCGAGGAGCTGCTCAAGCTGAACAAGGGGCGCGGCGGGCTGCTGGACCTGCTGGGCACGGCCGACTTCCGCGAAGTCGAGCGCCGGATCGACGCCGGCGACGACGAGGCGCGCCACGTCTACGAGGCGATGGTCTACCAGATCGCCAAGGCGATCACCGGGCTGCTGCCGGCCTTCGACGGCGCCCACGTCGACCGGGTGCTGCTGACCGGCGGCATGGCCCGCAGCGAGCGCCTGGTGGCGGACATCAGCCGCGGCGTCTCGGCGCTCGGCTGCGGTGTCACGGCCTATCCCGGCGAGAACGAGATGCAGGCGCTGGTGCGCGGCGCCCTGCGCGTGGTGCGCGGGCGCGAGAAGGCGAAGCAGTACGAACCCGCCCCGGAGGCCAAGGCATGACCGCCATCACCAGGCTCGACGATCTGCTCAGCGGGTTGAAAGGCGCCGCACCGCGCCGACTGGCCGTGGCCGCCGGCCACGATCCGAACACGCTGGAGGCCGCGATGCGCGCCGCCGCCGAGGGCATCGCCCTGGTGACGCTGGTGGCCGACAAGAGGCGCCTGGACGAGATGGCCGCCATGTTGGGACCCCTGCCGGAGGGCGTGACCGTCATCGACGAGGCCGACCCGTCGATCGCCGCCGCGCGTGCGGTGGCGCTGGTGCGTTCCGGGCAGGCCGACGTGCTCATGAAGGGTCTGGTGGCGACCAGCGACTACATGAAGCGGATTCTCGACCGCGAGCTGGGACTGCTGCCGCCGGGGCGCGTGCTCTCGCACGTGACCGTGCTGGAGTTGCCCAGGTTGCCGCGGCTGCTCTTCGTGGCCGACGTGGCCATCATCCCGCAGCCGGACGTGGCGGCGAAGCTGCAGATCATCGAGTACTGCCTGCATGCGGCCCGCAGCTTCGGAATTGCGCGGCCGCGGGTGGCCCTGGTCACCGCGACGGAAAAGGTGAGCGCCAAGATGCCGGCCACCGTCGAAGCCGACGAGATCCGGCGCCTGGCGCTGGACGGCCGCTTCGGCGACGCCATCGTCGACGGGCCGCTCGCGCTCGACGTGGCGATTTCACCCGAGGCCTGCCGCATCAAGGAACTGGATTCGCCGGTGGGCGGCCTGGCCGACATCCTGGTGTTCCCGAACATCGAGACCGGCAATGTCTTCTACAAGTCGGCGACCCTCCTGGCCGGCGCGCGCGTGGCCGCCGCCGTGGTCGGCACCACGGCGCCCTGCGTGCTGACCAGTCGCGCCGACGATGAGGAATCGAAGTTGCTGTCCATTGCGCTGGGCTGCCGGCTGGCGGGCTGATCCGTCGGTCGGGGGCCGGCGCGCCACACGAAAGGCGCGTCCATGCCGAACACCCATGACAACCTGAAGGAAGCGTTCGCCGGCGAGAGCCAGGCGTTCCAGAAGTACACCTCGTTCGCCGAGGCGGCGGAGAAGGAGGGACGGCCGAACATCGCGCGGCTGTTCCGCACCACGGCGCAGGCCGAGCGCATCCATGCGGCCGGCCACTTCCAGGCGCTCGAGGGTGTCGGCGGCACGGCCGACAACCTGCGCGAGGCCATCGGCGGCGAGACCTACGAGTTCGAGAAGATGTACCCGCCCATGCTGGCGCAGGCGCAGGCGGAGGGGCACAAGGCGGCCCGCATGTTCCGCTTCGCCGTCGAGGCGGAGAAGGTGCACGCCGTGCTGTACGCGCGCGCCCTGGAAGCGGCGACGCGCGGGGAGGACCTGGCCGAGTCGAAGTTCTACCTGTGCCCCGTCTGCGGGCATATCGAGTTCGGGACCCCGCCGGAGAAGTGCCCGATCTGCGGCGTCCCGGCCGCGAAGTACGTGCAGGTCTGAGGAGGGGCGACGGCGTCCCGCCCGCGTTGACCACCGCCCTGGGCATGAGAAAGGCCCCGCCGGTTTCCACCGGCGGGGCCTCGTGCGTCTCCGGGAGCGGGGCTGTCCCCGCGCCGGGTCAATCCTGCGGCTCTACTTGACCAGCGTCATGCTCCGGGTGATGTCACCCTCGGCCGTACGCAGGCGGTAGAAGTACACACCCGACGGGACCTGGACGCCTTCGTCCGACTGGCCCGCCCAGATGTAGTCGTGGTTGCCGGCGTCGAGCTCGCCCGTCGCCAGCGTCCGGACCAGCGCACCGCGCACGTCGAACACCCGCAGGTCGACCAGACCACGCGTCGGCAACGCGAAGCTGATCTTCGTCGCGGGGTTGAACGGGTTCGGCACGTTCTGCGAGAGGGCCAGCAGCGTGGGCAGCTGGTTCTCGACGCCCGAAATGTAGTCCTGCACGGTCATCGTCAGCGGGACCTGCACTTCGGGATTCGCCAGGTCGTTGCTCAGGATGCGCACCATGCCGGTGTGCACGCCCAGGCTCAGGCCGGACGAATCGAGGTTGACCGTCAGGTCGGCGCTGCCGCCGGCCGGGATGGAACCCGCGGACGGCGTCACCGTCGCCCACTCCGGCAGTGCCGTGAACTTGATGGCCAGGTTGTTGTGCAGGTACGTCGCATTGTACGCCACCTGCAGGCCGACCGTGCCCGTCGCGTTCTGCATGCCCACCGTGGCGCTGTTGCCGGCGCCGCCCAGCGTCAGGTACTGGTACGTGATTGTGCCCGACGGGGTCAGGATCACCTGGAAGGTCAGCGGGATGCTGCCCGTGTAGGTGTAGACGCCGTCCCACTGGATCACCAGGTTGCCGCCGACATTCTGGTAGAAGATGTCGCCGCTACCCGCGGTCGTCAGGTTCAGGTCGTCCCAGAACGGGGCCAGCATGTTCAACGGCGCCGAGGCGCTCGGAATCGCCGTATTGGAGTACGTCGTGACCGTGCTCGAGAAGCTGATGAAGCCGTTCGAGCAGACCCGGAACGTGGTGAACTGCTGGTCGTAGTACTTGAAGGTGAAGCCGATCGGGAACGGTCCCAGGTTGGAATCGTCGCCGGTCGTCATTGCCGCGGTACCCGTGTCGCCGATGTCGGTCCAGTTGAACACCGGGCCGCCGACGGCGTCACTGTCGATCCAGCTGTAGCCGAAGGCATCCGGGCCGCCGCTGCCCATGGGGGTCACGCCGAACTCGTCGTCCTGCGCGTCCTTGGGGCGCTCGGCAGCGGGAGCCGCAGCCTTCGCGTTGGCCACCAGCTTGTTGTACAGGTCCGGCGAGGGCACGGTGTAGTTCAGCGTGCCGGTGCCGTTGTTCTCGATGTGGATGTTCGCGGTCCGCTGCTGGTTGGGCGGCACCGTCTCGTTGATCGAGGCCGGGGTCACCACGATGCCGGCGTTGTTCAGGCCCGTGCCCGACAAGGTCACCGTCAGCGTCGGATGCGACACGTCGTTCGTCGTCAGGGTCAGCGTGCCCGTGGCCAGGCCCGCAGCGACCGGCGCGAAGGTCACGCTGATCGCCTGGGTGGCGCCGGGAGCCACACTGAACGGCGCGGCCACGTTGGCCGTGAAGACCGGGTTGTCGATCGACAGGCCCGTCACCTGCAGCGAGGCGCAGCCGACGTTGGCCACACCAGCGGCCAGGACGGCGTTCTGCGTCAGATAGACGTCACCGAAGGCCAGGTTCGTCGGCGCAACCTGGGCATCCGGCGAGCCCAGCAGGTTCAGGGTCACCGGCACGGCGACGTCCGCCGAGTCGGGGTCGTTGCTGAGCACGTGCAGGTTGGCGGAGTACGTGTCGCCGCAGAGGCCGGCGGCGTCGAAGCCCACCGTCACGATGGCGCTGCCGCCCGCAGGCACGGTGCCCGCGTTCGGGGTCGCCGACAGCCAGGGCGTCTGCGACTCGAAGCGGATGGCCATGTTGTTGTGCACGTAAGCCGCGTTGAAGTTCGGCGCCAGGCCGATGTCCATGGTCTCGTTCTGGATGCCGATGGTGGCGCCATCCAGGACCGAAGGCATGTTCTGGTAGTGGAACTCGATCTTGCCGCTCGGATACAGGTGGATCTGGAACGCGTACGGTCCGCCCGTGCCCAGGCGCGGAACGTCCTTGTACTCGATGATCAGCCTGGTGCCGTCGTAGTAGTAGTACGCGTCACCCGCGCTGCTGAAGGTCAGGTCGTCCCACCAGGGGGCGACCAGGTTCTCCGGCGCCGTGGCGCTTGGCAGGTTCAGGTTAGAGTAACTGGCCAAGGCCACGTTCGTGAAGCTGATCCAGCCGTTCGTGCAGGCGCGGAACGACGAGAAATCGGTGCCGTAGAACGGGAAGTTGAACCCGATGTTGAAGGCGCCGAGGTTCTGGTCGTCGCCGGTGAACGCGATCGGCGTGCCGACGCCCGAGATCTCGATCCAGTTGTAGACCGGACCGCCGACCTCGTCGCTGTCCTTCCACTTGTAGCCGAAGGCATCCGGGCCGCCGGCGCCGGTCACCACAGGGGCGCCGATGCGCGGGTCGACCGCACCCTTGGCCAGGTCGATCGGCTCGGAGCCGGGCACGGGCGCCGCGCTCTTGTTGAGCACGGTGATGTACTCGGCGTCGGGGATCGTGAAGTTCAGGTCACCGAGGCCGCTGTTCGTGATGGTCAGCTGCTGGGTCGAGGTGCCGCCGGTGGGCAGCGTCTCGGTCAGCGAGGCCGGGGCCACCGCGATGTTCGGGAAGTCCAGGCCGGTGCCGCCCAGGGTCACCACGAGCGACGGCGAGTCGGAGTCGTCCGAGGTGATCGTCAGGTTGCCCGCGATGACGCCCGGCGTCGTCGGCGCGAATTTCACCGGAACACTCAGCGTGGCGCCGGCGATGATCACCACAGGCGTCGCCTGCGTGGTCGAGAAGTCGCCGTTGCTGAAGCTGAGGCCATAGATGTTCAGGTCGGCGCAGCCGCCGTTGGTGATGTCCACGTTCAACACCGCATTGCCCGTGATGTAGACCGACCCGAAGGCCAGGCTCGTCTGGGCCAGCGCGATGTCCGGCGTGCCGGTCAGGTTGATGGTCGCGGGCACCACAACGTCGGCATTCGTCGGGTCGTTGCTCAGTACATGGATGTTGGCGTTGAACTGGCTGCCGCACAGGCCGGTGCCGTCGAACGTCACGGCGATATTGGCGCTCGCGCCGGCAGCCAGGCTGCCGCTGGTGGGGCTGATGGCCAGCCACGGCGGCAGGAAGGCAAAGCGGATCGCCAGGTTGTTGTGCACGTAGGCGGTGTTGAAGGCGACCGTCAGGCCGTCCGTGCCCGCCTCGTTCTGGATGCCGACGGTGGCGCTGTCGAACGGCGCCGTCATCGTCAGGTAGTGGTACTCGATGGTGCCGTTCGGATACAGGTGCATCTGCATCGAGTACGGGCCGCCGGTGTTGTAATTGTCCCAGTTGGTGTACTGGACGATCATCCGGGTGCCGTCATAGTAGTAGTGGCAGGTGCCGCCGGTGGGCAGCAGGTCGTCCCAGAACAGGGCCGCCATCGCCAGCGGGGCGCCGGCCGAAGGCAGGGCCGAGTTCGCATTGGCGGTCGCCGACGACGTGAAGCTCACGAAGCCGTTCGAGCCGATGCGGAACGTCGTGTAGTCCACGCCGTAGAACGGGAACGAGAAGCCCAGGTTGAACGGCCCCTGGTTCGAGTCGTCGGTCAGGGTCACCGAGGTGCCCAGGCCCGCGATGTCGATCCAGTTGAACGCCGGGCCGCCGGGGCTGTCACTGTCGGTCCAGTTGTACCCGAACGCGTCGGGACCGCCGGAGCCGTTGATGCCCGCGCGCAGGTCGGCCTCGCCCTTGCCCAGTTCGACGTATTCGTACTGCTTGACGGGGGCGCGGTCGGACTTGGCGGGGATGATGTAGGACGGGGTCGGGATCGTGAAGTCGAGCACGCCCACGCCCGTGTTGGTCACGGTCAGCGTCTGCGTCTCGGAGCCGCCGGTCGACAGCGACGCGGACAGCGAGGTCGGCGCCACGGCGATCGTCGGCGGGGCCAGCGTGGTGCCGGCCGGGCTGTTCGAGAAGTCGCCGAAATTGCCGTACTCGTCCTTGGCGCGAATGCTGAAGTAGTAGGTCGTCGAGGCGACGAGGCCATTGACCTGCATCGTCTCGGCGGTGCCGGACACCGCGGGGTCGGGTTCGCCCGTCACCTGCGTGGCGGCGTTCCAGCCGGCCAGGTCGGTGATCGGGGCGGCCGCGTAGCGGATGTCGTAGCTGCTGGTGGTGCCGACGATGCCGTCATCGCCGGGGGCCGTCCAGTTCAGCTGCAGCCAGTTGGAAGCCGCGGTGCCGACCGCCAGGTCGATGACCGTGCTGGGCAGGGTCACGTCCGGGTCGGCGATCAGCTTC
Organism: bacterium; assembly: GCA_016703265.1. NCBI lineage: Bacteria > bacterium. Next base: position 279,413 of record JADJCK010000005.1, read on the forward strand.
AGCAGGTTCAGGCGGCCACCTGTGATGCACAGGCCGGACAGCGCCGGAACCGCGTCGTTGCCGAGGTTCATCAGCAGGGCCTTGCCGTCGTCCACCGAGATGGACGGGAAGCGGCCGCGCAGCATCGCCATGGCGCCGGCCACGTGCGGGGTCGCCATCGAGGTGCCCGAGAAGTTCTGGTACGTGTTGCCGGGCGTGGTCGACCAGATGTAGAGGCCGGGCGCGGCGATGTCGACGGTCGTGGCGCCGTAGCTCGACGACCACCAGCCGGGCTCGACAACGCGCTGGTCGCGGTTGTTGGTCGCCATGACCGCGATGACGTTGTTCACGTTGTAGTTGCTGGGATAGTTCGCGGTGACGTCGTTGTCCTGGCCGGAGTTGCCGGCCGCCGCGACGAAGAAGATGTCCGCGGCATAGGCGGCCTGGATGGCCGCTTCGAGGGCCGCGTCGTAGCCGCCGCCGCCCCACGAGTTGCTCATCACGTCGACGCCCATCAGCGTGGCGTATTCGATGCAGCTGATGGCGTTGGCGGTCGAGCCCGAGCCGCCCGACGTCAGGAACTTGCAGCCCATGATCTTGACGTTCCAGTTCACGCCCGCCACGCCGATGCCGTTGTTCGCGACACCGCCGATGGTGCCGGAGCAGTGCGTGCCGTGGTCGTTGTCGTCCATGGGGTCGTTGTCGCCGTTGGCGAAGTCCCAGCCGTGGATGTCGTCGATGAAGCCGTTGCTGTCATCGTCGATGCCGTTGCCGGCGATCTCGCCGGGGTTCGACCACGCGTTGGCCGCCAGGTCGGGGTGCGTGTAGTCGACGCCGGTGTCGATGACCGCGACGACCACCGACGACGAGCCGGTGAAGACGTCCCAGGCCTCGACCGCGTCGATGTCCGCGCGGGGGTGCCGGCGTTGCCGCCGTCATCGAGCTGTCCCGTGTTGTTCAGGCCCCAGAGGTCGCCGAAGCGGGGATCGGTCGGGGTCTCGAGCGCGTAGAGCAGGTAGTTGGGCTCTGCGTACTCGACGTTCGGGTTGGCCTCGAGGGCCGCAACGGCCGCCTCGACCGAATTGTTGCCGACCTTCCAGTGCTCGGCGCCGATGAACGTGAATTCCTTGACCTTCTGGCCCTGCACGAGCAGCGCCTTCTGGGCCGAGGACACGCCCGGCTTGAACTTGACGATGAGTTCCCCAGGTACCCATTGCCGGCTGGTATCAACAGCCGCACTGGCTCCCGTGGCGAACAGGCCTGCCATGGCGATAGCCAGCAGCAGGAGCGACAGGATTCGCTTCATGTTGGTTCCCCCCAAAAAAAGCGAGTGAACGTGGCGAGGTCTTCGCGGACTTCACGGCAAGGACCAGGCACTGGTGGCAGCCGATGCCTGGCAAAGCGCTCCGGACGCGATGGACAGCGGGTCGATTCTACCAATACCGGGCTGATTTTTTCAATCAATTAGTAATTTGCACTTATGGCGACTTTGTGAATATTGCGACATGATATCAATAAAACGAGCGGTATGGAATAAATGAAGGCCGCCTGGTCAAAAACAGGCGGCCATCATCAAGTCCTGACGGATTGGACTACTTCTTAGGTCCGTAGCCGTCTTTGTAGCGCAGGATCTTCGCCGGACAGCCGGCCACGATGGCGCCGTCGGGCACGTCCTTGGTCACCACGGCGCCGGCGCCGACGACGGCGTTCTTGCCGACGCGCACCGGCAGGATCGTGGAATTGGAGCCCAGGCTGGCCCCGTCCTCGATGCGGGTGGCCTTCCACTTCTCCTTCTCGGGCTGCGGCGGCATGGTGTCGTTGATGAACATGACACCGTGGCCGACGAAGACGTCGTTGCCGATGGTCACCAGCTCGCAGATGAAGGTGTGGCTCTGCACGCGGGTGCGATCGCCGATGACGACGCCGCCCTGCACCTCGACAAAAGTGCCGATCATGCTGTCGCGGCCCACCTTGCAGCCGTACATGTTGACGAAGTTCCAGACCTTGGTGCCCTCGCCGATCTCGCAGTCGCGGATCAGCTGCCTGTCGTTCACCGGGTAACTCATGGCGATGTCCTGTCTGTTGGGGGGCGGCGCGGGAAAATCGGCGCGCCCATTATCGTACATGGAGCCCGGGGCGTCCACCGCCGGAACCATCCTCCCGTTGCACAAACGGCCCGGATGGCGGATCCTGACCCCCGGAAGGAGCGCCATGAAGTGTCCCGCCTGCCGCGTGCCCATGTACGTGGCCGAATACCAGCAGATCGAACTCGACCTCTGCGGTCGCTGCGACGGCGTCTGGTTCGACGGCGGCGAGCTGGCCCTGCTCCTTGGTGATGAACCGCCCCTGGCCGCCACAGAGGCGGCCCCGGACGAGGCGACACGCACCTGTCCCCTGTGCGACAAGCCCATGGCGAAGGTGAATATCGGTCCGGGCCGGCGGGTAGTCGTGGACCAGTGCCCGCAACGGTGCGGCCTGTGGTTCGACGGCCCTGAACTGGCGGAACTGACGACCGACCTGGAAACGGCGGGCTGGTGCCTGTCGGCGAAGGTGCGCGGATTCCTCCGGGAGATGTTCCCGGCGAAAGGTGGCAAGTGATGGCTCTGCTGATGGTCCCCCTGCTGGTGCTTCTGGGTCTGGCCGCGGTCCTGGCCATGTGGGGTATCGGTGTCTACAACGGCCTCGTGGCGGCCCGCAACCGCGTCAAGGAATCGTGGGCGCAGGTCGACGTGCAGCTGAAGCGCCGTTTCGACCTGATCCCGAACCTGATGGAGACGGTGAAGGGCTACATGCAGCATGAGCGCGGCACACTGGAAGCCGTGACGCAGGCGCGCGCAGCCGTGTCAGGCGCGGGCAGCACGGGCCAGCGCATCGAGGCGGAAGCCGGGTTGTCGGCGGCGCTGGGCCGCCTGTTCGCGGTGGCCGAGGCGTATCCCGACCTGAAGGCCAGCGCGAACTTCGCCAGCCTGCAGGAAGAGCTGGCCAGCACCGAGAACAAGATCGGGTTCGCGCGCCAGTTCTACAACGAGACGGTCATGAACCTGAACAACAGGGTCCAGATGTTCCCGGGCAACCTGATCGCCGGCATGTTCCACTTCGGCGCCGAGACCTTCTTCGAAGTGAAGGACGAGGTGCAGCGCGAGGCTCCGAAGGTCTCATTCAACTGAGTTTCCTTGCAACTGAGTCTCCTTCAACTACTGACGGGGCGCCGGGCATGTGGGAACAGATCGCGGCCAACCGCCGCAAGTCCACCCTGCTGGTGATCACCGCGGCGCTGCTGCTGGCATTGCTGGGCTGGGCGGGCGGCGAGTACTTCCTGGGCCAGGGCGGCGGCACGGGCGGCGTGCTGCTCGCCCTTGTCGTCTGGCTGGTCATGACGCTCGCGGCCTGGTTCCAGGGCGACAGCATCATGCTGTCTGTGGCCGGCGCGCATCGCGTGCAGAAGGCGGACTTTCCCCAGCTGTTCAACATCGTCGAGGAGATGACGCTGGCGGCAGGCCTGTCGAGGATGCCGGCGGTGTATGTCATCGACGATCCCGCCCCCAATGCGTTCGCCACCGGCCGGCGGGCCGAGAACGCGTCGGTGGCCGTTACCAGCGGCCTGTTGCGCACGCTCGACCGTGATGAACTGCAGGGCGTGGTGGCGCACGAGATGGCGCACGTGCGCAACCGCGACATCCAGCTGATGCTGTTCGCCGGCGTGCTGGCCGGGGCCATCGTCATCCTCGCCGAGACGGGATTGCGCGGCATGTGGCTGGGCGGGGGCCGCAGCCGCTCGCGGCGCGAGGGTGGGGGCGACAGCTCGGGCCTGGTCGCCATCTTCGCGATGCTGCTGATGATCCTGGCGCCGATCATCGCGCAGCTCATCTACTTCGCGGTCTCGCGCAAGCGGGAGTACCTGGCCGACGCCTCGGCCGCCTCGTTCACCCGCTACCCGGAAGGGCTGGCCTCGGCGCTGGAGAAGATCAGCCGGGCGCCGCAACGCCTGGGCGGGGCCACCTCGGCCACGGCGCCCATGTACATCATCAACCCGCTCAAGCGTGCGGGGCAGGCGGCGGCCAACGCCACCAGCACGCATCCGCCCATCGACGAGCGCGTGCGCATCCTGCGTTCGATGGCCGGCTCGGGGCTGGCCGAGTACGAACGCAGCTTCCGCGCCGTGACCAACGGTGGCGGGGTCATCCCGAAGTCGGCGTTGAAGGAGGATGCGGCAGCGCCCGCGCCGGCGCGGCCCGTCGCGGGCCCGGCGCCGTCAACGCGCGAGAACGCACGGCAGGTCGACGACTACTTCTACAGGCAGGGTGGTTACCGCCGCGTGGACTGCGCCTGCGGGACCACACTGCGCATCCCGCCCGATTTCGCCTCGCCGGCGGCCAAGTGCCCCCGCTGCGGCACGCTGCACGACCTTCGCTGATTTCGCGAGTGCAGCAACGCTCAGACGTCGCGATCGACGACCACGTCCTTGTGGAAGCCCTCGGTCAGGAAACGCGCCACCATCGCCGGGCCGTATTCGGTGCCGATGCTCTCGGGGTGGAACTGCACGCCGTACAGCGGCCACTTGCGGTGCCTGACACCCATGACCAGCCCCTCGTCGGTCCAGGCCGTCACGCGCAGGCAGTCCGGCAGCGAGGCGCGCTCGCCCACGAGTGAATGGTAACGCATCACCTCGAGCGGCTCGGGCAGGCCGGCAAAGAGGCCGGCGTCGTCGTGGAGGATGAGCGACGTCTTGCCGTGGCAGGGCTCGGGTGCGCGCACGATGCGGCCGCCCATCGCGTCGATGATACCCAGGTGGCCCAGGCACACGCCGAGGATGGGCACTTCGGGCCCCAGTTCGGTGATGGCTTCCAGTCCCACACCCAGGTAGCCGGGGCGGTCGGGGCCCGCCGGTCCCGGCGAGATGACAAGACGCCACGGCGCCAGCGCCCGCAGCTCGGGCAGCGACAGGGCGTCGTTGCGGAACACGAGTGGTTCACGCCCGTCGTCGAGCCCCGCGACGAGCTGGAACAGGTTGAAGGTGAACGAGTCGTAGTTGTCGAGGATGACGACAGGTCCTCGTGCACTCATATTCCGTCCCTTTCAGTGCACCCGTCACGGGCGATTTCCAGCGCCGCCAGCAGCGCCCGGGCCTTGTCCAGGGTCTCGCGGTACTCCGCACCCGGTTCACTGTCGGCGGTAACGGCGCCGCCCACCCCGAACGTCACCCGGCCATTCGTGCCGATGAAGGTGCGGATGATGATGCTCAGGTCCATGGCCCCGTCCCAGCCCAGCCAGCCGAGCGCGCCGGCGTAGATGCCGCGCGGCATCGGTTCCAGCGCCTCGATGATCGCCATCGCTTCCAGTTTGGGCGCTCCCGTCATCGAGCCGCCGGGAAAGCAGGCGCGCATGGCGTCGAGGGCGTCCCGCCCCGGTTTCAGTTCCGCGGTGATCGTCGAAACGAGCTGGTGCACCGTCGCGAACGACTCGACGATGCGCAATTCGGGCACCGCTACGCTGCCTACCGCGGCGACGCGTCCGAGGTCGCTGCGCACGAGATCGACGATCATCGTGTTCTCGGCGTTGTCCTTCGGGGAATCGGCCAGGTCGCGGCGCAGGAGTTCGTCCGCGGCGGGCGTCGTCCCGCGCGGTCGCGTGCCCTTGATGGGGCGGCTCTCGAGCCGGCCGCGGACGTCCAGGCTGAGGAAGCGCTCCGGCGAAGCCCCGGCCACGGTGACGCCGCCGGCGCGCAGGAAGGCGGCGAACGGCGCCGGGTTCACCGCGCGCAGCGCTCCGTACAGGCGCCAGGGGTCGCAGGGCAGGGGAGCCGAAAGCTGCTGCGTAAGGCAGATCTCGAAGGCGTCGCCGGCCAGGATGTGGTCGCGACAGCGCTCGACGGCTTCACGGTAGGCCGTCTCGTCGCAGGCGGCCGTGACGAGGGACAGGTCCGGAGCGCGGTCGCAGGCCGGTGGGGCCGGCGGCTCGCTGGTGGCCGGGTCGGCCGGGTCGCTCCGGCCCTGGGTTGCGCCGAGTCTGGCCTGCCAGGCGGCGAGGCGCGCCTCGAGATCGCGTTCCGCCGCCTGCGGGTCACAGCCGCGCCCGGTGGCCACGAGCGTGGTGGTTCCGTTGGCGTGGTCGTGGCACAGCACGTCGTCGCAGGCCAGGAACAGGAGGTCGGGGGCGGCCGATTCGGTGCGGTCCTGCCGCCAGGGCAGGCGCTCGGCGGCCCAGGCGGCGTCGTAGCCGAACCAGCCGACCAGGCCGCCGCCGAAGGGAGCCTGGTCGTCGGCCGGCCCTGTCGCCGGCCCGTAGGCCTGTCGCAACAGGCGCAGCGCCTGCCACGGGTCGCCGGACAGGTCCAGGCGGCGTGGCGACCCCGGGCGCGAGCCGTCAGGTTCGCGCCAGACCGTCAAGGTGAGGTCGAGCGTGCCGCCGGTGCCCTGCCGGCGGCGGCCGGACAGCTGCGCGCAGGGTTCGCCGCCGGCAAAGGACCAGCGGCCGAGCCGTCCGTCCGGCAGGGCGCTGTCGAGCAGGAAAACCTCGCCGGCGGGCGGGAACAGCTCGACGGCGCGCCAGAACGGCATCGCCGTGGCCGCCGTCATCCGACGGCGGGCGGCGTGGGCGCACACAAACGAAAAATCCACGTTGTTCTCCGCCGGTATTTGCGCCGGTTCCGGTTGGCAGCATTGACACGAGCCGATGCGGGAAGGTACTTTTGCCCGACTATCCCCGGACCCGCGGTTCGGGGTTCAATCTCTGTCGGCGGCACAGCTTCGGCAAGGAGCGCCGCCGCGCCGGCCCGGTGTCCCCACACACCCGGTTCCGGCCGCCCCGCCCGGGCTGTCGGGTTCGCGGAGTCGACGTTGAAATTGCCGCGCCCAAAAATGCCGCGCCCAATAATGCCGCGCCCAATAATGCCGCGCCCAATAATGCCGCGCCCAATAATGCCGCGCGTATTAGTCTCGCGATACGTGACCGTCCTGCTGGCGGTCTCCGCGGCGACGTGCGCCCTGGCCGAACCGCGCACGAACCTGCTGACGAACGTCGGCCTGCTCGGCATCACGCTGACCAACCTGGGCTATTTCGGCAACGCCTTCAGCAACCGCAACCAGCCCTCGGGTGAGTACCCGCTCTACAGCAACGTCGAGCACATCTACCGCGGGGGCATCTGGGTCGGGGCCCGGGCCTCGGACGGAACCGTGCACGTGTCGACCGGCGCCCAGGACGCCAACGGGCTGCAGGAAGGCGACGACATCCGCGAGTTCGAGGACTTCTACGACACGGACAACGCAGGCAATCCCGAAAACTTCGTGCGCATCTGGTCGAACAGCCAGAACGCCGACAACTACAATCCGGCGGCGCTGGCCACCCAGCATTTCGAGCTGTTCTTCGACGACTACACGCAGGTCGAGTCGGGCAACCATACGCCCCTCGGAGTGAAAGTGCGGCTGCGCGCGCTGGCCTGGGGCAATCCGTTCGCCGACGACTTCGTGATCATGGACTATACGCTGGTCAACGTGAGCTCCGGCGAACTGCGCGACGTCTACCTGGGTTTGTGGCTCGATACCTCGGTCGGCAACACCGAGTACAAGACGCCCTACGACTCGCAGGCCACCAACCGCTGGGACTACTGGGACGATTACAACGGCGCCTTTGGGCCGGTCGGTGTCGTCGAGCCGAGCGCCACGGTCGAAGACGACCCGAATATCTGGATGGCCTACGAACACGACGCCGACGGCGATGAAGGCCTCGCCACGAGCTGGATCGGCTACCGGGTGCTGGGGACGAACCTGGCGCCTGCGACCGGTGACACGGTCCCGCCGGTTTCATTCAACATGTGGCGGTTCCGCGGCGTGCCCGAGCGTGACGACGAGTACGAGAACCCGGATGAACCCGGGGTCATGCTGCCCGGCAAGTACCAGATCATGAAGAACCACAACTTCGACGTCGGCGACAAGCCGGAGAACAACTTCGCCGCCCAGTCGAACTGGGTCAGCATGATGTCGACGGGGCCGTTCACGACCTGGGCGCCCGGCGACACGCTGACCATCACCTTCGCCATCGTGGCGGCGCCCGATTCGCTGGGACTGCTCTCGAACAGCAAAGTGGCGCAGGTGGCCTATGACGACGGCTTCACCATCCCGTCGGGCCCGCCGTCGCCGCGCATCACTTTCGCGACCGACAACAATTCGGTGATCATCAGCTGGGCGGCCGGCGACTCGCTCGATACGCAGGGCCAGGTCCTGCCCACCGACAGCCCGCTGCGCTCGCCCGAGCACCACATCAGCCTCATCACCGGCCGCGAGGACTTCCAGGGCTATCGCATCTACCGTTTCCAGGGCACCTCGCTCTCCGGCAACCCGTTCGAGACCGCGACGATGGTCGCGCAGTTCGACCGCATCGACGGCATCGGATTCGACACCGGGCTGCCGCCCGGGGGCGAGGACGGCCGGCGTCGCTTCACCGATACGGGGCTGCTCGACGGCTTCCCCTACTGGTACGCGGTGACGACCTTCAGTGCGCCCGACATCGAGGACGGCCTGCCCGAGTTCGAGAGCGGGTTCAACGAGAACGCCGATCTCGTTTTCCCGGGCCCCGGCGCCGCCGATTCCGGTGCCACCGGCGGCGTCGGCGTCTACCCGAACCCGTACCGTGCGGCGTCGCTGTTCGACTCCCGCGCCACCGGCGGCATCGCCGAGACCGGCCGCAAGCTGTGGTTCACGGGGCTGCCCGCGCGCAGCCGGATCCAGGTGTTCACGCTGGCCGGCGACCTGATCAAGACCCTCGAGCACGACGACCCGAACTCCGGCCAGGAAGCGTGGGACCTGATCAGCGAGCCCGTGCGCGCGATCGCCTCGGGTCTCTACATCTACGCGGTGACGGACCTGGACACCGGCGATGTCCAACGCGGGAAGCTGGTGATCATCAAGTGACCAGGGTAAGGCGCGGCCGGGTGACTTCGAACGCGTGGACGGTGCTGGTGCCGGCCCTGCTGGCGACGGCCGTCACGGCGGCGGCCATCATCGCCGGATGCGCGGCCAACGAACCGTTCGACCCGACGACGGTGCCGAACCAGGCGCCGGTCGTGCGGCTCTTCGTGGGTCCGGTTGACCCGGGCGGGACCCTGAACGCGACCAGCTACTACCGCCGGACTTTCCGTTGGAGCGGCACCGATACCGACGGCTGGGTGCGCCAGTTCTACGTCTCGATCCGCACGCAGGCCGGCGTGCCGGCACCGTGGGACACAACCACGCGCACCGACACCACGATGACCTTCACCCCCGACGACATCGGGCACGCCGAGGCGACGTTCCTGCTGGTCTGCCGTGACGATCGCGGGGCCCTGAGCGACACCGTCGTGCAGTACGTGCCCATGCGGAATTTCCCGCCCGCAGTGAACTTCGAGAGCGATTTCGACCCGCTGCGCAACCTGCAGCGGGAGCTCATCGACATCAACGGGCAGGTCACCACGAACCCGTCTGCGGCGGTCGACACGAACTACTTCAACTGGGGCCCGATGAACTTCCGCATGTTCGCCCTGGACCTCGACGGCGCCGAGACGATGGACGAGTTCTACCGCTACACGCTGGCCGACGGCGACGCGCTGCCGACCGTCGACGAGGGTGAACCGGGTGCCGACCCGAACCTTGCCTGGGTTCGCGTGCCGTTCAACTCGAGCGCCGACATCAAGAAGTTCGAGATCGTGCTGGACGATGTGCCGGCCGGTCCGGCGCGTACCCTGCGCATCTCGGTAAAGGACGAGGCCAATTCGGACGCGAATTTCAGCTACACATGGGAAGTGCGTGCCCCCAAGGGGCCGGTGCTGTTCGTCGGGGAGGGACTCAGCCCCACGGGCCGCGCATATTACGAGAACCTCCTCAACGCGCGCTACGGTGTTGACGGTTGGGACCGGTATTCGTTCTGGATCGTGAATTCGCCGGATTCCCCTTCGCTGCTGCTGGAGACCTTCCGCAAGTTCGAGGCGGTGCTCTGGACCGACGCCGGCTCCGGCAGCGCGAACCTGCAGCGTGTCTCGGCCCTGAACGGCGTGCTACAGCAGTACCTGTGGCCGATCGACGACTCGGATCCCGGCGCCTTCCTCTACGTGTCGAAGGCACTGGTCGGTCCTACCAGCGGCCTGACTTCGGCCTTCCTGCAGGCGGTGGTTGGGGTCAGCCCGACGCCGTCGCCGGCGGCACCGTTGAACATCCCGACCGCCAAGCAGGCCCTGCACCAGGGCGGCACGCTGCCCGACATGATCACGACGCGGACCACCACGGGCAGCGGCGTGGGCATCCAGCGGCTGGCCGCTGGCGACAACGAGCCGCTCTACCGCATGGAAACCTGCACCTGCTACGGCGACCCGCGCCGTCCGCAGGAGCCGTATGACCCGATCGTCGGGATCCGCGTGCCGGCACGGGCGACTTCCGCGCTGGCGCGGTTCGCCGGGCTCAGCCTGCAGTTGGATATCTTCGAGGCGACCCAGGCGGCCGCCGTCATCAACGGCATCCTCGAGTCCGAGCTGGGAGTGGTGGTGCCGTGAGCAGGGGCCTGACCACCATCGCTGTCGTGATGCTGTTGCTTGCTGCGGCCATCGGCCCGGCCGCTGGCCAGACGTCCGGAGGCCAGACGACAACCGGCCAGACGTCAGCAGTGACGGATCCCCTGTCCCCCTGCACCATCAAGGGGCGCATCTTCGACGCCGAGAGCGGCGAGACGATGCCCTACACGAACGTCTTCATTGCCGGCACCAACTCCGGCACCATGGCGTTCACCGACGGGTTCTACATCCTGCGCGGGCTGCGGGCCGGTACCTACACAGTGAAGGCCTCGTACATTTCCTACGGCGTGGGTTCGCAGACCGTGACGCTGGCGCCCGGCGAGATCGTCAACCTGGACTTCCGCCTGGAAGTGCAGGCCATTCTGGCCGAGACGCTGGAGATCGCCGCCGACCGCGCGCTGATCGAGGTCGACCGCACCGGCAGCAGCCACTTCCTGAGCGCCCAGCAGCTGGCGGCCATGCCCCTGGACCAGATGGTCGACATGATCGCGCTGCAGCCGGGCGTGACCATGCAGGACAACGAGATCCATATCCGCGGTGGTCGCGCCGACGACACCATGTTCGTGGTCGACGGCATGTCGGTGAACGACCCGCTCGGCGGCGGCGGCTACGGTTACCAGATGGACCCGGCGATTATCAACGAGATCGAGGTCCTGACCGGCGGCTTCAATGCCGAGCACGGCCAGGCGGTCAGCGGCGTGGTCAACGTGACCACGAAGGAAGGCAACGACTTCCTCGAGGCGCGGGCCAGCTTCAAGCGCGACTACCTGCTGCGGACGGTGCCCAAGAACGACTACACCGACTGGCGCGACCTGACCGATTTTACCGAGCCGCAGAACATCGACATCTGGAAGGCTTCGCTGTCGGGCCCCGATCCGTTCTCGGCCGGCCTGCGGCGCCTGGGCCTGAACCTGCCGGGCACGCAGTACCTGCTGGCCAGTGGCTCGCTCGAGACCAAGGACGGCCACCTGCCCATCTTCAGCCGCCAGAACCGGCTCGAGTCGCCGCTCTACAACGACCGTTTCTGGTCGCCTCGCGCGGACAACAACTGGAACGGAATGATCAAGTGGACGTGGAACCTGGACCCGGCCCGCAAGATCAACCTGAACGTCAGCCGCAACGTGGGCATCAGCCAGGGCTTCGACCTGGCGGGCGAGGGGTATCCGTTCAACTTCCTGCGCAACCTGGACAAGTACGCTGTCTTCACCAACGAGAATATCCTGACGCAGGCCTACTACCGTCAGGTGCTGGGTGACAAGTCGTGGTTCGAACTGACGCTGGGGCGCAACTTCAACCGCCAGCACACCAACGTCAACGGCAACGACGACTACACGACCTATGAGCCGCGCGGCAACGTGGGTAACCTGACCGGGCAGGTCACCGGCAGCGAGGACCGCTGGCACGACCACTACTCCGAGTCCTACACGCTCAAGGGCGCCTATTCGTTCATGGGCGGCGGCCACAACGAGTTCAAGACCGGCGTGGATTTTTCGTCGACCGAGATCCAGCTGATCGACCTGGCCAGCGGCCTGGCCTCGCCGCCGCCGGGCAAGCTGGGCATCCGCGAGGATATCTTCGTCGCGCACACGCTCACCGGCGCGGCGTACTTCCAGGACAAGGTCGAATACCGCGGGCTGATCCTCAACGCGGGGCTCCGTTCCGACTTCTGGGCGCCGGGGCGCGAGGTCGAGGACGTCATGACGCACCCCGACGACTACCTTTTCGTCACGCCGGAGATGGCCGACGAGTTCTACGCCGGTACGACGCGCGCACTGGGCCGCAACTGGAAGGTGCGGCTGTCGCCGCGCCTGGGCCTGAGCTTCAAGGTGACCGAGCGCGACAAGTTCTTCTTCAACTACGGCCATTTCAACCAGTGGCCGCGGTTCCTCTACGTGTACCCGCAGCTCACGGCCACCTCGGCCACCAAGGTGCAGCTGCTCGGCAACCCGAACCTTAACCCGAAGATCACGGTCGAATACGAGACCGGGATCCAGCACGAGTTCGGCGGGCTGTGGAGTGCGGGCGTCACGTTCTTTAATCGCGACATCTTCGACTACGCCAAGAGCGTGGCGCTGAACTCGGTGTTCGTGTTCGCCGAAGACACGCCCGATCCCAACGATACGGGCACCACGACGATCAACCCCGTGCGCTATTTCAACGGCGATTCGGCGCGCAGCCTCGGTGTGGAGTTGTCGGTGGTCAAGCGCACGACGCGCTGGGTGAGCGGTTCGGCCAACCTGGAACTGCAGCGTTCGACCGGCACGAACAGTTCGGCCGACGAAGCCTACCTGCAGGCGGCTTTCGGGCAGGACTACGACGGTTCGGCCAACCTCGGCAGCCTCACGCGTTCGCCGCTGCTGTGGGACAAGCCGTGGGCTTTCAGCCTCAATGCCGACCTCTCCATTTCCGAGAAGGATCGTCCGTCCATCCTCGGCTGGACTGTGCCGCCCAACTGGAGCCTCAACCTGCTGCTGCAGGCCGAGGCCGGCCAGCGCTATACGCCGATGATCTACCTGGGGCCCAGCAACTACCTGCGCGGTTCGGAGTACAGCGAGGTCGGGCCCATGAAGTCTTCGGTGAACCTGCGGTTCAACAAGTTCTGGAAGTTCGGCCAGCGCGAGCGCCTGACGTTCTCGCTCGAGGTCCGCAACCTGTTGAACCACAAGAACTACCGACGCATCAATCCGTGGACGGGCGACGGCTACAAGCTCGGTGACTTCAACCCGGGCTGGACCGAACCGCAGGGCGAGGAAGGCTTCACCACCGACAGCGAGCCGTACGCCACCAGCGTTGTCGACCCCAGCTACCTCGAGGACCCGCTTACGGTCCTGTGGGGGGTGAGCTACGCATGGTAGGAACGCGTGCCCGTCGCCTGGCTGTGGCCGTCTCGGCCGGTGTCCTATTGTGCGCGGCAGCGCCCGCTGCCCGCGCCGGTGACCTCCTGCGCCTGTTCGGCGAGGAGAACGCCGGTACGTCCAGCGCCCAGTTCCTGCGCATTCCCGTGGGCGCCCGCGCCGTGGGACTTGGGCAGGCGTACTCTGCGCTGTCGACCGACGGCGCCGCGATCTTCTGGAACCCGGCCGGGCTCATGCGCACGCCGGGTCGCAGCAACTACTTCGCCAGTCATGTGGCATGGACTGCCGACATCGACCTGGACTTCGCCGCGTACCACCGCCGCGGGCAGAATTTCGCCTACGGACTGATGTTCGGCGCCCTGCGTTCGGGCGATATCCTGCGCACCGACGAACTGCACCAGGAAGGCACCGGCCAGTACTTCAATGCCAACCAGTTCTTCGTCGGCGCCAGCCTGGCGCGCGCCATGACCGACCGGTTCTCGATCGGCATGACCGCCAAGTACTTCCAGGAGAATCTGGACGAGTACCAGACGAAGGCGATCCTGGCCGACCTCGGCATCCTCTACTACGTCGGCGTGGGTGACCTGCGCGTCGGATTTACCGTGCGCAATTTCGGCACCGACATCCGCCCGGGCGGCACGCCGCCGGCGACGCCGGACGGCTACGTGGCAGCCGCCGACTTCCAGAGCTTTCCGGCCCCGACGGTCGGCGCCTTCGGTGCGGCCAGGACCTGGAATTTCTCGTCGAAGGTGGCCCTGCTGACTACGGCCGACTTCAACCATCCTTCCGACTACTCCGAGAGCTTCCGCCTGGGCGCGGAGCTGGCGCTGCGGAACCAGTTGTTCCTGCGCGGCGGCTTCGAGACCAACCGGCCCGAGGGCGGGCTGGCCGCGGGCTTCGGCCTGATGGTCGAGCGCCACCAGTTGAGGATCCGCGTCGACTACGCGTACAGCGACATGGGCAGCTTCGGCGTCATCCACCACTTCTCGATCGACCTTTCCCCGCTGTGGCGGCGGCCGCCGGCCGCGATCGACCAGGGGAGGCTGCCCTGATGCGCTTCCGCGGCCAACACGCGACGCTGACTGCCGCCGTGTCCATGCTGGGCGCGCTGGTGCTGGCCTTCAGCGGCACCGGTTGCGGCGAGAAGATCGCCATCCCGCAGCCTGTCGGCCTGTTTTCGGTCGCCGCCTGGCTCGAGGATGACGCGTTCGTCGATCCCGATGCACGCCAGGTGGCCCAGTCGCTGGCCGGGTTGTTCGTGGTCACTCCCGATTCGGTGACCAAGCGCGACCTCGAGTACAACATCGTGGCCGGTGCCGGCGGCTTGGTTGACGCCACAACCGTCTGCGTGGGGCCGAACGACGAAGTCGTCTATGTCTGGGACCAGGGCACGCACAGCCTGCACTGGTATGCCGTGTCCGACCTGCAGGAACTGGGGAGCGCACCGCTTCCGGAAGTGCTGGACGCGCGGCAACTGTTCGCCGACCCGGCCGGCATCGAGATGGTGCCTGGCGCCCGGACGTTCCTCTACCTGACGGATCCCGAGTCGGGCGTCGTGCACCGTTACGCATTCGACGACTTCAACGGGCCGTCCGCGTTCGGCATCCTCACGCGCTCGGAGGGCGATGGGGCCCGCTCGGTCCATGTGGCGGCCGGCATGGCCACCGACGCCGAAGGCTTCCTGCTGGTCTGCGATGCGGACACACTGCGGAACTGGGTCATCCGCTTCGACGGCACGCCCGACCTCGACGACACCACGCCGGCCGTGGGTGACGACGACCCGCTGCGTGGACGGGCCGTGGAGTTCGAGGTGACCTGTGAGCCGTCGGCGGCGACCGATTTCGTCCTCGGCGACGCCGCCGTCTGCGGCCAGTCGGGCTGGGTCGGCGCTCCGAGCGCCGAGGCGGGCGAATTCGACACGCCGGTCGCCGTGGCTGTCGACGGCAGCGGCCGCATCTTCGTGGCGGACCAGGGCAACAACCGCGTCCAGATCTTCGCTCCGGGTGGCCAGTACTTCCTCCAGTTCGGGACGGCTGCGACCTGTCCGGCACCGTCATCGCTGGCGCTGGTCGACGTCCGGGTCGGCACCGGTATCGACGACGTGAACCACGCCGCCTACGTTTTCGTCGTCACGCCGGGCACGGGGCACGTGCGGCGCTTCATTTCCAACGAGCACTACATCTACATCCACCGCGAGCCGCCCCCGGTCCGGCCGTAGGTCGATTCCGTATCCCGGCATCAGTATTCATTACCGGTGCATTCGTTTTCATTTAAGTATCACGCATACAAGCCGATGACCATCCTCGAACGGGTACGTCCGCCATCCCCATTCGGGAGGAGAAGCGGTGGCCCGCCTGGGGGAGGCATTTCAATACTATGGCACTCAGGGAGAAAGTCATCGCCTCGGTGGTCGCCTGCCTGGTGGTCGTTCTGGGCTTGTCGGCCGCCTACAATGCCGTCTCGGTCAATCGCATGGCATCCCGGCAGGCTGCGGCCGCGACCGAGTTGACGGCTGCAAGTATCACCGCCGCCATGTCGGTCTTCGGCGAGACCGGGGACATGAACGGCCTGCAGATGTACCTGAAGAACGTCTCGGCGATGCCGGCGCTGGCCGAAGTGCACGCCGTGCGCGCGCCCAAGGTGGCGGCCGAGTTCGGCGTCCGCGCCGGCGCCGATCCCCTCGACGACATCGACCGGCAGGTGCTGAAGGACGGGCAGGAGCACGTGGTTATCGACGCCAAGGCCCACACCTGGCGCACGGTGACTCCGGTCAAGGCAGTAGCCAGCTGCCTGGGTTGCCACGAAGCCAATGTGGAGGGTGACGTGCTCGGCCTGGCCAGTGTCACGCTCGACACGAAGGAATCCGATGCCGCCCGCAACCGGGCCAGCTTCGCGACCTTCGCCTCGGCGCTCATTGCGCTGTTGGTCGTGGCCGGCGCGCTGGCCGTCCTGATCAACCGCCTGGTGATCGCGCCCGTGCGCTCGGTGGCCGGCCGGTTGCTGGACGATGTGTCGAACCTGACCGGCGCCGCGAACGAGCTCAGTGCCACCAGCGGCCAGATGGTCGACGGAGCCAACAACCAGGCCGCGAGCCTGCAGCAGACCTCGGCTTCGCTCGAGACGATGGCGGCGCAGACCCGCGCCAACGCCGGCAGCGCCGAGAAGGCGCAGGGCGTGGCGCGCGAAGCGCTGGAGCACGCCCGTCGCAGCAGCGAGGCCATGTCGGGCATGCTGGGCGCCATCGCCGAGATCAAGTCCTCGAGTGATCGCACGGCCCAGATCCTCAAGACGATCGACGAGATCGCGTTCCAGACCAACCTGCTGGCCCTCAACGCTGCGGTGGAAGCCGCGCGCGCCGGCGACGCCGGCCGTGGCTTCGCCGTGGTGGCCGAGGAAGTCCGCAACCTGGCCCAGCGCAGCGCCCGTGCCGCTCAGGAGACGACGGCCCTGATCGAGGCGTCCCGGCACAGCGCCGACCACGGCGTCGAGGCCTCGAAGCAGGTCGGCGACATCCTCGAGGAGATCACCCGCAACGTCGACCAGACCGTCGAGTTGATGGCCCGCGTGGTGACCGCCAGCGAGGAACAGGCCGACGGTATCGGCCAGATCCGGGTCGCGGTGGGGCAGATCGACCAGGTCAGCCAGCGGAACGCCCAGATCGCCGGCAACAGCGAGACCGCCAGCGAGAACCTGAACCGCCTCGGCACGGGCCTGGGCGAAGTCTCCGAGCAGCTGACGCGGATGGTCGGCCGCTGACCGGTGGAACCGGCCCCGGCGGCCCGGTTTGCCGCTGGCAGCAGGCCGGTTGAAGCGGTAATATTCCGGAAACAAGGCGGCGACCCGGGACGGACGTGTTCCCGGGTCGCCTGCTTACCGTTGCCGCCCGCCTTCCGGAAGGCCGACCGTGGATCTAAGGTCCCTCAAGCGCCAGTTCCCCAAGAAGGAACAGCCGGCCACGCCGTTCTACCTGTCGATCGCCGGCAACATCGGCGTCGGCAAGAGCATGATCACGACCATGCTCGGCGAAGTCTTCGGCTGGCGCATGTTCTTCGAGCCGGTGATCAACAACCCGTACCTGGACGACTACTACCGCGACATGCAGCGGTGGAGCTTCCACCTGCAGGTCTACTTCCTGAGCAAGCGGTTCGAGGTGCAGCGGCAGATCCTGATGCAGCCCGGCTCGGCCGTGCAGGACCGCACGATCTACGAGGACGTCGAGATCTTCGCGCCCACCCTGCACCGGCGCGGCTGCATGGATGACCGCGACTACGAGAACTACCGCGAGATCTTCCGCAACATGACCGCATTCCTGCAGCCGCCCGACCTGATCCTGTACCTGAAGTGCCGTCCCGAGACGGCGCTCGATCGCATCCGCCAGAGGGCCCGCAGCTGCGAGTCGGAGATCCCGCTCGATTTCCTGTGTGACCTGGATGCGGCCTACCTCGACTGGATCGAGCGTGCGCCTGCCCTGTGTCCCGTGCGCACATTGGACACCGAGGCCATCAACCTGCGCGACGACACCGCGGCCCAGGCCGAACTGCTGGGCATCATCCGCGAATTCCACCACGAGAAGCACGAGCGGGCGGTCATTTGACCGCCGCCCCGGAGGCCGCGTTGAAACTGGGCGACTACCGACCGAGTGACCTGCTGCGCGGGAGCGCCATCGGCGACGACGTGCTGCGGTTGCTGCCGAAGACCGACCTGCACTGCCACCTGGACGGCTCGTTGCGGCTGGCCACGTTCATGGAGCTGGGGCGTGCTCGCGGGATGGACATGCCGGAAGATCCGGAAGCCGTCCGCGCCCTCTATTTCCCGCCCGACCGGCAGGCCGTGACCCACGAGTTCCTCAAGCATTTCGACCACACCGCGGCCGTCCTCCAGGACGAGGCCGGGCTGACCCGCGTCGCCCGGGAGCTGGCCGAGGATTTCGCGGCCGAATCGGTCTGGTGCCTGGAGGTGCGCTTCTGCCCGTTGATGCACCAGCGGGAGGGCCTGAGCGGGGACCAGGCGGTGGCCGCGGTGCGGCGGGGCCTGGACGAGGCGCAGGAGCGCACGGGGATCACCGCCAACATCATCGTGACGGGCTTGCGACAGATCGATCCGGCGCACTCGCTGGAGATGGCGAAGCTGGCCGTCGACTGGAAGGGCCGCGGCGTGGTCGCCTTCGACCTGGCCGGCGACGAGTCGGATAACCCGCCCAAGCGCCACGCCGAGTCGTTCTACCACGTGATGAACAACAACCAGAACGTGACCATCCATGCGGGCGAGGGTTTCGGCGCCGCTTCCATCCACCAGGCCCTGCACCGCTGCGGAGCCAACCGCATCGGCCACGGCACGCGCCTGGAGGAGGATCCCGACCTGTTGGCCTATGTGGCCAACAACCGCGTGCCCCTGGAAGTCTGCCTGTCCAGCAACCTGCAGAGCTGCGTGGTGGACGACCTCTCGCACCACCCCTTCCGGCACTACCTGCAGAAGGGCCTGCGGGTGTGCCTGAACACCGACAACACGCTGTTCGCGCGCACTTCGCCGGTGGGTGAGCTGCGCCTGGCCGTGGACACGTTCGACCTGACCCTGCTGGAGACGGAGAATCTCCTCATCAACGGCTTCAAGAGCGCGTTCCTGCCCGAGCGCCGCAAGCGCGAGATGGTGGTGGCGGCGCTGGCGCGCTTCGCCGCGCTGCGCGACGAACTCGACCTCGACAGCCGGCCCCGCGCCGTCGGGTCGTGAATGATCCGGTACGGTTCCCGACCCCGAGGGTCGGGTCCGTTCGCTGACCAGACCCTGGTCTTCATGGGCGGCGGGCCCGTTCCCGCCGGGCGCTGCGGCCGCCGTTTGCCGTCACACGGCGTGCCCCCGGCGGCGCGCGGAAGGAGCCTTCGCATGCGTCGCTATCTTGTCGCCGGCAACTGGAAGATGAACCTCGGGCCGGCCGCCGGTCGTGAACTGGCTGCCGGCGTGGCGGAACGTCTGCGTGGGCGTAACCTGCGCGGCGACGTCCTGGTGTGCCCGCCGTACGTGACTATTCCTGCGGTTGCAGGCCCCGCCGACGGGAACCCGCTGCTGCTGGGCGCGCAGAACTGCGGCGACCAGGACGGCGGCGCCTTCACCGGCGAAGTGGCGCCCTCGATGCTGAAGGAGGCGGGCGTCCAGTACGTCATCATCGCCCACAGCGAGCGCCGCCAGTACCAGCGCGAGGACGACGACCTCTTCGTGCGCAAGATCAACCTGCTGCACGCCGCCGGCCTGAAGGCCATCTTCTGCTACGGCGAACTGCTGGGCGAACGCAAGGCTGGACGCGAGCGCGAGGTCGTCCAGAAGCAGCTCGAGGGCGTGCTCCCGCGCCTGGAATTCGCCGACCCGTACAACACGGTGCTGGCGTACGAACCGGTGTGGGCCATTGGCACGGGCGAGACGGCCACGGCGGTCCAGGCCCAGGAGATGCACGCCTGGTCGCGCGAGATCGTGGCCCGCCTGCTCGGCGCCGGCCCCGCTTCGCACATGCGGATCCTCTACGGCGGCAGCTGCAAGGCGAGCAATGCCTGCGAGCTGTTCGGCCAGACGGATGTCGACGGCGGCCTGATCGGCGGCGCCAGCCTGAAGGTCGATGACTTCGTCGGGATCGTCGAAGGCGCCGAAGCGGCCATCGGCTGAGACCGGCCACCACCGTGCCTACTTTCGCAAGCCAAGGAGAACGCCGTGCGTGACCGCATTGTACCGTCGGGCCTGGCCGCAGCACTGGTTGCTTCGTGCGTCCTCGCCCTTGTGACCGCTCCTGCCCAGGCGGCCCCTCGTCGCGCGCAGCCGCAGCCTGCCCCGCTGCTGCCTGAACTGCCGGCCAACACCGAGATCCTGCGCCTGGAGAACGGGCTGCCCGTGGTGTTGCTGCGCAATCCGGGTCAGCCCATGGTGGGCATCTACACACAGGTGCTCGTGGGCTCGGCGCGCGAGGACTTCCGCACCAGCGGCATGAGCCACATGCTCGAGCACCTGCTGTTCAACGGTACGCAGGAGTACACGCAGGAGGAGTTGTACCAGGCGGCGGATGCAGTGGGCGCCTACAACAACGCGAACACGACCGATTTCTACACCAACTACATGATGGTGGTTCCCGCCGAGCACCTGGAGAAGGGGATGGACCTGCAGTCGCAGATGCTCTTCTACTCCCTGGTGCCGGCCGAGAAGTTCGCCAAGGAGCAGGGCATCGTCGTGGGTGAGATCGT